>NZ_JBNNPF010000010.1:0-199845 GCF_050275515.1 Streptomyces sp. NPDC004126 | reverse complement strand
TGGCCCGCGACTACGAAACCCTTCCCACCCGCTCCGAAGCTTTGGTGAACCTCGCCATGACCGACCTCATGGCCCGCCGCCTCACCGGCGAGAACACCATCTCCTGGCGCGACCCGAAGAAAACCGCAGAACACCCGATTCCGGGATGAAACATCGGACGAAAACGACCTCTAACGAGCTCATGCATGGTTGGCAATGCGGTGCTGGGGCTTGAACCCTGATCATGTTCGTGTGGTGGGGAGCGGGTCTCGTGCAGCGATCATCAGCGATCGGCGGATCACAGGGCTGTCGCCGGATGTGATCGCCGAACTCGTCGTCGAGATCGGTCCTTTATCGCATGATCAGCACCAGGCGAAGCTGGAGTCAAGGCCACGCAAGCGGGCCGTAGGCGCCGGTGCAAAGCACCAGCTGGTCTTCGTCGACCAGCGCGTGGATCGCGCCGACCTCGCACGGCAGGAAACTCCGGGACAGGCACGGGGATCGAGGGGCGCACCCGACTCGCCCACCGATAGGGCAAGTTACAGAAGCAAGGCCGCTTGCGGCGTCCACGAGACCCTTGTGGGCGGCACGGGAGCAGGCCAGGAAGATGCCGCTCGTCGGAAGACATGTACGTCACCCTTCACACTTCCCATGTGCCCGACCGGCCAGGGCCTGGAAGTGTGCCGATCCGCCTCGGGTAGGGGCGCGTCCCACCGATACGGGGGAGACGGCCGGGACCAGGGAGGGACGCCTGGCTGCGGCAGGGGGCGACGCGGGCCTCGATGCCTGCCGGGTCCCAGCTGCCGGCGGCGTACGGGTCGACCGGCGGGAGCGCGTCGAGCAGCGGGGCGGCGTCGGCGAGCCGCATGGACGGGCAGGGTTCCTCGGCCAGGAGGCGGGCCGTGATCGGGCCGGGGGTGCCGAAGTCGATGACCAGCTCGTTGCTCCGGCCGCCGGCGGTGGTGCGGGTGTCCAGCGGGAACATCCGCAGGACCGGCTCGTGCAGGCCGAGCGTCACCACGTGCCGGCCTGCGGCCAGGGCCTTGCCGGTGCGGAAGTGGAACGCGACCTCCGCCCACCGCCAGTTGTCGATGCCGGCGCGGCGCCGCGCCGCGAAGGTCCCGGTGTCGGAGGCAGGGTCGACGCCCTGCTCCTCGCGGTAGCCGGTGTACTGGCCCCGGACGACGTGGGCGGGGTCCAGCGGCCGCATGCTGTCGCGCGGAACAGGACAATGACGTGGTCCGCGGGAGGACCGTCGTCGGAGCGTGGGGACTGGACGGGCGGCTGGGGCATGGGGCCTCCCTCGTCCGCGCCCGGGCCGTCCGGCGCCCCGAGCCCGTCCGATCCGGTGGCGCGCCCGGGGCCGTACCGCGGTCGGGCTGGTGGGCGTACGGCGTCAGGAGGCCGTCCGCTCGGCAGGTCAGGCCGGTACGGCCTCGGCGGCGTCCGGAGGCCTGCCGGTACGGCAGGACCGTCACCGCGGCCGCGCCGTCGCGCAGACGGTCGAAGTGTGCGGCGTGGTGCGGGGCGGCCAAGGACGTGATCGACGGCACGCTCACCGAGATGCTGCTCGCCGCCGCCGTCCTGACCTCTGGTGGCAGGTGTCTTCGTAGCCGCCCTCATGCGGCGAGTCGCGCGCTGCGCGGCGTATACGTGCACACTTTTCCGTGAGGGGCAAGACTGGAGGGGGAGTTTCGCCTTACAAGGGAGCATCAATGGATCCGACATTCCTGTACGACGCGAATCTGAGGCTCGAAGTCGACTCGCCGGAATGGTCCGCATTCGTCGGGACGTACGGAATTCACGTCACGGGATATCGCGGCGACATGGCTCCGCTCACGAAGCAGCTGGAAATCCACGCGGCGACATTCTCATACCTTCCCGTGCTGAACTACTTCCACCTGCGCAATGACCCCACGTACGCGCCGATCGCCAGTGCCGTCTACGCGGCGGACGGCACCACCGGCATCCCGAGCCTGCTCGTCGTCCCCGCGCACAGCACCGTCACCACGGCCGCTGATCTTCGCGGCAAGAGGCTCGCCATAGCCCACCGCTTCTGCACGACGAGCTTTCTCGCACCGGCTCTGCTGGTTCACGACCTGGGGAGCCGGATCGACGAATTCTTCGGCGAACTCGTGACCACGTCGCCCTACGAGGGTCAGGTGGAGGCGGTCGTGACGGGTTCGGCGGACGCGACCTTCATCCAGGAAGACGTGTGGCTGAAGGACCCGGCCAACGCCGAGAGAACTCGCGTGATCGCCCGGAGAGACCACCTGCCGACCCCCCTCTTCATCGCCGGCAAGGAGGCTCCGCCTCAGCTGCGCTCGGCTGTCCTGGATTTCCTGCTGAGCTACAGAACGCCTCGGAAGGACTCGGTGCTTTTCTCCGGATTCGCTCCGTATGACGCCTCGGCGGTCGAGAGGACGTTCCGGATCGCCGAGGACGCGATCGCCTGCTGATTCCGGACCCCAGCGCTCACCTCGCTCCGCCACCCGGTCCGTCGGCACCCTCGACGGCCGTAGCCGCCCGTCACACCTGTCGGCGGGGCTCCGCTCCTGAGATCCGGACCGCAGGTGCGGATGGTCCGTACGGGCGGATCGCGGGCGGGGAGCGGGGAGGGAACCCGGCGCTGCGGGGCGGGGGGTGTGAGGCTGGCGCGGATCGTGCCCCGCGGCCGGGAGGAAGAAGCATGCGGATCCGTTCGCACCGTGGACATCACCGGGCGGCCCTGATCGCCGCCCTGCTCTCGGTCGCCGTGGCGGCCGGGACCTGGCAGGCCTCGGGCGACCCCGGGCCGGGCGGGGGCGCGCAGGTGCGGCGCGGCGGGGTGGTCCGCGGCGGCAGCGGTCCCGTGCCGGGCGCCGAGGTGACCGTGTACCAGGCGGGCACCCGCTTCGGCGAGCGTCCCCGTCGGCTGGGCGGGGCCGTCACGGACGTCGGGGGCCGGTTCCGGGTGGCGTACGCGGAGCCCCGGGACCCGGGTGCCGTGGTGTACGTGACAGCCGACGCCGCTCCCGCGGACGGAGCCGCCGGAGGTTCCGGCCGGGGGCACGCCGCCCTTCCCGTACGGTTCGCGGCCGTGCTGACCGGTGCGCCGGAAGGGCCCGGACGGCCGCTCGCCGTCACCGAGCGGACCACGGTCGCCGCCGGGTTCGCGCTGGCCCAGTTCACGCGGGACGGCGGTTTCGCGGGCCCCTGGCCGGGTCCGCGCAATGCCGCGTCTGTTGCGCACAACCTCGCGGACGTGACGACCGGCGGCATCTCCCGCTTCCTGGCGGCCCCGCCCAACGGCGGGCAGACGTCGACCCTGCGGGCCTTCAACTCCCTTGCCGACGCGGTCGCCGCGTGCACGGCGCGGACCCGGGGCTGTTCGGAGCTGTTCGCGGCGGCCCGGCCGGCCGGCGGCGAGCGGCCCCGCGACACGCTGCAGGCGGTGGCGGACATCGCCCGCGCGCCGGGCACACACCCCGACCGCGTGTTCACGCTGGCGCGCAGCCGCCCTGTGTACCTGCCCGCGCTGGACGCGGCGCCCGCGGCATGGACCCTGGCACTGCGTTACGAGGGCAACGGTCACGAGGTCGACGGGCCGGGGAACATCGCGTTCGACCGGGGCGGCGACGCGTGGATCGTCAACAACTACGTCTACGGCGCGGATCCGCACGACCCGGTCTGCGGAGGCCACGAGCTGCTGCGCCTGCGCCCCGACGGCCGAGACGCGCCCGGCGCTCCGTACGCCGGCGGAGGCCTGTACGGAGCCGGATACGGGGTGGCGATCGGCCGCTACGGTGACGTGTGGGCGGCGAACTTCGGCTTCCAGGGACAGGGCTGCGCCCTGGACCCGGACCCGCTGTTCCGCAGCGTCTCGCAGTTCGACGCGCGCGGGCGGACGCTGTCCCCGCCGCAGGGGTGGCGCCAGGGGGACTACGTACAGCCGCAGGGCGCCCTCACCGGGCGCGACGGCACCCTGTGGGTGGCCAACTGCGGCAGCCGCAGCGTCACCCGCGTCCCCGACGGGCGGCCCGGGCGGGCCCACAACATCCCGGTCGGCGGCGGCGCGCTGGTGAAGCCGTTCGGAGTGTCGCTGGACGGCCGGGGACGGGCCTGGGTCACGGGCAACGGCAGTGACAGCGTGGCCGTGTTCGCCCCTGACGGGAGCCTGGAGCGCACCGTGACCGGCGGCGGGCTGCGGCGGCCGCTCGGGATCGCCTCTGACAGCCTCGGAAACCAGTGGGTGTCGAACAGCGGTGCCGTTCCCGTGCCGTGTGAGGACGGCACCGCCCAGGAGATGGCGGACGCGGTGGGCCCGGCGGGCGGGCCGCCCGCGGCCGGAGCCTCGGTGACCCTGGTGCGGCCGGACGGGTCGACGCCGGCCCAGCCGTTCACCACGGGAAGCCTGACCCTGCCCTGGGGGATCGCCGTCGACGGCTCGGACACGGTGTGGGTCGCCGACTTCTCCGGGCAGCGGGTGACCCGGCTGTGTGGAGTGCGCACCCGGGCCTGCCCGCCGGGACACCGGACGGGCCAGCCCATCTCACCCGCATCCGCCGGGTACGGCTTCGACGGGCTGGTCCGCAACACGGGGGTGCAGATCGACCCCTCGGGGAACGTGTGGCTGACCAACAACTGGGAGCTGGTGCCGGTCCAGACGAACCCGGGCGGGCACCAGCTGGTGCTCTTCGTCGGGCTGGCCACTCCGGTGCGCACCCCGCTGATCGGGCCGCCCCGACCGCTGTGACGCGTCTGCCGTGGCCGGCGTCACCCGGCTCGCGATCGGGCGTGGCCCGCGCGGGGCCGGAGTACGGGTGCCCGGCGGGCGGGAAGTCACCGGAAGGCGGCGGCGTTGCGCGAGGCCCAGTCGGCGTAGGGGTGCGCCGGGCGGTTCAGGACCTGCCCGGTCACAGCCGACCGCCGGCTGACGGCCGACCGGACCGCGCTCCCCGTCCACGACGGTCCCGACACCGTACTGCGTACCGCGCGGCCCCCGCCGGGCCGGCCGGCCGCCCGCCGCGCCCGGCGGCCGGGATACCCGGCCGTGCCGGCCGACGTGCTCATCGGCGCTGCCGGGCAGCGGCAGGACCCGGGACACCTGGGCAGGCGCCGACCCGCTTCAAGGGAACCATCATGGGAACCGGAACCGACTCCTACCGCCTCGCCGGCACCTGAGCCCGAGCCGAGGAGTCGGCAAAGGCCGGCTGACCGCTTCCGCTGCCCACCTCGACGACCGGACTCCCGCCCGACAGCGGTTCGAAGCCGTCGGCCTGCTGTTCCGCGCCGCCACCGTCGCCGAGCGCCACCTCGCCGAGGCCTGGCCGGCCAACCCGCCCCCGGCCGCCCAGGCGCCGCCCCGCCGCCGATGGGTCGGTTCGAGCCGGCGTACACGGGTGGAGTCCACGGGTACGCCGGGAGGATGGCGACGCACATGTGGTCCGGGACGGTGGACGGCTTCGATCCCGTGGAGCTGCGCTACCCGGTGGAGTCGCTGTACGACGGCACGTACTACGCCTCCGAAGTCGTGGGGCAGGGCGTACCGTCGATGGTCTTCCGCGGCATCGAATACGGCGGGCGGCCACGCCTGGCCAAAATGGAACTGCAGACCGATGGCTGGGAGGCCAAGGTGAAGCGGCGGAGCCTGGCCGTGAGCCGGCACGGCCGCGCCCTGCGGATCGACGTCGCAGGACGCTCGTACCGGTACCTGTCCGTGGGCGGACGAAAGAAGCACGAACTGCGACGTGAAGGCGCATTCACGAACCGCCCTGTGAAGTGGTTGTTACGTCTGAACGCGTCGGCGGCGGTAGTAGGAGAGGGCGACCGCTGCCACCAACGGGCCCCAGGCCAACAGCGGTGCGTAGCAGACAACCAGCAACCAGTCCTTGGCCGGCGAACCCATGGAGGGGTTGGAGCCGAAGATGGCGACGAGTCCGCCGTAGGTCGTGATTGCGATCAAGGCCGCCGCACCGAGCAGCGCCGGTATGACAGCTGCCGATGGGGCGACCCGCCGTCCGCCCAGCAGCGGGATCCAGCGGGGCACGGTCTCACCCCACGGCTGGATGAGACCGAGCGTCAGCAGCGCAACGCCTTCGGAGACGAGGGTCAGCAACGTGATGTACGCCGGTTCCCACCAGAGGAGGGGGCCGTTGTTGTCCACCGGGAGCCCCGCGACCAGAGCGATCCGCCACAGCCCGGAAGGCAGTGTGATGATGGGCACGAGATGGGCCGAAATCCGCGCCCACCGGGGCACATTTGGCAACGTTCTGGTGAGCACTCGTCTCCGCTCCCGGATTTCGGGGCCCTGCTTCAGCATGCGGCGTCCTTCACCTTCCTGGGAATTGCGCTGTCGTCCGGGGACGAAGACGCGAGCGAGTCTGCACTGCCGCGTCCATTGAGGACCTCACCGCCCGCCTCGGCGCACCCGACGCGGAGACCGAAAACCTGCCCATCACACGCAAGACCCTCCTGAACACGCCAGCGCCGGAGCCCGCCGCCGATCCGCCGCTGGACGGTCCCGGGCAGGTGGTGGAGTGGGTCAGGCCGCCTCGAGCGGAACGATCGTGCGGGGGCGTGATTCCCGCTCGTCGTAGGTGACGTCTACTCCCGCTTCCTGAACGGCGGCGAGCCCCGCGATCCGTGCTTCCTCGGACTCCCACTGCACGATCGAGATCACCGCGTCGCCGGACACCCAGCACTCACCCGAGAGACATCCCGGTGTGCGCAGCATGACCTCGCGGACTTGGTGGACGCGCGAGATGAACTCATCGCGGTGGGCAGGATGCGGATAGTGGTACGCCACCATTCCTATCTTCACGATGCTCTCCTTCGCTCGGGATCGCCGCAGGCGTTATACGCTTGCGTATAAGTAAGACTAGATCGAATGTACGGTTGCGTATATTCGGTGGATGAGTGAGGTGGGACACATCGTGGGCGCTCCCCGGACACCGCGCGACAGATGGGTGGAGGAAGGCCTGCGGGCGCTGGCCGACGGCGGTCCCGACGCCGTGAGGGTCGAGGCGCTGGCGAAGCGGCTCGGCGTCACCAAGGGCGGGTTCTACGGGCACTTCGACCACCGCGACGCTCTGCTGGAAGCGATGCTCGACACCTGGGAGCGGGAAAGCACCGACGAGGTGATCGAGCGGGTCGAGCGCGAGGGCGGCGACCCCGAGACCAAGATCCGGCGTGCGGGCGTGCTGACCTTCTCCAGTGACCGGCTGCTTCCCATCGACCTCGCGGTCCGCGACTGGGCCCGGCGTGACCAGGCGGTCTCCGAGCGCCTGCGGCGGGTGGACAACCGGCGTATGGCCCTGCTGCGCGAGATGATCGGCACCTTCTGCTCGGATCCCGACGAGGTCGAGTCCCGCAGCCTGATCGCCTTCTGCATGGCGATCGGACAGCACTCCCTCGCCGCCGACCATGAGGGGCGCACCCGGGCCGAGGTTCTCGACCGTGCCGCCAGCCTGATCCTCAACCCCTGAATCCCGAGCAGTCCTCGATCAGGGACGGTCCGGCGGGTCAGGGACGGAGCCAAAGGCGTACCTGAAGGCCCTGCCAGGCCGACATCGCCCGGCACGGCCTCGCCGGACATGTCCCGGCACACCTCGGCGGCCGGCCGCAGTGTCAGACACGAACACAAGATTCCAACAGCCGATCCCGGGCCTTGGCCGGGTCCGTGGTCACGGGGACGAGCGTCCAGAAGGCCGTCAGCCCGTACTCCTCGAAGCGCGCGGACACGGTCGGCCAGCCGCCGGCTCTTCGGGGGCGACCCCGTGGCGAAGCGGCTATGTGACATGCCGCGATGCGCCGTTCGTTGGGAGGCGGTCGGCTCGTCACCGCCACGGGCGCTTCTCGTCGGCTCTCGCGCAGCGCGTCTCAACGGTCGCGGCAACGACGGCAGCAGAGACGGCCAGGAGCCCGACGGCGAGCGGCAGTCTGACGTTCACGCCCGTCAGAGAGCCGGCCAACGCCGTTCCAGCGGATCCAGACGTGATCTTCAGTGCCGCGACCCAGATGAAGACCTGGCTGCGTGCCCTGCTCGGTGCGTATTCGGTGCGGGCTGCGAGGGTGGAGGCGAAGAAGAAGGCGTTGAGGATCCCGGTGAGCGCGTAGGCCGCGACGGACACCGCGAAGGCGGGGCTCGCCGTGACGGTGAGGAGACCGGCGACGACGCCCAGGGCGAGGCGGCGCATCAGCCGGTCCGGGGCGCCGGTGAGGGGGAAGAGCATGACGGCTACGGACCCGGTGAGATTGCCGAGGCCGTAGGCGGCGGTCAGTACCGCAGCGGTGGCCGGCTCGATGCCGAGGATCTTCGTCATGTGGACTGCGGTGATCGGCAGTGCGGCAACACTCAGGGCGACGATCATCGTCAGGTAGACGGTGCGGCGAAGGCGGCCGGTGCGGGCGATGAGCGCCAGGGTCGCTCCGGGCTTGAGGACCGCCTTCTTGTCGCCGCCGTGGGACGGCGCGGTGAACGGCAGGAGCAGGACGCCGCCTGCCGCCGTGGCCGCCCCCACCGCGAGTGCGAGGGCAGCCGCGGCGGGTGAGGCCCAGGCGGACAGGGCGGCCACCAGGGACGGCCCTGCGGTGCCGCCGATGCCGTAGGTGGCCACGTCCCAGCCCTGGGCCCGCCGCTGGGTGCGCTGTCGCGGTCCGACGATGGCGGGCAGCCGGCTGCTGATCCCGCCGGTCAGCAGCGGTCCGCAGGTACCGGCCGCGGCCAGCGTCAGCCCGGTCAGCGCTGCGGGGACGTGACCGTACGTCAGTACCGCTGCCGTGAGGGCGGTGGCGTACAGCAGGCAGGCCGCCGCGATGACCTTCCGGCCGTCTTGGGCGAGGTCCAGGGGCCGGGCGACGAAGGGGCCGAGCAGGTGCGGGGCGGTGATGCAGGCGCCGAGTGCTCCGGCGAGTGTCCCGGAGCCTCCGGATGCGGTGACGAGCAGGACGACGGCGACCACGGCTCCGCCGTCGGCGGTGCGGGCGAGGGCCGCGGCGATGACGTAGCGCGCCAGGCCGCCGCTGCCTCTTCCGGACGTGGCCGGGGCTCCCGGCGTGGTCGGTGTGGCGGCTGTGTGCTGCTCGTGGCTCATGTGGTCGGTGCTCAGGAGGTGAGCCGGAGGGCGTCCAGTGTGGCGACGACTTCGCGGCGGGCGGTCTCGTCCAGTCCTCGCAGGGGAAGCGGCAGGTTCGGTTCACCTGTCAGGCCGAGGTGGGAGGCGGCGGCGGACATGACGCGCAGGCTGCGGTGACGGCGGAACAGCGCCCACAGCGGTTCGAGTCCTTCGGACAGTTCCGTGGCCGTTGCGGCCTGTCCGGCCTGGGCGGCGCGGGTGAGGGCGAGGGCGGTCTGCGGGAAGGTGCCGCCGAGGACCGAGTACCAGGCGTCGCACCCGGCGTTCAGGCCGCGGGCTGCCATCCAGTCGCCGCTCACCCCGATGGTGACCGTGTCGGGGATCAGCGCGCGCAGCGCGTCGACGCGGAGCTCGGCCTGGCGCGGGTCGTCGGGCACGCCGGGGATCTTGATCGAGCCGATGTTCGGCAGCTGCGCGATGCGGCCGTGCAGTTCGTCGGTGAAGTGCACGTGCGTGGTGCCGGGGTTGTCGTACACGCACAGCGGCACGGAGAGCTCGCGGGTGACGTCCTCGTACAGGCCGAACACCTCGTCCTCGGTGAGCGGCTGATACGTCATCGGGGCGAGCAGCACGCCCGAGGCGCCCGCCTTCTGCGCGTCCTCGGCCAACTCCAGCACGTGAGAGGTGCGCAGCGCGCCGATGCCGACGATGACCGGTGTCCCGTCGGCGGCCTCGACCGCGGTCTTCGCGGCGTGCGCGCGCTGCTCTCGGGTGAGGTAGGCGTAGCCGCCGGTGGAGCCGAGGGCGCCAATGGAGTCCACGCCGGCGGCAGCGAGGCGGGCGACAAGCGCGGCGTACGCCGCTGTGTCGATGCCCTGCTCGCTGGTAGGGGTGAGGGGGAAGGCGCTCAGGCCGCGGAACACGATGGCTCTCCTTGCAGTGGGTGGGAAAGTGGGTGGGAGGGGGTGAGCTTTAGTCGGCCGCAGAGCGCAGTTCGGCGACGACCTCGGCGAGTTCGGCGGCGAAGGTGTCGGCCTGCGGCTCGGTGATGGTGGAGGCGGTGATCCGGATCGCGCCCTGGCGGGGGGCCGGGTCCGGGGCGAAGAGGTGGCCCGGCCGCACCGCCCAACCCCGCTGCGCCAGGGCCGTGACCGCGGCCCGTTCGTCGACGTCGAGTTCGATCCAGACGTTCAGGCCGTCGGGCCGGTGCGGCACGTCGATGCCGTGGGCGTGCAGCCGCTCGACGAGCAGGCCGCTGCGCTGTGCGTAGACCTCGCGGGCCCGTTCGTGGAGTTCGTGGACGCGCGGGTCGAGGAGGAGTTCGCGGGTGATGTGCTGCAGTAGACGGCTGACCCATGTGGTGCCGGCGCTCAGCCGCGCCTCCAGGCGCGCGGCGGTCTCGGCATCGGCGGCGACGAGGGCGAGACGCAGGTCCGGTCCGAGGAACTTGGACACGGACCGCACCAACGCCCAGCGTGTGCTGCTCGGTGGCGTGACCCGGTGGTACGGCCGCGCGGAGACCGCTGAGAAGTGATCGTCTTCGATCACGAGGACCTGGGGGTGCTCCGCCAGGATCGCCCGCAGGTCGGCCGCCCGTTCCTCGGTGAGACTCGCACCGGTCGGGTTGTGGGCCCGGGGAGTACAGACGACCGCGCGGGCACCGGCCTGAAGGGCGGCCCGCAATGCGTGGGGGCGCATGCCGGCGCCGTCGACCCTGACGGGCGCCGAGCGGTAGCCGTTCAGCCGCAGGGTGCCGATGCTCGCGAGGAAGCAGGGGTCCTCGATCGCCACCAGATCCCCGCGGGTGAGGTGAGCGTTCAGGAGCCGTTCGGTGGCATCCACCGCCCCGTGCGTCACCAGCGTGCGGAACGGAAGATCGACGTCCTCGGCGAAGTCCTCACGCGCCCAGGCATCCAGCCCGGCGTCGTTGGCGGGCACGCCGTACAGCGGCTGGATGTACTCCCCTCGCCGGGCAGCGGCCAGGAGGTCGGGCAACAGCTGCGGGTCGGAGTTGCCACTGGCCAGGTCGACGTGGTCGCCACCGACGGCGACGCCCTCCCGCGCGAGCTGCGGCACCGCCGCGATCACCGTGCCTCCACGGCCCCGCGTCTCGGCCACGCCCGCCTCGACCAGCCGCCGGTAGGCAAGTGCGACCGTGTTCCGGTTGACTCCCAGCTCAGCCGCGAGCACCCGCACCGGGGGCAGACTCGCGTGCGGGACCAGCTCGCCTGCTGCCACCTGGTCCCGCACACTCCCTGCGATCTCGGCCGCGGTTGTGCCCATGATGCCCACGTGATCGCTCCACCAGAAGAGAAGGATTGGATACGTCCTAGGCCAAAGTTTGTCCTATGCCAAACATACGTCACGTCACGTCTCGTCGTCGAGGCCAATGTCCCTCAACGGGCTCTGCGTCGGCCGCCCGAACGTCGCCAAATCCGTTGGAACGACGATGCGGCGGCGCGGGTGTGGGCGTAGCCCTGGCAGCGGTCGCAGTCCGGGACGGGGGTGATCGGGTGGGGGTACGAAGGCGCCTTGCTGGGGGTCGCGGGCGTCCTCACGGACCAGGCCTCGGCCCTCTTCGGCAGCCGGCCGTCGCTCGGGCTGCTGAACGCGATCTACGGCAAGGCCCACGCCGCCGCCCCGCACGCGACCGGAGCACCGCTCTCGCTCTGGACGAGCGGGGACGGCGCAACTTCGACACGGCCGGCTCGTACGCGCAGACCTCCGCCTACGCCGTGCCCTGGTGGCGGCCGAACGAGTTCCGGGTCGCTGCTCCTGGCCCGCCTCGGCACAGAACGCGCCTCCGACCGACGCTCAGGACCAAGCGCCGGCCGAACTTCCTGCGACCCTGCCCCGTATCAGGGGTAGATGCTCGCCCGCTTCCTGTCGAAGCATTGTCAGAAATCGAAGTCCCACCTCTGGTTGGCGCGGAAGTCATCGTTGCAGTCCCAGATCTGCAGGACGGCGCCCGCCCGGGGAGCATGCCGCCAGTCTGGGTTGCGGGCATCCAGGCACCGACCGCTCCACGCGTTCACGAGCTCCATGCTGTCTTCAGGCGGCGAGTAGCTGATCCGCGGTGTCCAACACTCTCCCCAAATGGGGTGATTGCGCTTATTTCCACTCTCCCATAGGACGGAATGCGGCGCGCGGGAGCGGCCCGGTCCTCCCATCCCTGCGCCGGATCCACACCCACCGGGCAGCGTCGATCACCTGCCGGCGATCACGCCGCCGCCCACCCCTCCGAGGCGTCCTGACCGGCAGCAACGGCTCGATCCGCGCCCACTGGGCATCAGTCAACGACACGCATATCCCAACGATTCCGATGATCCTCGCGGAACGGCCCAGCCCCTCGGCGGTGTTGAAGGGGTAGGCGGCGGGGGTGGTGTCGGTGGCCAGCGCCAACCAGGCGCTCCTGTTCTGCTGCCGGACCTGCCCTTATCCTTCCCGGCCGTGTCCCGGCCTCGCCCCCGCCGGGGGGAACGCCAGGCCCGTGGGCGTGTTGAGACCGGTGAAGCCGAGCGTCACCTGCCCGCCCCCGGACTCGCGGACGCGCACCACCCGGTTGCCGAAGCCGTCGGCCACGTACAGGTGGCCGGTGCCGTCGAGCGCCAGCCCGAGCGGTGAGTTCAGGCCGCTCGTGGCCACGGTGCTCTGCGTGCCGCCGGCCGCGCCCAGCTTCACCACGCGGTTGTTGCCGCTGTCGGAGACATAGAGGTCACCGGCGGCGTTCAGGGCCAGTCCGGTCGGCTGGGACAGGCCCGTGGCGGGCACGGTGCTCTGGCCGCTGCCGTCCACGGCCACCCTGACGACCCGGTCGTTGACGAAGTCCGAGACGTACAGGTGCCCGCCGGGTGCCCACGCCAGCCCCCAGGGGTGCAGCAGGCCGGTCGTGGCCACCGTCGTCTGGCCCCCGCCGTCGGCGGCGATCTTCACGATCCGGTCGTTGAAGCTGTCCGCGACGTACAGGTTCCCGGCCGGGTCGACGGCGAGCCCCAGCGGGCGCGACAGCCCGGTCGTGGGGACGACCGACTGCTCCCCGCCGCCCGGCGGCAGGACGACCACCCGGTTGTTGCCGGTGTCGGAGACGTAGAGCCGGCCCGCGGCGTCCCACGCCATGCCGGTCGGCCGCACCAGCCCGTCGAAGGGCACCGTGACCTGGTCGCCGCCGTCCGCGGGCAGGGCCAGCACCCGGTTGTTCCCGTAGTCGGACACGTAGAGCGCGGGGCCCGCGGGCGACCGTCCGCCACCGGACAGGGGCGCGGCGCCCGCCGTGGCCGCGGGCAGTGCGCACAGCAGGAGCAGGCCCGCGGCAGCGGCCAGCCCCCGCACCCACCTGCGCGCGCCCGCGCGTCTGTCGGCCGCCCGCGCGTCCGTCGTCGTCGCCCCGGCCGTCATGCGTTCCACGGCTCACCCACCTGCGCTCCCGGCGGCCGGCCCGCTGCCGTGGCCCCCTCTGCCCCGCCGACCCTAGGAACCGGCTCCCGCCGGAGCCCGGGAGCCACGCCACCGGTCGTGCGCCCCGCCACCCGAATGCCCGGCGGGGGACGCGTCAGCCCGTGGGCAGGTCGAGCCCGGCGTAGACCTGGTTGAGCACGGTGGGCAGCAGGGCCTGGGCGGTGGTCCGGCCGTCGGGCGACAGGGTCAGGTTCGTCCGGACGACGAGGGTGACGTCGTTGGCGGGGTCGTGGCCCATGAACGAGTTGAAGCCCGGCAGCTCTCCGCCGTGGTAGTGGATCGCGGCGTTCGGGCCGAGCCGCTGCTCGGCGATGCCGTAGCCGTACTTCTGGCCGTGGGGCGCACCCGGGTCCTCCGCCTGCGGGGCGGCGGGCCACTGCCGCTGTGCCGCCGGGCCGAGGACCTTCCCCGTGACCAGCGCCTTGATCCAGCCGGCCAGGTCCTGCGCCGTGGAGACGGCAGCTCCGGCGGCGGTGGCGTAGGACGGCTTCTGCCGGGTGTAGTCGGCCGGCGGGAGCCGGCCCGCCTCGGCGGCCTCGCGCAGGGCGGCCGGGTACGGCTGGTCGACCAGGGCGTAGCCCGTGCCGCCGTACATGTGGCCGTGCGCGTACGGCTCGGTCAGGGACCGGTCGTGGATGCCGGGCAGGCAGGTGCCCGAGAGGCCCAGCGGGGTGAAGAGCCGGTCCTGGAACTGGTCGGCGAGCGGACGGCCGCCCGCCTTCTCCGCGACGGGGCCGAGCAGGGCGTAGTTGGTGTTGGAGTACGCGTACCGCGCGTCCGGCGCGAAGTCCGGCGGCCGCCGGAAGGCGATGTCCCGCACGTCCTGCGGGGTGTAGGCCTTCCCCGGGTCGGCGTCCAGGGCGGCGGCGAGTTCGGGGGCGTCGGTGTAGTTGTAGAGCCCGCTGCGCATCTTGAGCAGTTCGGCGACGGTGATGCGGGCGCCGTCGGGCACGCCCGGAACGTACGCGGAGACCGGGTCGGTCAGCTTCAGCCTCCCGTCCTGCGCCAGCGGCATGATCAACGCCGCGGTCATGGTCTTCGTGGTGGAGGCGATCCGGAAGCGGTCCCGGGCGTCCGGGGCCGTACGGTGCCGCGCTCGGTGGTGCCGACGACGGCCCGGTAGGTGCCCTGCGGGGTGCGGAGCAGGACGAAGGCCCCGGGCACCTTGAGCTTCTCCGCCATGCGCGCGACGGAGGCCTGGAGAGCGGCCGGGTCGATGCGCTTCAGCAGGGAGGGAGCGGCGGAACGGGACGCACCGGCCGCCGGGTCCGGTACCGGCTCCGCCCACCCGCCGGGCCGGGCCGTCGTCGCCGACGGCGCGTACGGAGGTCCGGAGGAAACGGCCTATGCCGCCGCCGGGTTCCAGCGCCGTTCGGCGCGGGTGTGCGCGGGGTTGTCGCTGCCGACAGGTTCGGTGCGGTGGGCGTTGTTCCGGGTGCCATGGCTCCTCCGGTGCCCGGCGGGCACGCTGGAGGGCGTTCGGGGGGTACGGCCGTACCGGCCCGCCCGGACCCTTCCGGGGGCGGCTCGGCTTCCGCCGCCGCTTCCGCGGCGCCCGACTCCCTGTCCGGGCCGGGGCGCCGCCACCTGATCCGGGCGAACGGAGTGCTGTGTCCAACCGCTTCCTGTCATGTGTCACCGGCCGGCGTGCCGGTGCGGGCGCGATGCCCCGCCGGCGCCGGCCATGGCTGCTGACCACGGCCGCCGTGCTGCTCGGCCTGGTCGCCGTGCTGGTCACCGTGGTGATGACGGTCCCCATCGGGACCACGGCGACCGCTCTGATCACCTTGGGCGTCGACGGCGCACAGGAGGTCACCCTGGTGCTGCTCGTGGCCGGAGCCGGGCTGGCACTGCTCGCGTGGCGCCGGCGGGCGCGGGTGGCCGTGCCCGCCGCGGGTGTGTGCGCGGCGCTGATGCTGGTGATGACCGCCGTCCCGGCCGTCACCCTGTGGCGCACCGCGTCCGCGCTGGGCGTCCACGTATCCCTCGGCGACTACCTGTGGCACGGGCTCTCCCCCGGTTCCGGGCGTCCGAAGGACGCTCGGACTCTCGTCTACGCGAGGGTCGACGGCGTCGCGCTGGAGCTCGACTACCTGCCCGCGCACGGCGCCGCCCGCGCCGGTGCCGGACACCCGGCCGTGGTGTACGTGCACGGCGGCGGCTGGAAGATCGGCAGCCGCGAGGACGGCTATCCGTGGGGCCGGTGGTTCACCGACCGGGGCTACGCCGTCTTCACCATCGACTACCGGCTGCTGCCGCATGCCGACTGGCAGACCGGCCCCGGCGACGTGAAGGCGGCGGTCGGCTTCGTCCGTGACAACGCCGCCCGCTTCGGCATCGACCCGTCGGACATCACCCTGTTCGGCGAGTCGGCCGGCGGACACCTCGCCCTGATGGCCGCCTACACGCAGGGCGACCCGCTGTTCCCGCCCACCAACCCGCACGCGGACACCTCCGTGCGGACGGTCATCAACTTCTACGGCACCACGGACTTCGACGACGCCCTCGCCCACTCCACCGCTCCGGGCCTGATCCGCGACGCCACCCGCGCCTACATCGGCGGCACCAGGGAGCAGCAGCCGGCCCGCTGGTACGCCTCCTCGCCGCTGCGCCACGTCCGGCCGGGGCTGCCGGCCACGCTGAGCGTCCACGGGCAGGACGACCGGCTCATCCCGCCGTCCCAGGCACACCTGCTCGATGAGGCGTTGGCACGGGCCGGTGTGCCGCACCGCAGCGTCACGTTGCCGTGGGCCAGCCACCTGTTCGACCTCACCCGGGGCAACCCCGCCACCCAGATCGCGGGCGGCGTGATCGAGCGGTTCGAGCGGCAGAACGCCCGCTGAACCCGCCGGCCGCACGTGCCGCCCCGGGCTGCCTCCGGGGATCAGCCGGAGTTCTCCCTCGTCTGGAGGCGGCGGACCGCCCACCAGAGGGTGAGGGCGTCCTCGGTGCGGGCCGGGTCGAGGCCGGTGGAGGCCGTGAGGGCGCGGATCCGGTACCGCAGGGTGTTGGCGTGGACGAAGAGGGCGGCGGCGGCCTGGTCGGCGTTGGAGTCGGCGGCGAGGTAGGCGTCGACGGTACGTACCAGGGTGGTACGACGCTCACCGGACGTGTGGCCGAAACACCGGGCGACGAGCTGATCACCGACCGCCGGAAGGGCCAGGACGGCCAGGTGGAGCGGGAGCTCGCCGGTCCGCACGCACCGTCCGAGGGCGAAGGCGACGGCCAGCTCGTCGCAGCGCTCCGCCTCGGCCAGTGACTCCCGGAGCCGGGCCAGCGGGCGTGCCGGGCCCAGGCCGGCCGGCAGGGTGACCCGGGCCGGGAGCGGGCCGGTGGTCAGCCCGACGACCCGGTCGGTGCCCGGCTCGGCCAACAGGACGGCGGTGTGCGGGCGCAGGGCCCGTTCCACGGCGGCGATCGTACGGTCCTTCCCCGGCCGTGCGTGGCAGACGTGGTACTCGGCGCGCAGATCGAGGCCGAGCGTCGTGGCCGCGGTCGCCAGGTACTCCGTGGGCAGGTCACCGGTGAGCAGCTGCCGCAGGAGCAGGGTGCGGTGCTCTTGGGCTGCCTGGGCCTTCTCCAGCTCCCGTGCCCGGTGCCCCTGGACCACCGCCGCCGACAGCCGGTCGCAGCAGGCCCACAGGTCCCGTGCGAGTTCGAGTCCCGCCTGAGAGGCGTCGACACGGCGGATCTCTTCGTAGAGGGCGTCGAAGGCGCACCGGGTGGTCAGCCGGAAGGCCTCCAGCAGCGGCTCCAGCCCGACGCCCTGCTCGGCACGGTGGGCGCCGAAGGCGGCGAACTGTGCCTGCTCGGCGGCGGTGGCGCCGCGTCCCTCGCGCAGGAAGGCGACGACCGGCGCCAGTACGGCGAGCAGTTCGGCGCGCACCTGGTCGGCGTCGTGGGCGTGGTAGGCGGGGATCTCACGGACGACGGTGGCTGCGGCACCCGCGGCGATGTCCCCCAGTGACAGCGCGGCGAGGACGCGTCCGCGCTGTTCCCGGGCCTGTGACTCGGCTTCTTTGTCCACGTGGACAATTCTGGCCCTGGGCCTGCCGTCGCGGCGCGGTCGGGGTGCAGGCGGTGCCGGTGGGCGTGCGGGCACGGCGGGAGGACGACACGGGCCCGGCCCCCGCTGGGGGACCGGGCTTCGATGTGTCGCGGCCGGTCAGAGCTTGCGGATCGCGCCGTCGGTGCGCAGGTCCGCGAGGGCCGGGTAGCCGTCGACGGCCATGATCAGGTCTGCCTCGGCGAGCAGCGAGCGCAGCACGTGCACGATGCCGTCGACTCCGCCGACCGCCAGGCCGTAGGCGTACGGGCGGCCCACGCCCACCGCCGTGGCGCCCAGCGCCAGGGCCTTGACGACGTCGGCGCCGGAGCGGATGCCGGAGTCGAACAGGACGGGCAGGCCGTCGGCGGCCTCGACGACGCCGGGCAGGGCCTCCAGGGCGGGGAGGCCGCCGTTGGCCTGGCGGCCGCCGTGGTTGGAGCAGTAGACGGCGTCGACGCCGCCGTCCCTGGCGCGCCGGGTGTCCTCCGGGGAGCAGATGCCTTTGAGGATGATCGGCAGCTGGGTGAGTGACCTGAGCCAGGGCAGGTCTTCCCAGGTCAGCGGGTTACCGAAGATGCCGACCCACTCCCCTACGGCGGCGCGCGGGTCCTCCTCGGGGGCCTTGGCCAGGCGGGCCCGGAACACCGGGTCGGAGGTGTAGTTGGCCAGTGCGTGGCCGCGCAGCTGCGGGAAGTTGCTCGCGGCGAGGTCGCGTGGACGCCAACCGGTCAGCCAGGTGTCCAGGGTCACCACGATGCCCTTGAACCCGGCGGCCTCAGCCCTGTGCACGAGGCTCTGGGCGAGCGCCCGGTCGGTGGGGGTGTACAGCTGGAAGAAGCCGGGAGTGTCGCCGAACTCGGCGGCGACCTGCTCCATCGGGTCGACGGTCAGGGTGGAGGCGACCATGGGCACACCGGTCCTCGCCGCCGCGCGGGCCGTCGCCAGGTCGCCGTGCCCGTCCTGCGCGCACAGCCCGATCACCCCGACCGGCGCCATGAACAGCGGTGACGGCAGCTTCAGCCCGAAGAGGTCGACGCTCATGTCCCGCTTGGTGGCGCCGACCATCATCCGCGGCATCAAGCCGTACCGCTCGAACGCGGTGACGTTCGCCCGCTGGGTGAACTCGTCCCCGGCCCCGCCGGCCACATAGGAGAGCACGGCGGGCGGCAGCGCCGCCCGGGCCCTCCGCTCCAGTTCGGCGAAGTCCATCGGCATGGTGGGGAGCACGCCGGAGAGCCCGTCGAGGTAGATCTCGTTCTGGAAGTCCCCGTACTGGCCCTTGGAGTTCGTGTCCACTCTGATCGCCGTCCTTCCGCTCCGCGTCCGACCCGGGACCGTCCCGGGGCGACACGTCCCACCGTGCCAACCCGGACGCGCGACGGCCATGTCCTCGGGACCAGCGGACGTGAGGCCGGGTTTGTCGCGGCGGACAGGTGCGGCACGCGCGGGTCGGACGGGACGACTGCTCGGTCACGGTGTGATCCCGAGTGGGGCCGCGGTGTCGGGTCGGTTCGCCTGTAGACATCGGGTTCGCCGCAGGAGGGCAAACAGGTCACCGTTGCCGGCGTCCGCGAAGAAGAGCAGCGGATCGAACGGCATGCAGTGGGTGGCGAGCTCATCGTCATCACGAAGGGTCCGTTCTCGGAGGCGATCCGCTCGGCAGAATCCCTACTGGCGTGAGCCGACGCCGACCACAGGGCCGGCTCCCCGCGCATCTCGTGGACCAGCCGATGCCGGACCCGTCGCCGTGCGTCGTCTCGACGCCCATGCGGGCGTGGAGGCTCTGGTCGATCGCTCCTTTTCCGTGTCGCGCGGAGGCGTCTGTCCGGTCGAGCACCGGTGCGGGTCCGTACCCGGCACCTCACCCGCCAGGGGTGATCCCCCGCCCCCGCGCCGTGCCTACGCTCGTGGCCGTGTGAGGGGCCCCGGACCCGTTCCGGCCTTGAGACAGGAGTGGACGACGTGACCACAGAGACCACCGACCCGGCTCACGAACTGGGTCCCATCGACTACCTGGTCGTCGAGTTCCCCGGCAGCCACCTGACCGGTGAGGGGATGCCCTTGCTGGTCGACCTCGTCGACCGCGGCATCATCCGGATTCTCGACCTGGTCTTCTTCACGAAGGACGAGACCGGCACGGTGCGCGGTCTGGAACTCGCCGATGTGACGGGCGACGGCCGGCCCGACCTCACCGTCTTCGAAGGGGTCTCCTCGGGGCTGCTCGGCGACGACGAGATCACCGAGGCCGGGTCCCTGCTGAAGCCGGGGGATTCCGCCGCCGTGCTCCTGTACGAGAACCTGTGGGCCGCGCCCCTGGCCGCAGCTCTGCGCCGCGCCGACGCCAGAATGATCGCGAGCGGGCGCGTGCCGGTCCAGGACATGCTCGATGCGCTCGACGCGCTCGAGAACGCCGGCTGACGCCCTCTCCCTCCCCCCGTTCTCCCCATTTCCCCGTCCGCCCCTACCAAGGCAGGCAACCATGCCCGGACTCCTTCGCGGCATCGCACGCACCGCCGTCGTCGCCGGAACGGCCACGGCCGTGTCCAACCGTGTCAGCCGCCGCCAGGCGGGCCGCTGGGCCCAGCAGGCCGAAGCCCAGGACCCCTCCGCGCAGGCTCCCCCGGCTCAGCAGCAACCGCCGCCCCCCGCCCCCGCCGCTGTCGGCATGGATGACAAGATCGGCCAGCTCAAGGAGCTCGCGGAGCTCAAGGAGCAGGGCATCCTCACCGAGGAGGAGTTCGCCGCGCAGAAGGCGCGCATCCTCAGCAGCTGACCGCAGCAGCTGACCGCGTGGTCCACCGCGGGCCGGCCGCCGCAGCCGTAGGCGGCCGCCACGCGCCTGCGGACCGGTCAGTCCGAGCGGCGCCGGCGGCGGTGGTGCCACAGCGCGCCCGCCAGCACGGACGAGACGATCAGGACGATGCCCACCACCGGCCACACGCTTCCGGCCATCCGGACCTCGAAAAGACGGACGGAGAACACCAGGAGGAGAGGAAGCAGCACGAATGCCACGGCCCGGGCGGCCGCGGCCAGCATGCCGGGGTCCAGGCGGGGAGCCGCGCCGCGCGACGGCGCCGGCAGCGGGGTCTCGGTGAGGTAGTACGTCGCGGCCCGGTCCAGCACCTGGCGGGTCGCCCGGCGGTACGACAGCGCCATGTAGGGCAGCCACACCAGGGGGGCGACCGTGCCCACCAGGAAGGTCACGCCCAGGAGGGCCCAGCGGCCCAGCATGACGAGGCGGTCCCGCACGCCGGGGCGGCCGCCCGTACGGCGGGGCGGCATCAGCCCGAGGAGTTTGGCCATGCGAAGGACCAGCGAGGCCAGTGCGGGGAACCGGCGGCGCCGCGGGCCGTCGTCACGCGGCTCGGGCCTTCGGCGGTCGCCTCCCCCATCCGCCCGCAGGGCCCGCTCCGCGGTGTCCGCGTCCGGGTAGACCCCCTGGAGCACCAGGAGTTCGGCAGCCCGCCTCGGCGCCGTCGGATCGTGTCCGGCGAGCGCGGCCAGCTCCAGCATCGTGCGGGCCTGGCTCAGGAGCGCCGCGCAGAACGCGACCGGGATGAAGACGAGGAAGGGGCCGCCGACGAAGGCCCCCTCGCTGACCGTCCTGCGGATGCCGCGCTCGACGGCCTCGGCACCGAGCGAGGCGGTGTCCGCGCCGGGCCGGTCGGCCCGCAGCCGGGCCACGCTGCGTGCGGCACGCGGTCCGGCGTGTCGCAGCGCGAAGTCCGCGAGCAGTTCGGGCAGCCGCTCCGGCCGGCGGACAGCGGCGCGCAGGAGGACTTCGGGCGCTCCCTCGGGAGTGGCCACCGCGGCCCTCCGTTCTTCCCGCCCGCTACGCACCGTCGCCCTCAGTGGGACGCGAGGACCTTCGACTTGGCCTGCTCGTACTCGGCGGGGGTGATGTCGCCGTGGTCGCGCAGTGCGGCCAGGCTGGCCAGCTCCGAGCCCGTCGTCGGCGCGGACGGAGCGCTCTCGGCCGCCTGCCTCACGTAGGACCGGAAGGCCTGCTCCTGCTCACGCACCTGCTTCCGGTCGCGTTCACCCATGCCGCGGCCGCGGGCGAGGAGGTACACGAAGACGCCCAGGAAGGGGAGGAGGCAGACGAAGGCGGTCCAGCCGGCCTTCCCCCAGCCGCTCAGGCCGTCATCCCGGAAGACGTCCGAGACGATCTTGAAGAGCAGGAAGAACCACATGACCCACAGGAAGAAGTAGAGCATCGTGAGGAATGCGTCGAGCAGTGGATAGTCGTTCATGTCGGCCTCCGTCGGGCCGTCGGGCCGCCTCCCCGAGGCCGGGGCGGCATCTGCGTGTGCCGGTCCAGCCTCCCCCTTTCACCGGCCGTCCGCATCACCCGCTCCGGGTGGAATGTCCCGCATGTCGGCCGGGTGCCAGGGAGGGGGTCAGAGCATGTGCAGGTCGTGGGCGCGCTCGACGGCGTCGCGCCGGCGGGAGACGCACAGCTTCCGGTAGATGCCGCGCAGGTGGGTCTTGACGGTGTTCACTGACACGTGCAGCTCGGCGGCGACCTCCTCCGTGGACATCATGCGCGCCACCTGCTGGAGGACCTCCCGCTCGCGGCGGCTCAGCTCCTCGACCACCCGGTGGTCGGCCTGGGCGTGCGGGGAGGCCAGCCACGCGTAGGAGGCGCTGTGCCCGTTGAGGCGGCCCGCCAGGTACCGCACCCAGGGGCCCGCCTCCCTGAACGGCCGCCTGAGCCCTTCGGGGCGGGCGAGGTCGAGGGCCTCCACGAGCAGGGTGCGGGCCGTGTCCTCGCGGCCGTCGAGGAGCGCGCGATGGGCGCGCAGCAGGACCAGGCGGACCCGGTCGGGCAGGGTCACCGCGTCGGACCTCTCCGTGGCCTCGATCAGCTCCAGCGCCTGGGCGGGACGGCCGGCGGCGGCGCGGACCTGCGCGAGGGCCACGGTGTACGAGGGCGGGCCTTCGTCCACCGGAATCCGTTCCAGGGCGGCGGCCGCCGCGCCGGCGTCGCCACGGGCCAGGGCCGCGGTGGCACAGGCGACGGCGAGGCGCGCGGCCGGCCCGGCCGGGTACGCGGCCGCCTCCGCGAGTTGGCCGTCGAGGTGGCTGCGGGCGGCGTCCCACCGGCCCCGGGCGAGCTCCAGCTGCGCGTGCAGCACCGACCGCTCGATCAGGAGGTCCAAGTCGCCGAGTGCGTCGTGGAGCAGCTCGGCGCGGTCCAGCTGCACGGCCGCCTCGGCGAGTTCCTCCCGTTCGACGGCGACTGCGGCGAGCGCCAGGCCGGCGGCGCCGGAGCGCTGGGAATCGGGGATGCCGTGCACGTCGGCGAAGGCCAGGGAGGCCTCGCCGTGCTGCTGCGCGAGGGTCAGTGCCCCCGCCAGGGCGTCGGCCAGGGCCAGCCGTCCGAGACACCGGTGGCGCAGCAGTACCGTGGCGTCGCCGGAACAGGCCCGGACCGCCCGTTCCAGGCCGTCGCGGGCGGACTGCAGGCGGCCGCCCCGCAGCCAGGCGCACGCCTGGCCGTAGAGGCACAGGGGTCCTATCTCGGGGTGCCGCGCTCTCTCCTCGGCCGGAAGCCGCGCCAGCAGTGCGGTGACCCGGTGCGCGTCCTCGTCGGCCGGGCCGGGGGCGGACAGCAGACGCAGGAGGGCGGCCGTGAGGAGGTCGGCCGGTTCGGCCTCCGGTCCGCCGGCCTCCTCCTGCGCGTCCTGCGCGTCCTGCGCGCGGGCGAGCCGGGCACGGCAGCCCTCGGCGTCCCGGCGGGCCAAGCAGCAGGCGGCGGCCACCAGGGGCGCTCTGGCACCGGGGGTGTCCTCGGGCATGCGGGAGAAGGTGTCGGCCGACGGGAATGCGGCGGTGCCCGCGAGGATGGGGGCGACCAGCAGGTGCCGGACGGTCTGGTCGGCGGCGAAGCCCCAGTCTCCTCCTGCGGTGGCCTCGTCCACCGCCTCGGCGCTGTGGCCCCGTTCCGCGTACCAGCGGGCGGCGCGGCGGTGCAGCAGCGGCTCCAGCCCGGGCTGCCCGCTGCGCAGGTGGGCGCGCAGGACCTCGGCGAACAGAGGGTGGTAGCGGTACCACCGGGTGCCGGGGAGCGGTTCCACGAACGCGTGGCGGCGGGCCAGGTCCTGGAGGATGCGGCCCGAGTCGGCCCGCCCGGTCAGGGCCGCGGCGAGGTCGGGGTGCACGTGGTTCAGGATTCCCGTGCGCAGGAGCAGTTCCCGGGCCGGGCCCGGCTGGGCGGCGAGCACCTCGGTGAGGAGGTAGTCGGACACCGCCTGCTCGGACGCGGTGAGGGAGCCTGCGAAGGCGGCGGGGTCCCCGGAGCGTGCCATGGCCAGGGCGCACAGGCGCAGGCCCGCGGCCCAGCCCTGGGTCTGCTCCAGGAAGAGGTCCACGAGGTGGTCCTCCGGTGCGGGCCCCCGGCCGCGCAGCAGTTGCGCCGCCTCACTCCGGGTGAACGCCAGGTCGTGCTCCCGGATTTCCTGGAGGCGGCCCTCCGCACGGTAGCGGTGCAGCGGCAGCGGCGGTTCCTCCCGGCTGATGAGGACCAGCCGCAGGGCCGGGCCGGCGTGGTCCGAGAGGAAGCGCAGCCCGTTGTGCACGGCGTCCCCCCGGGCCTTCTCGAGGCCGTCCACGACCAGCACGAGGGGGCCGGGTGCGCCTTCGAGCGCGAAGGCGAGGCGGGTCAGCAGCGAGCGGTCGACGCCGTCCGCGCGGACGGGCGCGCCGAGGGCGTCCCCGGCGAGTTCCCCGGAGCGCCGGAACCCTTCGACGACGTAGGCCCAGAAGGCGCCCGGGGTGTCGTCCTCGTCGAGCGTCAGCCAGACCACCGGGCCGGGCGCCGAGGCGGACCAGGCCCAGGAGGCGGCCAGCGCGGTCTTCCCGGCACCGGGCGCTCCGGTGATCAGTGTCAGTGGTCCCTCGGTGCCCCGGGTGAGCCGGTTCAGCAGCCGCCGGCGGCGCACCAGCCCCGGGACCTGGAGAGGGACGGAGAGTTTGGCAGCGAGCAAGGGATCGCCGGGCAAGGGCACGGTCATGAGGTCATACCCCCGGTGGAGCGGCTGAGCACGGCCGGGGCCGCTTGGCTCGGCCCTCGTGTCCGTACCCGCTCCCCGCCGCCGAAGCCGCTGCGGGTGGTGGCGGGGCCCCGAGGACTGCCCTTCCATGGTCACGTCCCGGCGCCTTGATCGCACGCCCCGCACATCGCCCGGCGCGGGCGATGCGGGCCCGGCGGTCCCGGGTCCCCCGGTCGGCCGTGGTCCCCGGTCGCCGCGTCGGCCGGGGTGAACCTGCGGCTCGGCCCGGTGATCGTTGCCGCCAGAACGGCCCCGTCCCCTGAGGGGCGGCGCAGACGCCCATCCGTGTGCACCCCCGGGCCCCCCGCACCGCATGCCCCCGATCCGGGGAGGGTGTGGTCCATGCTGTCTCCCAGCCGGTGAGGGCAGGGCAGGAGGCTGGATGGACACGCAGGGCTCCGCCCAGGACGACGCTCCGCCCGAGGGGCCCGCGTCGCCGGGCCGTCCTCCGCGCCGGCGGGTGCGGCCGGCGCTGGTCGTGACCTTCAGGTGCCTGGCCACGGTGGCCGTGGTCGTCTCCGCCTACTACCTGCTGCCCTTCACCGGGCAGAAGGGCGACGTCACGGCCCTGGCCCTCGGCCTCAGCGCCGTCACGGCCATCTTCGCCCTGCAGATCCGGTCGATCGCCCTCTCCGACCACCCGCGGCTGCGGGGGATCGAGGCGCTCGCGACGACGATCCCGCTGTTCCTGCTGCTCTACGCGACGACGTACTACCTCCTCGAGGCGTCCGGGCCCGGGAGCTTCTCGGAACCCCTCACCCGCACCGATGCCCTGTACTTCACCCTCACCGTGTTCAGCACCGTCGGCTTCGGGGACATCGTGGCCGTTTCCCAGCCCGCCCGGGTCGTGACGATGACGCAGATGGTGGGCAACATCCTGGCCCTCGGCGTGGCCACCCGGATCGTGTTCGGCGCGGTGGAGGGGGCCGTGCGCCGCCAGTCCTCCGGAACCCGGACAGCGCGCGAAGGGCGGGAGCCGCGGTAGCGGTCCCGGCACGGCACCCCGCGCCGGGCGTCGGACCGCGACGGGCGGTCCGCCGGATCAGGTGCTCGTGACGGTGCGTTCCAGGACGGCGAGCGCGGCGGCGGGTTCGTCGACGACGGACACCAGCTCGGCCAGTGGGATCGGGAGGAAGCCCTCGTCCTCCATGCGGCGCAACTGCTCGCGGAGGCCGTCGTAGAAGCCGGCCGTGTTCAGCAGGACGACCGGCTTCCCGGTCCTGCGGTGCTTCCTCAGCTCCAGGATCTCGGTGGCCTCGTCGAGCGTTCCCATGCCGCCCACCATGATCACGAACGCGTCGGCCCTCTCCATGAGCGTCGCCTTCCGCTCGGCGAGGCTGCCGGTGAAGACCATCTCGTCGGGGGCGGAGACCGGTCGTGCCTTGGCCGCGAGGAAGTCGACCGAGACGCCGCAGAGCCTTCCGCCCGCGCCGCTGACCCCGTCCGCGACGACCTTCATCAGACCGGTGTCGGAGCCGCCCCAGACGAGGGTGTGCCCGGCCTTGCCCAGCAGCTCGGCGAACCGGCGGGCGGGCTCGGTGTAGCGGACGTCGAGATCGGCGGCGGAGAGGAAGACGCAAACGTTCACGGCACCACGGTAGGCGTACGTGCAGACGCCCCGGCACCCGCCCTCGACCTGCAGCGGGTTCCCGGTCGTGAGGGCGCGCGCTGCGGGCCGGTCACAGCCGCATGACGATCAGGGCGGTGTCGTCGGTGAGTCCTGCCGCGGGGATCAGGTCGGTCAGGAGGGCGTCGCCGAGGGTGTCGGGGTCGTCGGTGCGGTGCCGGGCCAAGGAGTCGGCGAGGCGGGCGAGGCCGGTGTCGATGTCCTCGCGGCGGCGTTCGACGAGCCCGTCGGTGTAGAGGAGGAGGACGCAGCCGTCGGTGAACGCGGTCCGGGCCTGGGGGCGGGAAACGTGTTCGGGGCGGGCGCCGAGCGGGGGGTCGGTGGCCTGGTCGAGGAAGGTGACGGTGCCGTCGGGATGGCACAGGGCGGGCGGGGGGTGGCCGGCGCTGCTGTAGGTGAGGACGCGGGTCTCCCAGTCGATGAAGACGGACGCCGCGGTGGTGGATTCGGCGCCGTCCACGGAGCGCGCGTACAGGCCGAGGACTTCCAGGGCCTGCGCGGGGCCGGTGGCGACGTGGGAGGCCGCGGACAGGGCGCTGCGCAGCTGGCCCATGACCCCGGCGGCGCGCAGGCCGTGGCCCACGACGTCGCCGACCGCGACAGCGGTGCGGCCGCTGCCGGGCAGGTCGACGAGGTCGTACCAGTCGCCGCACACGTTCAGCGCCCCCATCGCGGGCCGGTAGCGCACGGCGGCGCGGTGGTGGCCGAGGGGGCGGGGGGCGGGGAGCATGGCCTCCTGGAGGTGGAGGGCGACCGCCCGCTCACGGGCGTGGGCCTTGCGCAGGCGTTCGTTGAGCTCCTGCAGCTCCCGGGCCCGGGTGTACAGCTCGGCCTCTAGGACCCGGGCTCGGTCACCGCCCGTCCGACCGCCGCGGGCGCGGATGAGTTCGGTGACCTCTTCCACGCGGTGCAGCAGGAGGGCCACGGTGCCGTCGGGGGCGAGGACGGGGACGTTGACCGGGCTCCAGTACCGCTCCTCCCACACCCCTGGCCTTTGGGGATCTTCCACGTCGTAGCGCTGGAGCGCCATCGTGTCGGGCTCCCCGTCGGCCACCACCCGGCGCAGCGAGGCGTACAGGTTGCGCATGCCGGTCGCGGCGGGATCGCCTGGGTTGTCGGGGAAGACGTCGAACAGGAAACGGCCGATGAGCTGGTCACGGCTGCGCCCGGACAGGGCCACGAACGCCTCGTTGACGTCCGCGTACACCAGTTCCGGCGTCAGCAGCGCCACACCGGCGGGAAGGGCCTGGAAGACGGCCTGGTAGTCGATGCCGGGTCCGGTCACGGTTCCACCTGCCACGCGCCTGCGGCCCCCGTGGGTCACGGCTGTCTCCACCATGACACGCGCACGGTCGGTGGGCCCGTCGCGGTCCGCCGGACTGGACCATTCGGCCGCGAGGAGGCCGGCGCGCCGCTCCGGGGCGGGGTGACCACGAGGTGCACCGCGGCCCGGGCGGGTTCGAGCGGGTCAGCCGTCGGCCGCCTTGGAACGGGGCGGTGTGGCGGGGACGCGCTGTGTGAAGAACAGCGCGAGGACGGAGGTGAGCGCGAGGACGGCGAGGGCCGCGCGCAGCCCGTCGAGCCGGGCCTCCTCGTTCGCGTCCATCGCGGCCTGCGCGGTCTCGGGTGGGACCCCGGCGTCGTCCATCGCCGTCTGGAGCTGGGCGTCGGACAGGAAGGGTGCGCCGCCCGCGAGCTGATGGGTGGCCTGGCTCTTCACCTCGGCGGGAAGGGCGGGGTTCTCCTCGATGCTCGTCAGGAACGAGGCGGTCAGCGCGGCGATCATGATCGAGCCCGCGAGCGCGGTGCCGATCGAGGCGCCGAGATTGGTGACGGCGTTCTGCAGGCCGCCGACCTCGGCGCTCTGCCGGTCGGGGACGGCCGAGACGGTCACCGCTCCCAGCTGCGAGGCCAGGGCCCCCATCCCGGCGCCGATCAGGAGCAGCGGCACCGTGACGATCTCCGGGCCCGCGTCCGCGTCGAGGGCCGCCATCAGGACGACCGCCCCGCCCAGGAGGCCGAAGATCCCGGCACGGACGACGCGCCGCGGCGAGACGTTCGGCAGCAGGCGCGGGATGAGCATGGCCGCGGCGAGCAGGGACACGGACAGCGGAAGCAGCCGGGCGCCGGTCGCCAGGGCCGACAGCCCGAGCGCCACCGACAGGTACAGGGGGACGATGAAGAACACGCCCATCTGGACCAGGTACTGGAAGAACAGCGCGACCAGGCCGCCGGTGAGCTGCTGGTTGCGCAGGAACTCGGGCCGGACGAGGGGGTCCTTGCCGCGGCCGTCCAGGCGCGCCTCCCACCGCACGAAGACCCACATCAGCAGCAGGCCGATGATCACCAGCCAGACGACGGGCGAGACGCCCAGCCATTCCGGGGCGCCGGACTTGGCCCTGAACCAGCCCCATTCGCCGGCGCGCAGCACGCCGAAAACGAAGACTCCCAGACCCGCGGCCGACGTGACGGCTCCGACCAGGTCGAACCTCGGGCGCTCGGCCGCCGGGGCGTCGGCCAGGCGCCGGGCGAGCACCAGGATGGCCAGGACGAGCACCACCTCGCCCGCGAACACCCAGCGCCAGGAGAAGTAGGTGGTGGCCACCCCTCCGACCAGCGGGCCGACCGCGATCGCGACCGCGCCGGCAGCCGCGACGAGCCCGTAGGCGCTGGGACGCCGCTCGGGCGGGAAGTTGCCCGCCACCAGCGCGACGATCGCCGGCAGGATCAGCGCCGCGCCGATGCCTTCGAGGAAGGACCAGCCCACCAGGAGCACCGGCAGGTTGGGGGCGAGCGCCGTCGTGAGGGACCCGCAGCCGTACACGGCGCAGCCCGTCATGAACGCGCGCCGGCGCCCCATGAGGGTGCCGACCTTGCCACCCGGGATCATGAACATGGCCATGACGAGCGTATAGGCGGTGATCGCGCCCTGGATGCCGGTCACGGTCGTGCCGACGTCCTCCGCCACCGTCGCGATGGAGACGTTCATGACGGAGCTGTCGAGCGCCATCAGGAACTGGCCGGCGGCGAGGGTGGTCAGGAGGAGAGCGGCAGGAGCCGGAGCGGAAACGCCTGCGCGGGGTGCCATGGACGAAGATTCTGGCACCGTCGGCCGCGCCCTCCCGGATCCGCGCTTCCCTGGCGCGTCGCGCGTCGCGCGTCCTGCGTCGCGCGTCCTGCGCCGTCGTCGGCGTGTCCGGACGGCGAACCCGCACCCGGGGCTGCTGTCACCGTCACGCGACCGGCGGTGGCGCTGTGCCGCCGGGCGCCGGCAGCAGCTCGCGAAAATACCCTGGGGGGTACCCGTGCTACGCTCGAAATATACCCCCGGGGGTACACGCCAACCGAAAGGATCACCGTGTTCTTCATCGATACGATCGGCACCGAGGGCCTCGGAAACCGCAGCTACCTCGCGGGTGGCGCCGGAACGGCCGTCGTGGTGGACCCGCCCCGCGACATCGACCGGGTCCTGGCGGCAGCGGCCGCGCGCGGGGTGCGGATCACGCACGTGGTGGAGACCCACGTCCACAACGACTACGTCACCGGCGGCCTGGAGCTCGCCCGGATCACCGGCGCCTCCTACCTCGTACCCGCCGCCGCCCGCGTCGCCTTCGCCCGCACCCCGGTCGCCGACGGCGACGTGGTGGACGTGGACGAAGGGGTCGTCCTGCGAGCGATGGCCACCCCCGGCCACACCCCGCACCACACCTCCTACGTCCTGGAGGACGGGGGGTCGGTGGTCGCGGTGTTCACCGGCGGGTCGCTGCTGATCGGCTCGGTCGGCCGCCCCGACCTGGTCGAGCCGAGGCTGACCGAGCGGCTGGCCCGCGCCCAGCACGCGTCCGCGCACCGGCTGGCCGCCGAGCTCCCGGACGAGACGCCGGTGCTGCCCACCCACGGGTTCGGGAGCTTCTGCTCCTCCTCGCAGTCCGAGGGCGGCACCACCACCATCGGCAAGGAGAAGGCGGGCAACGACGCCCTGGTCAAGGACGTGGACTCCTTCGTCACCGCCCTGCTGGCAGGCCTGGAGGACGTTCCCGCCTACTACGCCCACATGGGCCCGGCCAACACCGCGGGCCCCGCACCGATCGACCTGACCGCGCCCCCGCGGGCCGACGCCGCCGACATCGCCGAACGCCTCGCCTCCGGCGAGTGGGTGGTGGACCTGCGCAACCGGATCGCGTTCTCCGAGGGCCACGTCGCCGGCTCGTTCAACTTCGAGGCCGACGGCAAGATCGCCACCTACCTCGCCTGGCTGATCCCCTGGGGCAAGCCCGTGACCCTCCTCGCCGAATCCCCCGAACAGCTCGCCGCCGCCCAGCGCGAACTGGCACGCGTCGGCATCGACCGGCCGGCCGCCGCCGCGACCGGCGGTGTCCACGACTGGCTCCCCGCCGGCGTCACCCCCCGCTCCTTCCCCCGCGCCACCTTCGCCGACCTCGCGGCCCGGGCTCCCGGCCCGGACGTGCTCCTCGACGTGCGCCGGGACTCCGAACGCGCCACGGGCTGGATCGAGGGCTCCGTCCACATCCCCGTCCACCAGCTGCACCGCCGCCTGGCCGACGTACCCGCCGGAACGGTGTGGGTGCACTGCGCGGGCGGCCTGCGCGCGGGCATCGCCGCCTCCCTCCTGGACGCCGCGGGCCGCGACGTCGTGGCCGTCGACGACTCCTTCGACGCGGCGACCGACGCCGGACTGCCCCTCACCACGGGCAGCGGCAGCTGAACCGCCCCCACCGGAAGGAAAGACACATGCCCCTCTTCCGACGCGGCACCGCCCGCCTCACCCCCGACCAGGCCCACCGCCGCACCCCGCCGAGCTGCTGGCGGCGCGCGGAGCGCAGGCCGTCGACGTCAGGGGCGGCATGAGCGCCTGGGCGTCGGCCGGGCTGCCCGTCGTCGACGAACGCGGAAGGCCCGGCCGGATAGCGTGAGCACCCTCGTTCTCGCCCTCGCCGCCGGGGCCGTCATCGGCCTGGCCCTCGGGGCACTCGGCGGCGGCGGCAGCGTCCTGACCGTCCCCGCCCTGATCTACCTCGTCGGCTTCACCCCGGCCGCCGCCACCACGGCCTCACTGATCATCGTCACCGCCACTTCGGCGACCGCCCTGTACGCCCACGCCGCCTCGGGAAACGTCCGCTGGAGGACGGGGGCCCTGTTCGCCGCCGCCGGTATCCCGCCCGCCATCGGCGCGGGCACCCTGGCCGCCCGCGTCCCCGAGGCGGTGCTGACCGCCGCGTTCGCCGTGATCGCGGCCCTTGCGGCCCTCGTGATGCTCCGCCCCTCCCGTTCCGGCCGCCGGCCCGCACCGGTCAGGCCGGCGCGAGCCGCGGGTGCCGGTGCCGGGCTCGGCGCGGTGACCGGCTTCCTCGGCGTCGGCGGCGGCTTCCTCGCCGTCCCCGCCCTCACCTCCGTCCTCGGACTGCGCATGCGCGCCGCCGCGGGCACCAGCCTCCTGGTCATCACGGCGAACTCCCTCGCCGCGCTCCTGGCCCGCACCGGCACCCACGTGCCGCTGCCCTGGGAGGTCATCGCCCCCTTCACGGGAGCCGCGATCCTCGGAGCCCGGGACGGCCAGCGCCTCGCCGCCAAGCTCTCCGGCCCCACCCTCCAGCGGATCTTCGCGCTCGCGCTGCTGGCCGTCGCCGCCCTCATGCTCACGGACGCCATCCGCTGACCCTGCCGCCCACCACTCCCCTGGGGGCGTCCACGACCGGACCCCCCTGAAACGAAGGACGGAACCGCCCCATGCCCACCCCCCTCACCCTCGACACCGCCCAGGCCCGCACCCGCCTGCACGAACTGATCGTCCTGGACGTCCGCACCCCCGGCGAATACGCCGCCGGCCATCTCCCCGGCGCCCTCAACATTCCCCTCGACCACCTCGAAGAGACCCTCCCCGACATACGGCACGCGGCCCGGAAGGGCGAACTCCTCCTCGTCTGCGCCTCGGGGAGCCGCTCGGAGAAGGCCTGCCTCACCCTCGCGGGCCACGGCATCACCGCCGCCACCCTCTCCGGCGGCACGGCGGCCTGGACCGCCGCCGGCCACGGCCTCCACCGCACGCACGGCACCCGCCGCGAGGCCTGGCCGATGGAACGCCAGGTCCGCCTCACCGCGGGCACCGTCGTCCTGACCGGCCTCGCGCTGGGCCGCCTCCGGCCCGCGTTCCGCCTGACCTCCGCGGGCATCGCCGGCGGCCTGGTCTATTCCGCCCTCACCGACACCTGCGGCATGGCCGCCCTCCTCGCCAGGCTCCCCCACAACCGTCCGCGCCCGGGAGACCTCGACGCCGCCCGCTCCGCCCTCCGGGCAGCCTGACCCCCACCCGGCGCCATACCCCCTGGGGTACCATGGCGGAAAGCGCACGAGGCCGGGAGGCAAGCGGTGAAGGTCGACGACGACGCGGTCAACTCAGTCCTCAACCGGCTGCGCCGCGCCCAGGGGCAGCTCGCCGGCGTCATCGCCATGATCGAGGCCGGCCGCGACTGCAAAGACGTGGTCACCCAGCTCGCCGCCGTTTCCAAGGCCCTCGACCGGGCCGGGTTCAAGATCGTCGCCAGCGGCATGCGCCAGTGCATGACCGAAGCCGACCCGGATCAGGCTCCGATGACCGAGGCGGAACTCGAGAAGCTCTTCCTCGCCCTCGCCTGACCCGCCTCCCCGGACCGAGGAGGGCCCGGCGGAAGCCGCCGCGTCCGTGCCGGTCATGGGTCATCACTCCTTCGGCGGCCCGGAGGCCGCTTCGCTCCGCCGCGCCCATGACCGGCACGGCGGGCGCCGGGCGGCCGTCGCGCGCCCCGCAGAGCGGCCCCCGGCCGGTTCGCGGGCTTCCGGGGGGACCACCAGCATGGGGGTGTCACCCCGTCCCGGCGCGACGCCGGCGGTGGCCACCGGTGCCGGGAGGTTGCCAGGATGGAGTTGCCGCTCACCGTCGGAATCGACGGCTCCGAGCCGGGTTTCCGGGCGCTGGACTGGGCCGTGGACGAGGCGGCCGTGCACGGGCTCCGGCTGCGGGTGGTGTACGCCTCCCGCTGGGAGCGGTACGAGCTCTCCGCGGGCCCCTGGGGGCAGCAGGCGGGTGACCAGGCCGGCCGTGACGCCGTCCGCGAGGGCGTCCGGCGCGCAGCGGGGCGCAACCCCGACGTCGAGGTCGAGACCGAGGTCGTCGCCGAGGACCCCGTCCAGGCACTGGTGCAGGAGAGCCTCGCGTCCTGGGCACTGGTCACCGGTGCCCGCGGCCACGGCGGCTTCGCCGGCCTCCTCCTGGGCTCGGTCGGCCTCGCGGTCGCCGCCCGCGCCCTGTGCCCGGTCGTCGTCGTCCGCGGTGACGAACCCTGCGCCGGTCACGACGGGGTCCTGCTGGGGGTGTCCGACACCCCGGGAGGCCCCGAGGCCGTACGGTTCGCGTTGCGTGAGGCCGCCGCGCGCGACTGCCGTCTGGAGACGGTTCGCGCCTGGCGCTGCCCCGCCCACGACCCGACCCCCCATCCGACCCTCGCCGACGGGGCCTGCGTCTACCACCAGGCCCGGGCGGACACCCTCCTCGACGAGGCCCTCACCGGGCCGCTCCGCGAATATCCCATGGTCAGCCCGGTCCGTACCCTCGTGGAGGGCTCTGCGCACCGTGCGCTGCAGGAACGTACCGCCACGGCTGCCCTCGTGGTGATCGGCGCCCGCCGCCATCCCGGCCGTCCGGGGCTCCAGCTCGGCCACGCCGCCCGCGTGCTGCTGCATCACGCCCGCTGCCCCGTCGCCGTCGTGCCCCGGGTCGTGGGAGGTGCCCGGGAGTGAGCCGCCCGGACGGGAACCCGGCGCGCCCGGCAGCGGACGTCGAGGGACGCGCCGCTTCGGCCCGCACCGTCCTCGGTACCGGTCCGCCCGGGAAGACTCGCCGGGCGGAGTTCTGGGCCGGTGGGATGAACGGCGAGCGCGCTGCCGAACCGGAGCAGCTCGGGACCGTGCGGGACCCCGCCGATGCCGCCTTCGAGCAGAGCCTCGACGACGGCGCCCGCCGACCGACCCGTCCCGGCAGCGCCACGACACCAGCCGACGAAGCCCACCAGTGCCGTGACCGGGAGGGTCCGGCGGCACGGAGCACGCCACGCCGAGGGATCACGGAGGATCGATTCGCCGGTCGGAGCCCTCCTAGGGTCGTGCCCGCAATGCCCGACCCGCCTTCCCGGAAAGGGATCTCCTCCCTGATGAAGCTCCGCACGACCGCCGCGGCTGCCGTGGCCGCCTTCGCCCTCGTCCTGACGCTGCCCGCCTCGGCCCTCGGCGCCGTGGGCTACTTCCACTACAAGTACGTCGACGGATACGGACAGGAGCAGCACGTCACCCTCCACGACCCGCACAGCGGCAAGTGCGTCAACCTCCACGCCGTCGGCGACGACGACGAGCAGCCCGGCTACGGCCCGCACAACGACACGGACTCCGCCGTGGTCGTCTACGCGGGCGCCAACTGCGAGGGCCCCGAGTGGAAGCTCCGCGCGCACGGCAGCCCGGCGCGGGACGACCTCTTGGTCCGGTCCGTGCGCTTCGCGGTCAACCCCGGTTAGCGGCACCGCTTTCGAACTCCCGGGTCCCAGCCCGTCCACCCCCGGGCGGGCTCACTCGTACCGGCTCGGAGGGCGGAGTCGGGCGCTGAGCCGCTCAGGGCGTCGGCGTCGGGGAGGCGCGGCGGTGCGGCTGCCTCGGACGAGAGCACGCGGCTCCGGTCCCGTCGTGGGCCGGGTGGTCATCGTGTCGCTCCTTGCGTGTCGAGGGCGGCCAGGAACTTCCGCTGGTCTTCGAGGAAGCCGTCGGCGAACAGGGCCCTCGGCGCGCACAGCGCGGTCAGGGTGAGGCGGAGCGAGGAGTTCTCGACCTCGTGTCTGACCAGGCCGTGGGTGGCGTCCGGGTAGTGGGCGACGCGCAGCGCGGGCCCCGGCAGGAGCCGGCGGTAGGCGGCCTCGGTGTCGGCGGTGTCCACGTTCGCGTCGTGTCCGGCGAGCACCAGCAGGACGGGCGTGCGGCGCAGCGCGGGCAGGTCGGCGCTCGCGTCGGCGGTGTGGTTCCTGGAGACGAACCGCCAGCGGGCGGCCGTCATGCCCTGCGGATCGCCCACGGCTCGGACGTACTCCTCGTAGGAGGCTCCACGCCCGAGCAGTTCCAGGCCGGTCTCGCGGCGTCGCAGGGCGGTGGTGACTTCGGTCTCGGAGGCGCCGTCGCGGCGCAGTTCGGCGAGGAGGCTGTAACGGCCCTGCCGATGCCAGTTGACGGCGGGTGAGACGGCGATGACGAAGCGGATGCCTGGGTCCTTGGCGGCGATCTTGGGCAGGACCCAGCCCGCCCGGCCGGCACCCCACAGCCCTATTCCGCTGCCGTCGATGTCCGGCCGCTGCCGGGCCCAGGCGATGGCGTCGGCGGCCTCCGCGGCCCGGTCGTCCATCGACTGGTCGAGCCAGTCTCCGGGCGCGCCTCCCACGCCCGGCTTGTTCCAGGACAGCGAGGCGTAGCCGGCGCGGGCGAAGGACTCCCAGATCGGCCGGTAGAAGGTGTCGTGCGTGGCGTCGACCGGGCCGTCGCCGTGCACGAAGACCACCAGCGGGAAGGGCCCCTTCCCCTGCTCCGGCAGGGCCAGAACGCCCTCCAGGGTTCGGCCGTCCCGGCGTACCGTCACCGCCTCCTCGCGCAGGTCATAGGTGTTCTGCCAGACCACCATCCCGCCCAGGCCAGCTGCCACGACCGCGAGTGCGGCCAGCGTCGCAAGCACGGCCCGCACCATCCGGCGGCGTGTGCCGTTTCTCGGTGCCATCTCGGTTCACCCAGGAGGGCCGTGGCCGCAAGGCCCGGCTGCACGCGAGCGCCGACCCCACCGGCTCCATCGCGCCGGACGCGGAGTACGTCCGCCACGCCTACCGGCAGGACCAGTGCCTCGCCCCGTGGGACGGGACCTGGCACCTGTTCGCCTTCGCCGTCCCCGAGACCGCCCGGCAGGCCCGGGACGCACTGCGCGACACACTGCTGCGCCTCGGCGCGGCCCCCCTCCAGGGCGGCCTCTACGTCAGCGCCAACCCCATCGGCGACGTCGTCGAAGCCCACGCCCGCCACCTGGAGGTGCTGCCCTCCCTCTCCCGCTTCAGCACCCGTGACCTGCGGGTCGGGGACGAGGACGTCCCGGCCCGCCTGGCCGCCCTGCTCTGGCCGCTCCGGCAGATCGCGGACCGCCACGAGGCGCTCGCCGCCCTCGCCTCGGCCCGGCTGGCCCGGATCTCCGGCCCGGACCGCCCCACGGACACCGAACGCCTGACCTACACGATCGAGCTGGCCGCGGCCTTCACGACTGCCATGGAACCCGACCCCCTGCTGCCCCCCGAGCTGCTCCCCCGGCCCTGGCCCGGCACCCGTGCCCGGATCCTGGCCGCACGGTGCTGGGAAGCCCTCGCCGCCGGGTCCGGCGAGGACCACGGCCGACTACGCCTGTTCCGCCTCTACGAAGACGCCGTGCGCACGCTTCCTACGCGGTCCGGGGGAACCGCAGGACGTCCAGGTAGAGCGGCATCTCCCGCGTCCGGTCCCGGTCTTCGCGGGCCGGTGTGACGGTGATGCTTCCCGAGCCGGAGGCGAGGGCGTCGTCGAAGGCGTTCGGGGTGACCGTTCCCTCCAGTTCGAACGACGAGAAGACGAAGGGCAGTCCTTCGGAGGTGAACGGACTCGTCGCGCTCATGACTTCGAAGTGGAGGTGCGGGGCGTCGCTGTTCCCCGAGCTGCCGAGGGCGCCGAGGACCTCGCCGGCCTTGACCGTGCTGCCCGCGAGGACCCGGGTGGAGCCCGGCTTGAGGTGGGCGTAGAGGACGTACTCGCCGGACGCGAGCTGCTGCACCACGTTGTTACCGGCGTACTGGGCGAGGGGCATGTCGGGGGTGGCGGAGCCCGGCTTCTTGTCCGGGTACTCGTCCGTCACCGAGACGATCCGTCCGTCGGCGGCGGCGCGTACCGGGGTTCCGTAGTAGGGGTAGCTGCCGACCTGGTCGGGCGGGCCGTCGAACAGGACCGTGCCGTGGTCGAGCCGGACGAAGTCGATGGCGAAGCGTTCGCCGAAGCGGGAGCGCCCGTCGACGGGTGAGGCCGCCGACCGGTGGGCCGTGATCGTCGCGCAGCAGCCGTTCGCGTCCAGCCAGCCGCCGCCCGCGAGGGGCGGCCTCAGCACGACCGGTCGGCGGTCGGGGACGCCGAGCGGGGCGACGTTCTCGGTCATGGTCTTGGGGATGATGCCGAGCGCCTCGGGATAGGTGACCGACACGGCATGGGCGAGGGTGATCGGGAAGGCCGTACCGGCGGGTACCAGGACGTCCAGCCACACCCTGCCCTGCCGGCCGGGCTGCAGGACCGTGTCCCGGGCGGGCTGCTCGGCCGGAGCCCCCGAAGGGCGGAAGACCCGCAGGAGCCGGGCACCGCTCAGCTCCTCCAGCGTTCCCTCCCCTGCCGTGACCCGGACTGCGGTGAGGGTGGCGGGAAGGGTGGACATGTTGGTCAGTTCGAGCTCGTAGACCAGGTGGGTCCGGCCGTCCGTCGCCTTGACGGGCAGCGGGACGGTGGTCGGCTCGGCGGTCACCGGGGTGATCTGCTCCGTCCGGGCGATGGCCGGCCGGACGACCGGGGATCCGGCGGGGGTCATGGGTGCCCATCCCGTCGCCGGTGGCGTCGCGAGGAGGGCTGCCAGCAGCCCGGAGGCGGCGACGGCGAAGAACGCTCGTGTCCGCATGGCGCACCTCCCTGAACCCCGGTCGGCGCCCGCCGCGGCGAGCCGCCGACGCTTGCCCGCGAGGGTGTTCCAGCGTGTCACCGAAGTCGCGGGCGGGCATCCCGGCCGGACGCTCTGCGGGGTCCGGTGTCCCGGCGGGCGGGTGCGTCTTCGGGTCAGCGCTGTCCGCTGCCCGCCTGCGGCGGGGCGAACCGGACCCCGGTGAGTTCCTCGGAGAGGTTCCAGAGCCTGCGCGCCCGCGCGTCGTCGAGGGCGTACTCGCTGCGGCGTGCGGGTGCCGGGTGGCCGCGCAGCTCGCCGCGGCCGTCCGGGCCGGTGTAGCTGTCGCCGGGCAGCGACTGGGTGGCGGCGTAGAGGGAGGGCAGTGCGCCCATGGTGTCGGGCTGGGCGACCAGGCGGTTGGCGACGGCCATCATCAGGCGCTGGCCCGCTCCGGCCGTCCGCCCCTGGAGGCTGGTGGCGGCGTAGCCGGGGTGGGCGGCGTGCGCGGTCACGCGGGAACCGGCCGCCGTCAGCCGCTTCTGGAGCTCACGGGTGAAGAGCAGGTTGGCCAGCTTTGACTGCTGGTAGGCCCGCCAGGGGCTGTAGGAGCGTTCGGAGCCGATGTCGTCGAAGTCGATGTCCACGCCGGGTCTGCGGTGGGCGTTGGAGGCCACGGTGACGATCCGGTCGGTGATGTGCGGGAGCAGGAGGTTGGTGAGGGCGAAGGGGCCGAGGTGGTTGGTGGCGAGCTGCATCTCGAACCCGTCGGCGCTGCGCGCCTCGGGGACGGCCATGATGCCGGCGTTGTTGACGAGGACGTCCAGGGGGCGGTCCCAGGCGTCGGCGAAGGCGCGGACGGAGGCGAGGCTCGACAGGTCCAGTCGGCGCACCTCGGTGCTGCCGGGCAGGGTCGAGGCCACGTCCCGGCCCCGAGCGGTGTCGCGGACGGCGAGGACCACATGGGCTCCCGCACGGGCCAGCTCCCTGGCCGTGACGGTGCCGAGGCCGCTGGTGGCGCCGGTGACGATGACGGTCCTGCCGGTCAGCGGGGGAAGGTCCGCGGCGGTCCATGGGGTGCGGTTCGGTGTGCTCATGCTTCCACGCTGGCACCCCGCCCCTCATGTTGTCAATGGAAACATTGTTTCCATTGGAAACTTCCTGGCGTACGCTGGCCCCATGCAGGAGCAGAGCTACCACCACGGCAACCTCAGGACCGCCCTGCTCGAGGAGGCGGAGCGCTCGGTCATCGCGCACGGTGCCGCCGCGCTGTCCCTGCGGGAGATCGCCCGGGCCATCGGCGTCAGCCACACCGCACCGCGGCGGCACTTCGCCGACCGGACCGCCCTGCTGGACGCCGTGGCACAACGGGGCTTCGACACCCTCGGGCTGCGGCTCGCCGAGGCCATCTCGGCGGCCGAGCCCGCCTTCGAGGCGCGGCTGCGGGCCCTCGCCCACACGTACGTCGACTTCACGGCAGGGCGGATGCCGCTCGTCGAGCTGATGTACGCGAGCAAGCACGGGGCCGAGACCATGGCGGCGCCCGCCGCCGCGCGCGCCGCGTACGCGGTGCCGTACGCCGTCATCGAGGAGGCCGCCCGCGCCGGCCAGCTCGCGGACGGCCTCGGCACGCAGGCCGCGGCCCGCCTGGTCTTCGCGGCGGTCCACGGACTCGCCGTCCTGCTCAGTACCGGCATGATCGCCTCCGACGACACGCCGGACGTCGTGAACGCCTCGGTCGACGGCCTCCTGGGAGGCCTGAGCTCCACGGAACCGCGCATCGCCCGGCCCGCCCGAGCGCGTCCGGAGCAGCGCGCCCACTGTCTGCCACACCACGGGCCCGGACCCGAGAGATCGCAGGCAGCGCGTCGGTGACCTCCAGGTGCCCTACGGCTGAGCCGAAGGCCCCACCCGCTCGGACGCGGGCCCTCCGACCGGCGCCGCGCAGCAGCCGCCGCCGTTGCCCTGCTCCGTGGTGGCGGGGTGGTCGAAGAGGCCCGCGCCGCCGCAGACTCCGGTCTCCGGGAGGGTGAGTTCGACGCGCTCGGCGGCCTCGTGGTCGCCGGCGAGGTGGGCGGCGACCGAGCGGACCTGCTCGTAGCCGGTCATGGCCAGGAACGTCGGGGCGCGGCCGTAGGACTTCATGCCGACGAGGTAGAGGTCCTTCTCCGGGTGGGAGAGCTCGGCCTGGCCGTGGGGGTGGACGGTGCCGCAGGAGTGCTGGTTGGGGTCGATCAGCGGGGCCAGGGCGAGCGGTGCCTGCAGGCGTTCGTCCAGGTTCAGGCGGAGCTCGTCCAGGAAGGACAGGTCGGGGCGGAAGCCGGTCAGCACGATGACCTCGTCCACCGCGTCCAGGCGGCGGCCGTCCTCACCCACCAGGACCGGGCGGCCGTCCTCGGCTCGCTCGACGGCCTCGGTGCGGAAGCCGGTGGCGGCGTCGGCGTACCCGTTGTCGACGGCGGCCTTGGCGGCGAGGCCGAGGGCGCCGCGGGCGGGGAGCCGGTCGGCTTCGCCGCCGCCGAAGGTGGAACCGGAGATGCCGCGGCGCAGGATCCAGGTGGCATGGGTGCCGGCCCCGTCGTCGGTCTTGGCGAGGTCCGCGAGGTGGGCGAGGGCGGTGAAGGCGGAGGCGCCGGAGCCGATGACGGCGGTGCGCTTGCCCGCGTACCGGGCCCGGACCGCGGGGACGGTGAGGTCGGGGACGCGGTAGGCGATCCGGTCGGCCGCCGCCTTCTCGCCGAGGGCGGCGAGGCCGCCGGCGCCGGCGGGGCCCGGGGTGGACCAGGTGCCGGAGGCGTCGATCACCGCGCGGGCGAACAGACGCTCCTCCCGGCCGTCGCGGGTCTCGATGTGGACGGCGAAGGGCTGTGCGTCGCGGTCGGCGTCGACGATCCGGTCCCGGCCGGCACGGGAGACGCCGGTGACGCGCGCCCGGTATCGCACGCGGTCGCCCAGGGCGTCGGCGAGGGGCTGGAGGTAGAGGGCGGCCCAGTCCCCACCGGTCGGGTAGGACGCCTGGGCGGGCTTGACCCAGCCGGTGGGGGCCAGGAGCCTCTCGGCGGCCGGGTCCACGACCTCGCCCCAGGTGGAGAACAGGCTCACGTGCGACCACTCGCGGGTGGCCGTTCCCGCGTGCGGGCCGGCCTCGAGGACGAGCAATTCCAGGCCCCGCTCGTGGAGGTGTGCGGCGGCGGCCAGGCCGACGGGACCGGCCCCGATCACGACGACGGGCAGCTCGTTCATGACGACTTCCTCCGTGTTTCGATATTTGTCGATGTCTTGCGCGATCAGCGTGGCACTTGTTTCGACAAGCGTCAACATAGACATTTATCTAATTCCCGGGCGGAGCGCCGGGTCGCGGACTCGCGCGCACCGGGCGGCGCAGGTTCGCTGCGCAATGGCCCTTCGGCACCGTCCGCCCTACCGGGTTGATTCGACATGTGTCAACATAGATACATGTCGAATGCGAAGGTTCTGCCGCTCCTGGAGCCCGACATCGTCGCGTGCTGCCCGCCGCTCAACGAGCGCCCCATGTCCGCCGACGAAGCCGAGGCCGCGGCGAAGATGTTCAAGGCTCTCGGCGACCCGGTCCGGCTGCGCCTGTTCTCGGCCGTCGCATCCCACGAGGGCGGTGAAGCGTGCGTGTGCGACATCTCCGATGTCGGCGTCTCCCAGCCGACGGTCTCCCACCACCTGAAGAAGCTCAAGGAGGCCGGGCTGCTCTCCTCCGAGCGGCGCGGGACATGGGTGTACTACAAGGTCGAGCCCTCCGCACTCGCCGCCATGGGCGCACTGCTGGCCGGCGCCGCCAAGTCCTCCGCGTAAGGCCGGTACGGCTCGCGGCGCATCGCGGGACGTCGTCCTGCCGGAGTGCCGTTGCCGTTGCCGTTGCCGGCTGGTGATGTGAACCGATCCGCGGCTTCGGGCACATGGGCCGGGTTCGGGGTGCGGGATTCGGCTACTGCCGTTCCCGGACGGCAGACGGCCGCGCCAACGCCCCTCCGTGGACCGGGCGGCGCAGGTGACGGTCGGCGGCAAGCCCGGCCCGCCCGCCGCCGATCACCACCGCGGCCGTGCGCATCATGCCGTCGAGGACTCCTCGGCGGCCTCTCCCCGGCCGTTCATGAAGATCAGGGCGACCAGGGCGAGGCCGACGACCGTGCCGAGCAGCTGCATGCCGATGAACCCGGCCACCGAGGACGGCGCGATGCCGGCGAAGGTGTCGGTGAACGCCCGGCCGATCGTGACGGCGGGGTTGGCGAAGGAGGTGGAGGAGGTGAACCAGTACGCCGCACCGATGTAGGAGGCCACCGCGACAGGCGCGAAGCGCAGCCGGTCGGTCTTGGCCAGGCCGAAGATCAGCAGGATCAGGCCCGCGGTCGCCACGACCTCGCCGAGGAGGAGGGTGGCGGCGGAGCGGTCGTGGGTGGACCACCTCACCAGCGGCTCGCCGAACATCGCGTCCGCCAGGATCGCGCCCGCGATCGCACCGGCGATCTGCGAGGGCACGTAGACGGCGAGTTCGCGGGCGTTGACGCCGGCGCCGCTGCGGCGGGCCGTCCACCACTCCGCCAGCGTGACGGCCGGGTTGAAGTGCGCCCCGGAGACCGGACCGAGGAGCGCTATCAGGACGCCGAGGCCGAAGACGGTGGCGGTGGAGTTGGCCAGCAGCTGCAACGCGACGTCGTCGGTCAGCTTCGCGGCCTGGATGCCGGAGCCGACCACGATCGCGACCAGGGCGGCGGTGCCGACCACCTCGGCGGCGGCGCGGGCGACCAGCGGCGTACGGGGCGGGGCCGCGCCGGGCGCGGGCCGGGGCACGTCGGCGGCTGTCGCGGACTGGGCTGCGGGGGCGGCGGCGACGGGCTCGGGGGCGGTCAAGACAGGTTCTCCTCGGGCAGGTGAGGCAGGTCGGGCAAGGCCGCGGGGGGCCTACGGGCAGGACCGCTTGAGGTTCGCCGCGGCGGTGGCGCGCGCGGTGGCCGCGAGGTCGGCGAACTGGCCGGCGAGCGCTTCGATGACCTCCGGGCGCAGCCGGTAGTAGATGAACCTCCCGCACGGCTCGGTGTCCACGACCCCGGCCTCGCGCAGCACCTTCATGTGGTTCGAGAGGTTCGTCTGCTTGGCACCCGTCTCCTCCACTAGGTGGGTGGTGCACAGCGTCTCCCGCGCGAGGAGGGTCACGATCTTGAGCCTGAGCGGGTCGGCCAGGACCCGGATCAGATCAGCGTCGACTGATGTCATCATCCGCTGATACTGTCACATCACTAATGGCTGATACCAGCCCCGGCTGAACCGTACGGCCGCCCGCCGGCGTTCCGCAGCCGCCCGCCATCCGGAGGAAATGCCGATGCCCGCGAACCCGCTCGCGTCCGTCCTGTTCGTCTGCATCCACAACGCCGGCCGCTCCCAGATGGCCGCGGGCTTCCTGCGCCACCTCGCCGGCGACCGCGTCGAGGTCCGCTCCGCCGGCTCGGTGCCCGGCGACCGGATCAACCCCTCCGCGGTCGCCGCCATGGCCGAGCTCGGGATCGACATCTGCGGCCAGACCCCGAAGGTGCTGACCCCCGAGGCCGCCCAGGCCTCCGACTACATCATCACCATGGGCTGCGGCGACGCCTGCCCGTACTTCCCCGGCAAGACCTACCTCGACTGGCAGCTCGAAGACCCCGCCGGCCAGGGCGTCGAAGCCGTCCGCCCCATCCGCGACGAGATCAGAACCCTCGTGGAGGGCCTGATCGCCGAAATCGACGCCGAGCGGCAGGCGTAGGCGAAGCAGCGAGCGGTACGCGGCGGAATGGGCTCTTGGCCGGTGCCGCCGGTAGGCGGGCGCCCGCGGCCCGGCGGCAGGGGGCCCGTGTTCCGTCAGTGGGTCAGGGCCGTCTTGAGGACGACGATCATCAGGCCGAGCAGGAGGCTGACGGCCGCCACCATCCAGACGAGGCGCCGGGGCGCGCCGGCCCGGACCGCACCGGCCACCGCCCAGCCCACCTGGCCGGCCAGCGCCACGGAGAGCGCGAACCACATGGTCCCCGCGACGTCGAAGCCGAGCAGCCCGCTCACCGCGACCGAGGCGGCGGGGGGCACGGCCGCCTCGACGATCGCCCTTTCCTCGGCGCACACCTTGCGGAACTCGGCCCAGGTCAGCGGCTCGTTGGCCAGGGATACGCCGAAGAGGTGGGCGAAGACGTGCGCGGCCCAGAACACGGCGGCCGTGCCGAGCAGCAGCACGGCCAGCTCGATCTTCGGGAAATGCCCGAGGCTGCCCGCTCCGACGATCACGGACGCGGCGAGCAGGGAGCCGTACACGGCCCCGGAGTAGTCGGCCCGGGCCGCGCCGGCGGCGTGTCGGCCCCAGTGCCTGCGCCCTTCCGGGTGGTCGCGCGTTCCCCCCTGGACGGGGCCCCCGCCGACGGCCGTCCTGCCCATGGTCAGGGCGAGCCTGCGCACCCCGGCCCAGTCGACGGGCACCCCCGACCGGAGGCCGGGCCTGTGGCGCGGGACGAGGACCCGCAGGGCGCCGGGATCCACGCGGCAGTGGACGGGTGCGGGCATGGTCAGCGACTCGCCGTCCACGCCGACCCGTACGAGCGGGGCCTCCGAGTCGACCACGACCTCGCGGGTGCTCAGCGAGGTCAGTCCGCCGGAGCGGCCGTGCCGGAGGATGCCGACGGCCTGCGCGGCGTTGTGCACCTCCACGCTGAGGACGCCGAGCGTCCCGGTGTCCATGCGGGTGCGGCGTCCCAGTCCCACCACGTCCCCCCTGCCGTAGGGGTTGTTGCTGACGAGCACCGCCTGCGGTTCCCGGACGGTCGTGCCGTCGGCGCGCACGCTCAGCCGGGGCCCGCTGTGGCGCGCGAGCAGGTCGGGCAGCAGCGCCAGGATGGTGTGGACCTTGTCGTCGCGGTAGGCGGGGCTCTGGACGACCTCCGCGTAGGTCCCGAAGGAGGCGCTGTTGACGAAGACCCGGTCCTCGATCCGGCCGAGGTCCACCCGCAGTTCCACCCCGTCGCTGAGGGCGTCCAGGCAGGCCGCCGGGTTCTTCCGGTCGAGCCCGAGGTCCATCGCGAAGTGGTTGCGCGTGCCGGCGCTGACGACCAGGAACGGGACGTCCCGGTCGGCGGCCACGCCGGCGACCAGGGCCTGAGTGCCGTCCCCGCCGGCGACCCCGAGGAGGTCGGCGCCCCGGTCCACCGCCCGGTGGGCGAGGCCGGCGACGTCTTGGGGGTGGTCGGGGTCGAGGAGCACCACTTCGGCGCCCAGGGCCTCGGCCTTCTCCCGCAGGCGGTAGGTGCCGACCTTCCCGCCCCCGGAGCGCGGGTTCATGATGAGGAACGGCCGTTCCGGCCGCCGGGCCGGCCGCTCGGGCATCCGGGACCGTCCCTCGTCGGCGAGCGCGGCCCGTCCGGCGGCCACCGCCAGGGCCCACAGGAGGACCGCGCAGAGGACCACCCAGAGCAGCCCGGCGCGGAGATACCAGACGGCCACGACGGTGGGCGCCGCCAGGAGCAGGACCGCCGCCAGCCACCTCACGGGCCCTCGGTGGGCCAGCACCAGCCAGACGGCCGCGGCCGTCATGCACACGCCGGCCAGGCCCACGGCCACGAGGGCGAGGCTCCGGAAGCCCGCGAAGACCAGCATGACGATCAGGGCCGCCGCACCGGAAAGCAGGGCCAGACGCGCCTTGGCGTGCATGCTCACGTCGCGATCCTCCGCTCGACCGGAATCTTGCTTCCGGTCTCCATTGAGCGCCGGGACGGGTGGGCACGCATCCCACGGCCCGGGCGACCCCGGCCCGGCCCGGACGACGTGGGCGGCCGGCGCAGAAGGCCGGGCGACGGCTCACCCCCCTCAGGAGCCGGCGGTGAGTTCGTCGTGGACGTACTTCGCCATCTCCATGCCGCGCGGCTTCGCCACGGCCGGTGCGGGTGCGGATGCGGATGCGGACGCGAAGGGTACCTCGACCATCATCTCGTAGGAGACCTGCACGAGCATGTTGTCGACGCGGAACATCACGTGGGCGTAGCCGTAGTCCTTGCCCGTCGGATTGGACACGCAGAGCTCGTCGGCGAAGTCGTGGAGCCGCGGGACGCTCTTGTAGAAGGAGCCCGTGCGCTCCCCTTCGAAGGCCGTCGCGCCGTAGGCGCCGGACGAGAAGCGGAGCAGCGTGACGCTGACGTCGGCACCCCAGGGGTGGTCGGCCCAGTAGCCGTCCGTGCTCCACCGGCAGGCGTACGCCTCGATCAGCCCGCCGAACCGGCCGGGGTTGGGTACCGAGTTCTCTTCCTTGCCGGCGTCCATGTCGGGAATGATCGAGCTCGACCGGCGGCCCACCTTGTCGCAGATCCTGGGGATGCTCTGGTACCGCGCGGTGGGGGTCGGGCTCGGGGTGGGCGTCGGACTGGGGCTGGGCGCAGGGCTCGGGCCGGCGCTGGTGACGAGGGCCGGGGAGGACGTGGCCGGGGAGGGCGTGGCCGGGGAGCTCGCGGTGGTCGGCTGCCGACCTGCGTCCCCGCGGGCCTGCGAGACCACGTACGGAAGGACGGCGCCCACCGCGAGCAGGAGAGGAGCGACCAGCGCCACGACGGCCTTGCGCTTCAGGACCGGCCTACTCGGCAGGTCCTGGCGATCGAGCGTCATGGTCCCGGCGGCAGCCCGCAGTTCCGTGGCGGCCCTGGCGGCGTCGGTGCGCAGTTCGGGATCGCGGTCCAGCAGGCCGGTGATCGTCGGTGCCAGTACCCCCGCGCCCGTCATGGGCTCGGGGTCGCGGGTCATGACCGCAGCGACCGCGGCCCCCACGTTGTCGGCGGGGTAGGCCGGCCGGCCCTCGACGGCGAAGTAGAGCGTGGCGCCCAGGGACCACATGTCCGCTGCGGGGCCCGGTTCGGCACCTGCCAGTCGCTCGGGGGCGATGTAGCCCAAGGTGCCGACCAGCGCCTTGGTCCGGGGCGCCGTGCCATCGGCGACCGACGCGATCCCGAAGTCGGTGAGCACGGCCCGGCCCTTGTCGTCGAGCAGCACGTTCTGCGGCTTCACGTCGAGGTGCAGGACCCCGCCGTCGTGTGCCGCCGACAGCGCGTTCACCAACTGGCCGCCGATTTCGGCGGCCCTCTGCGGACCCAGCGGGCCGTTGGCCTTGACTTCCCGGTCGAGGGAACGCCCGTCGACGAAGCGCATCACGATCCACGGCTGCCCGTCCTCTTCGAGGACGTCGTGCACCGCCACGATGCCCGGGTGTTCGAGCCGGGCGATCGCCCTGGCTTCGCGCATGGCACGCACGCGCAGCCTGGACTGCTCCTCGGCGTCGAAGCCGGCCGGCAGGTGGAGCGCCTTCACCGCGACCGTGCGGTGCAGTCTCCGGTCGTACCCTCGCCAGACCGTGCCCATCCCGCCCGCGCCGATCGGCTCGGGCTCCAGCACGTACCGGCCGTCGGCGAGGCTCCGTTGTCCGCTCACGGCCACACCTTACAACTGCCCTTATGGAGCGTTGAGTTGAGTTTGGTCCGGGAGTCGTGCCGGGAGGGCGGGACCCGGGCGCCGCCTTCGCGGAGGGCCTGTTCGGCCAGGGTCAGGAGGCGCCGGCCGTTCTGGCGTTCGTCGAGGTCAGCCGCCTCGCGCAGCCGGTCGCGGGCGCGTCCGCGCTCTCCCGCGGCGTGGAGTTGGCGCCCCTGGGCGAGGAGGCCTCGACCGGTTCCGCTCGACCGGGGCGGCGGGAGCGCCGGGGCCCGAGGTCCCGGCGGGCACCGGCGCCGGGGCCGCGGTTCACTGGAAGGTGCCAGAAGCTGCCGCACACGCGCTCCGGGAGGCTTCCGTGGACACCCGCACGCCGCCCCGTTTCGACCCCACCCGCGTCCCCCACCTCCTGGGTTCGTTCGCACCGGTGACCGAGGAGGTCGACGTCGCCGAACTGGAGGTGACGGGCGAGATCCCGGCGGCCCTCGACGGCCTCTACCTGCGCAACGGGCCCAATCCCCGCTTCACGCCGATCGGCTCCTACCTGTACCCCATCGACGGCGACGGCATGCTGCACGGGGTGTGGCTCTCGGAGGGCCGCGCCCGCTACCGCAACCGGTTCGTGCGTACCCCGGCGCTGGAGGCCGAGGAGCGGGCCGGGCGGGCGTTGTGGGGAGGTCTGGAGTCGATGATCGTGCCGGACGCGCAGCAGGTGGGGCCCGAGCTGGCGGGCACGTTCCGGGACCTGCCCGACATCAACGTCGTACGGCACGGGAACCGGGTGCTGGCCCTCGCCGAGTCGGCCTGCCCGTACCGGGTCGGCGGCGGCCTGGAGACGCTCGGCCGGGAGGACTTCGGCGGGGCCCTGCCCGCGGGGATCACCGCCCACCCCAAGATCGACCCCGTCACGGGCGAGATGGTCGTCTTCTGTTACGCGCTGGAGCCGCCGTACCTGACCTGGTCCGTCATCGGGCGCGACGGCGGCGTCACCCGCGGGCCCACGCCCGTCGACGGCGTGGACGAGCCGATGATGGTCCACGACATGGCCCTGACCGGCCGCTACGCGGTGCTCGTCCTCGCGCCCGCCTTCTTCGACCTCCCTGCGGCCATGGCGGGCGGGTCGTTCCTGGCCTGGCGGCCCGAGCGCGGTACCCGGCTGGTCCTCATCCCGCGCGACGGCGGACCGCCGCGCTGGGCGCACGACGAGGCGTTCTGGCTGTGGCACACGGTGAACGCCTACGACGACGGCCCGGGCGAGGACGCCCCGGTGGTCCTGGACTTCGTGCAGTGGAGCCGGCTGACCGTCGGCGCCGGACCGGGGACGGGAGAGCCGGTCACCGGGGGCCTGGCCCGCGCGCGCATCGATCCGGTGGCGGGCAGCATGACCCGCGCCCTGCTGGACGAGGCCCGGGTGGAGTTCCCCCGGATCGACGACCGGCTCATCGGCCGTCGCCACCGGCACGTCGCGCTGGCCACCTCGACGGGGCGCACGGAGCTGCTGCCGGGAGAGTACGACGCGGTGCGGTTCCACGACGTCCGGACCGGGGCGGCCCAGGTCTGGGACGCCGGGGACCTGTCGGTCGGCGAGCCGGTCTTCGCACCCGAGCCGGGCACGGATTCCGACGGGCGGGGCTACTGGCTGACCTTCGCCACCGACCGCACCGACGGGGCGAGTTGGTTCCTGGTCGTGCCCGCCGAGGACCCGGGATCCGGGCCGGTGGCGCGGGCCCGGATCCCCGTACGGGTCCCGCTCGGCCTGCACGGCAGCTGGCTGCCCGCCGACGGCACCTGAAGCCCCCGGCCCGGGGCGTCGGCCGGGGCGTTCAGGACGTGCCGGTGCCCGTCAGGAGGTCGGCGAGTCCGGCAGGACGGCTGAGGGCGACGCAGTGGCCGGCCGCGATCTCCTCCGGGACCAGTGCGAGACGTTCCCGCACGAGCCGGCGCAGGAAGTCGGGCGGCAGGACCCGGTCCTCGGTGCACAGCACGAACCTGGTCGGTGCGGCCGGCCAGGCGGTGAGCGGCCACGGCTGGGCCCATGCCGTCGGCGACGGATGGGCGCGATCCCTGCTCATCGCCTCCTCGGCCAGCTCGCGGGGGACGTCGTGGTAGAAGGCGGTGTACGGGTCGTCGTTGCCGGTCAGGCCGCCGTCCCGGCCGGCCTGGTACCGGACGGCCTCCGCGTGGCCGGTGGCGCTCCACCACTCCTCCGGTGACTCACCCGGTGCGGGGACCATTCCGGCGACCAGGACCAGCGACGCGACGGGGCGGCGGGCGGCGACCAGGGACGCGGTGTAGGCGCCGAACGAATGCCCCACGACCACCGGGTCGCGGTGGCCGGCGACGGCCTCGGCGGCGGCGTCGGCGTAGTCGTCGAGCGTCAGGGAGTCGTCGCCGTCCGGGAGGTCCGGCGCCACCGCCTCGTGCCCCCGGGCCCGGAGCTCCTCCACGAGGAGGTGCCAGTACCAGCCGACGTCGCCGCCACCGTGGATCAACAGGAACGTGCTCACAGAAGGCCTCCCACCCGGTCACGGCCCGCGCACGGGGCGGGCGGCCAGTCCGTCCGGGACGGGCTCCAGGCCGTGGTCGAACTCGGCACCGTACCCGAACCCGGGCCCGAGGACGTGGTGTTCGGCGAACCCGGCCGGGTCCGGGTACCCGCCCGCCGGGAAGGCCGCGGGGAAGTCGCCGGCGGCGCCTTCCACGTGGCGGACCGACATCGGCTCCACGCCGAGCCGCTGCGCCGGAACCCCTGATCGTCGGCGAGGGCGGTCCCCTCCGCGAGGACCCGGGGCCGGCTGAGGTGGGCAGCCGGGCGGCACCTCCCGCGTCGTCCCGTAGGCGCGGGGCCGAGCAGCGTCGTCATGCACGGCGTGACATCGTGGTGGCGTGACCTTCGAAGTGCGCCCCGCATCGGTGTTCGAGGACGTCCAGACCCTGGTCGGCCCGAAGTCCGCTGGTGCCAACGTCTGCTGGTGCCTCAGCTACCGGATCCCGTCCAAGCTCAACAACGAACTCCGCGGGCCGGCCCGTGGTGAGTACGTCGGCGAGCTGTGCCGCGTGCAGCCCGCGCCGGGGGTGCTCGCCTATGACGGCGACGAGCCGGTCGGCTGGGCTGCCGTGGCACCGCGTTCGGACACGTCCTTCGCCCGTAGCCGCACCATCCCGCGCTTCGACGACCTGCCGGTGTGGTCGCTGTGGTGCATCCGCGTACGCCCCGGCCATCGCAAGCAGGGGGTCTCGCACGCCCTGATCGCCGGGGCGGTCGAGTTCGCCCGCTCCCACGGCGCACCGGCGATCGAGGCATACCCCCTGGACAACGGGGACACCCGCGTCGACACGACGATGGCGTACGCCGGGATCCGGAAGAACTTCGAACGCGCTGGATTCACCCACGCCGCCGACACCACCTCGGTGCTGGCCGGTCACCCCCGGGTCCTCATGCGGCTCGACTTGCGCTGACCGATCCGTCTCGGGCCTTGGCGGCCGGTTCCACGGGCCGGCCCGCTCGTACTCGTGCAGAAGGGCCGGCCGTGAACGACGGCCGACCCTTCGAGCGAGCCGCGCGTCAACACGGTTTCACTGTGAAGGCCCTGGTCATTCGCGTTCGCCGACCCGCTCGCCATGAAGACGTGCTGACGGCGACGGGGATCCAGACGTTCGGAGGGGTTGCTGGAGGTGAGGGGTTCAGGGGGGCGACCGGCTCCTCCCCGGAGGGAGCCCGCAGAGTGGCGCAGGCGTCGGTCAGCCAGAACTGCTGGTCGCACGCGCTGACCTCCAACGAGCGGAAACGGCGGAGCAGGTTGGTGTCCGCCACCTCGCGGTTGCGCTCCACGGGGGAAACGAGCGCTGTTGGGGTTGAGGTTGTTGACCCGACGGCCGCAGCGGTCAGGCCAGGGACACCCCGCGTCCGGCGAAGAACTCGGCGAACGTGGTGATCGGCAGGCGGGCGCTGCGGGCCTGTTCCGTGTGACCGGACGGGTTGCGGAAGTACACGGTGTCGCCCTGGCGGCCGGTGACGAGTACGAGGTGTCCGCCCTTGCCGGGGGCGGGGTTCTCGGGGCGGCGGATCTCCTTGTGCACCGAGGCCATGACCATCCGCCCGCGGTCGAGCAGGGCGAGGAGGCCGGACGCCGTCAGGGTGGGGTGGACTTCGGCGTGCAGGGGGTGGACGTCGTGCACGTACCGGGCGAACGGGGCGTAGATCAGGCCGTGGATCGCTCCGCTGTCCGGGTCTTCGGTGTAGGCGCCGTACTTCCGGGCGCCGTCGAGGAGCTCGAACGGGGTGGGCGCTTCCCCGGTGCGGGCGAGGAGGGCCATGCGCAGGCAGGCGATGCCGCACATGTGGCCGCACCAGGTGCGGTAGGTGTCGGGGTCGGGGGCGCCGCTCTCGGCCCAGCGGGGATCGTCGCCCTGGTCGCGGCCTTCGTAGACGATCGCGGGGATCAGGTCCGGGCTGGCGTACTGGGTGATGGTGGGGAAGGGGCGCAGGTCAGGCATGTGCGGGGTCCTCGCAGTGGGTTGGCCGGCTGGCTGATGAGCCGGTGGAGGGTGGACGGGGCCGGGCCTCCTCCGGAGATCACCACCCCGATGGTGCCCGACTCGTGGAGCCGCCCTCCGGAGAGGTGGCGAGGGCTTTGTGCGCCAATCGCGGAGGCAGCCGCACCCGAGCCGAACTGGTCGGCGTCGAGGGGTCTGTTCGTGCGGCCCTGGCGTTCGGGGACTCCCATGCGGCGCGGCCGGCGGCCGGCGAGCGGCGAACGCGCCCGGCCACTGGTCCTCCCGCCGGACACGACGGCGATCCGGGCAGACTCGCAGGATACTCACGGTCTGCAATGGATTGGGATGGTTTCGCACCTACGGCTTCCGGAGGCGATACGGTCGAAGGGCTGGACCGGGCGGCGGCGCGCTGCCGTACCGGACGGGTCCTGCTGATTCGGAGTGCGTCACGTGATCCCCCTTTCGCTGGAATCCGTCGCCGCCGCCGTCGGCGGCCGGCTGTGCGACGTGCCGGATGCGGCCCTGCTCGTGACCGCGCCGGCGACCGTCGACTCCCGCACGGTCGAGCCGGGTGGCCTCTTCGCCGCGCTGGGCGGTGAGCACGCCGACGGGCACGCCTTCGCTGCCGAAGCGGTGCGGGCCGGGGCCGTCGCGGTCCTCGCCGCCCACCCGGTCGGTGTTCCGGCCGTCGTCGTCGACGACGTGCTCGACGCGCTCGCCGCGCTGGCCAGAAGGGTGCTGGCCGCAGCGCCGCAGGCGATGGTGATCGGGCTGACCGGATCGGCGGGCAAGACCAGCACGAAGGACCTGATCGCGCAGGTGCTCCCCGATCACGGGCCGACGATCGCCACGGTGAAGTCCTTCAACGGCGAGATCGGGATGCCCTTGGCCATCACCCACCTGGACCGGGACGTGCGGTACCTCGTGCTGGAGATGGGCGCCCGCGGCATCGGCCACATCGCCCGCCTGACACGCATCGCCCCGCCGGCGGTCGGCCTGGTCCTGAACGTGGGGACCGCGCACATCGGCGAGTTCGGCGGCCGGGAGCAGATCGCCCAGGCCAAGGGCGAACTCGTCGAAGCCCTCCCCGCCAAGGGCATCGCCATCCTCAACGCCGACGACCCGCTGGTTGCCGCCATGGCCTCCCGTACCCGCGCCCAGGTCATGACCTTCGGCACCGCACGGGGCACCGACGTCCAGGCGGTCGACGTGAGGCTCGACTCGGAGGGCCGGGCCTCCTTCACCCTCGTCGCCGCCGGCTGTGACGCGCGGGTCGGCCTGAACCTTCACGGCCCGCACCACGTGTCCAACGCGCTGGCCGCTGCGGCCGTCGCGATCGGGCTGGGCGCCGACGTGGAGAAGACGGCCGACGCACTCTCCCGCGCGGTGCCGGTGGCGTCCGGTCGCATGGAGGTCACCGACCGGAGCGACCGGGTACGGGTCATCAACGACGCGTTCAACGCGAACCCCGATTCGATGAAGGCAGCGCTGACCGCCCTCCAGGCCATGAGCGGCGGCCGGCGGACCATCGCGGTCCTGGGCGAGATGAAGGAGCTCGGCGCCGCCGCCGTCGACGGGCACCGGCAGGTCGGCCGCCTCGTCGCCGCCGCGGGCGTGGACGTGCTGGTCTCCGTCGGCGGCGCCGACGCCCAGGCGATGGCCGACGCCGCCCAGGACGACGACCCGGGCCTGACGGTGTTCGGCGCCCGCGACCGGGACGACGCCCTGACCCTGGCCCGCGACCTGATCGAGCCCGGCGACATCGTGCTGGTGAAGGGCTCCCACAGCGTCGGTCTGGAGCACACCGCCGAGCGGCTGGCCCAGCCGGACACCGTGGGCGGCTAGGACGGCGCTCAGCGGCCGGGCCGAGGGCTCTGTGCGGCCGTCGCCGACCGCCTCGGCGGTGGCCGCCGAACCGGCCTCCCGGAACCAGGTCCCGGACACGGTTGGGGTCTTGTGCCGTCCGGCCTCGGGCGAAGACGGCTGCGCCGGCTTCGTCACGGATCAGGGAGTCCTGGCCGAGGGACCCTGCAACGGCCTCGGATTCCTGCGGGAATCCGCAGAAGCCGTGATCACGGATCGCTTCTGTACCTACTGGTATGTACAGTGATCGTATGAGTACTCAGGAGCGGCTGATCGAGTCCACCCGCGAGCTGCTGTGGGAGCGCGGCTACGTGGGCACCAGCCCCAAGGCGATCCTGGAGCGCGCGGGCGCGGGCCAGGGCAGCATGTACCACCACTTCCAGGGCAAGCCGGACCTCGCGCTGGCCGCGATCCGCCGCACCGCCGAGGAGCTGCGTGCCTCCGTGCGGAGCGTGCTGGAAGGGCCCGGGACTCCGTACGAGCGGATCCGGGCCTATCTGGAGCGCGAGCGCGACGTGTTGCGCGGCTGCCCCGTGGGCCGCCTGACGATGGACCCGGACGTGGTCGCGAACGCGGCTCTGCGGGCCCCGGTGGACGAGACGATCGCCTGGCTGCGCGAGCAGCTCGCCCGCATCGTCGAAGAGGGGCAGGAGCAGGGCCAGTTCGCCCGGTCCCTCGATGCGCGGGAGATCGCCGCGACGGTCCTCGCCACGGTGCAGGGGGGCTACGTCCTGGCCCGCGCGTCGGGCTCTCGCGCGGCCTTCGACTCGGGGGTACGCGGCCTGCTCTCCCTTCTTCGACCCGAGTTCTGAGGAGTTCCCCCCATGCACATCACGACCAAGCGACCCGACACCCTGCAGGGCCCGGCGGAGCACTTCACGGGCGCGGTGTGGCTGGACGAGTTGGCCGCCCCGGAGCCACCGTCCCGGCTGCGGATGTTCAGCGTGCACTTCGCCCCCGGCGCGCACACCGCCTGGCACCGCCATCCGCGCGGCCAGGTGCTGCACGTCCTGGAGGGCGAGGGGTTGGTCCAGCGCGAGGGCGGTGACGTCGTGGCGATCCGGGCGGGCGACACCGTGTGGATCGAGCCCGGCGAACGGCACTGGCACGGTGCCGCGCCCGGCACCTTCATGACGCATCCGGCCGTCGTGGAGGCGGCTGCGGACGGCTCGACCGTCGAGTGGCACGAGCACGTGGGCCACTACCCCGCTTGAGAGAGGAGCTCACCATGCACGCCATGCAGTACGAGATGACCCTGCCCGCCGGCTACGACATGGGCATCATCCGCGACCGCGTCTCCCGCCTCGGGCACGCCCTCGACGACTGGGACGGCCTCGGCTTCAAGACGTACCTGATGCGCGAGCGCGGGGTGAACGGTTCGCCGGTCAACCAGTACGCGCCGTTCTACCTGTGGAACACCATGGAGGGGATGAACACCTTCCTGTGGGGAGGCGCCTTCCAGGGGCCCGTCGACGACTTCGGGCGGCCCGGCGTCCGGCAGTGGACGGGCCTGGCCTACGAGGAGGGCGCCGCGGCCGGCTCCCCCGCCGCCGTCGCCGTGCGCCGGCGACAGGGGGTCCCGGAGGACGTGCCGCTGTCCGCGTTCATGGAGGACGCGGTGCGCGAAGCGGGGCGGCTCGCCTCGCGGGAAGGCGCCGTACTCGCCGCGGCCGCCGTCGACTCGCACCGCTGGGAGCTGGTCCACTTCTCGCTCTGGGACCACCACACGCCCGCCGCGTCGGGCGAGGTCTTCGAGGTGCTGCACGTGTCGGCGCCCGGGAGGCACGCACTGCCGCGCGGACGGCAGTGGTAGCCCGCGTCCGCACGGTCCTCGGCGACGTGCGCCCCGATGACCTCGGCGTGTGCGACGCGCACGACCACCTCTTCCTCCGCAGCCCGAGGCTCCCGGGCCGGGAACTGGACGACGTCCGGGCCGCGCGCTCCGAACTGGCCGCGTTCCGCGCCGCGGGCGGTGCGAGCGTGATCCAGTGGACGCCGTACGGCATGGGACGGCGTACCGCGGACCTGCCGCCCCTGTCCCGGGCGGCCGGGGTGCACGTGGTGTGCGCGACCGGGCTGCACCAAGCCGCCCACTACGAGCCGGAGTTCCTCGACGCGCTGCGCGGCGGCAGGCTCGCCGAGGTCTTCGTATCCGAACTGACCACGGGCATCGGCACATCGGGCGTCCGCGCCGGGCTCATCAAGGTCGCGGGCGGCTTCCACGCCCTCGACGCACACGCACGCTGGACGATGGCCGCCGCGGCCGAGGCCCACCACGGGACCGGCGCGCCCGTAGCCGTCCACCTGGAGCACGGCACGGGCGCACTCGACGTACTCGACCTGCTGTGTGACGAGCTGGAGGTCCCGCCCCACCGGGTGGTCCTCGGGCACCTCAACCGCTCACCCGACGGCACGGTGCAGCGCCAGGCCGCGGAGGCGGGCTGCTACCTGGCCTTCGACGGGCCCTCACTCGCCCATCACGCCACCGACTGGCGGATGCCCGACGCGGTGAAGGCGCTGGCCGACGCGGGCTTCGGGCACCGGCTGCTGCTCGGCGGGGACACCGTCGCCTCCGGGACCCGGTCGGTCGACGGCGGCCCCGGGATGCCGTACCTGCTGCGCAGGGTGCGACCCCGGCTGGCGGCCGCCGTGGGTGCGGAGCTGGTGGATCACGTCCTCACGCGGAACCCGGCGCGGGCCTTCGCCGTCGACTGGCCCTGAGCCGGTCGGTCCTTCGGCCGAGTCCTGCGCGGCGCGGGCCGGGTCGGCGGGCTGCACCGAACGCCGTACGGCCGCCGGTTCGCAACGACCTCAAGGTCAGTGGGCTCCAGCGGCAGGCCGAGCGTGCGTTCCCTTCCAGGCCGGTCCATCTTGTTCTGCCCCCTGCCGGCGGTGGCCTGTGTCGGTGTCGGGAAGCCGGTCGGCGTGGGGGCCGGGGTCAGGTCCGGTCGAGTTCGCCGGCGGTGGGGGTGAGGGCCCAGTCGAGGGCGAGGTCGGCTACGGCTTCCCAGCCCGGCTCGCCGCAGGTGTAGTGGCTGCGGCCGTCGAACAGCTTGTAGGCGGTGATCGCCTTCGAACGCTTGGCGTTCTTCTCGTAGTTCTCGCGCTGCACGGCGGGCGGAAGGATGTTGTCGTTGCCGCCGGAGATGAACAGGAGCGGTGCGCGGTCGTCGTTGGCGAAGTCGTACGCCGTCGCCGCGTGCGGGGTGAAGTTCGCGAATCCGCCCTGGAAGAGCATGCGGCCCGAGACCGGCACGGAGTAGCGGTCGTAGACGGCCTTGGACTCCTCCACCGTGAGGTTGTTCGTGAAGGCGTAGTGGAATTCCTTCTCGGTGATCGGCACCGCACGGCTCTTGTTGGCGGGGTTGTGCAGCACCGGGAAGGTCGCCTTGATCTCGCTGAAGGGCAGCGCCTTCACGCCCTTCACGGCCGCGCCGTCGATGGACACGCCCGCCGAGCCGTAACCGGCGTCGAGGAGGAGCTGGACGAAGGCCCCGCCGAACGAGTGCCCCATGATGACGGGCTTCGTGTCGAGCCCGCCGACGACCTGCTTGAGGTGGTCGAGGACCTCCGTCACGCCGAGGCCCTCCAGCGGGGACGGGTCGTCGCGCAGGGCCCGGACCCCGGTCGTGCCGGGCTGGAAGCCGGGGTAGCCGGGGGTGATCACCTCGAGTCCGCGCTGTTGGTAGCGGGTGACCCAGTTCTCCCAGCACAGTGGTGTCATCCAGAGGCCGTGGATGAGTACGACGGTGTCCGTGGCCGCTTCTCGTTGCACCAGTCTCACCCTGCTTCTCCCGGCCCAGGGGCCGTGCCCGCTGCCTGCCGGCTCGTCGTTCCGCCGATGCGGAAACGCTATGGGGGCGGCGGATGAGACGGGATGACCGACTCGCGGCGCTTTCGGCGGCGCCGGAGCCCCCGTCCGCGTCCGCGTCCGGGCGGGTGAGAGCGCGCGCCGTACCGGGCGGGCTCCGGCGGGCGGCGGACGATGGGCGGGTTCCCCGCCCTCCCCCTCCGACTCCGAGGAGTCCCGGTGCCCAGGATCACCACCAACGACGGCGTCCGCCTGCACTACTACGACGAGGGCGAGGGCCGCCCCGTGCTCCTCGTCTCGGGCTACGGCGCACCCGCCGACGACTGGGCCCTGCAGTGGGCCCCGCTCCGGGCGGCCGGGTACCGGGTGATCTCGCTGGACCGCCGCTGGCACGGCAGTTCCGACCGGCCCGCCTGGGGACAGCGGATGTCCCGGCACGGCAAGGACATCGACGACCTGCTCACCGCGCTCGGCCTGCGCGACGTCCTCGCCGTCGGGCAGTCCATGGGCGCCAACAGCATCTGGGCCTACGCCAGTCTCGCGGGCACGGCACGGCTGGCCGGGATCGTCACCGTCGACCAGACGCCGAGCATGGTCAACACCGCCGACTGGCCGTTCGGCTTCTACGGCCTCACCGAGGAGAACCTCGGTACGTTCTTCTCCTCGCCCGGGGCCTTCGCCACCGGCCGCGGACGCGCCTGGCCCGATCCGGCCGCTGTCGACACCGCGATCAGGGAGGCGGGCGGACGCGGCGCCGAGAGCCTGATCACCCCCGACACCCGTCCCCTGCTCCTGGACCACTCCCGCCAGGACTGGCGGGACGTCGTCGCCCGCGCCGAGGTGCCCGTACTCATCACCGCCGGCGCGGACAGTCAGTTCTGGCCCGCCGAGCACGCCGCCGCGACCGCGGCCCTCAACCCGCGCGCCACCTCGGCCGTCTTCGCGGACGCCGGCCACAGCTGCCACCTCGACCGGCCCGAAGCCGTCGCCGACCGCATCGTCGAGTTCGCCGGCACCCTCGGGGCCCCCTCCCGGCGGACCGGTCCCCGGTAGTCCCCGAGGCGGATCCCGCCTCTCGCGCCGGTGCGACACACACCCCGTCGGACGGATGACCGAACAGGGCACGTCCGTTCGTGCGTGCCGAGCCGTGAGGGTGAGCGCGCGCTGCCGTGATCAAGCCATTCGGCAGGCGCGCGGCATGGGCCGCCGGGAACCGGGGCACCGATGCCCGCGTGCCCATCACAGACGAGACACAGCACTTCACGGCCCTCTCCGCCCTGCTGACCGGATTCGACGAGGCCGCCCTGGAAGCGACCGGACTGGCCGAGGTCTACCGGGCCGTGGCAGCGCGGCGGCTCGGCGCCGAGCGGTACGGGCTCCTGCTCGGCGCCTCGCGGGCGGGGTGGGACGCCGATGCCGTGGACGGGGAACTCCGCGACGCCGCCCGGGAAGTGGCGTTCCTCTGGTACACGGGCAGCTGGCCCGGAACCCCGCCGGTCCTGGTGTCCGCACGCGCCCATGCCGAGGCCCTGGTCTGGAAGGCGGCCGGCCTCACCGCTCCCGCCGCCGACCCCGGCGGGCACGGGAGTTGGGCCGGACCGTCCACCGCCGCGGCCGGGCGGAGCGGCCGGTGACGGCGTACGACGTCATCGTCGTCGGCGCCGGCGTCGCGGGCTCGCTCGTCGCGGACCGGCTCGGCCGGCTCGGCCGGCGGGTCCTGGTCCTTGAGGCGGGTACGTCCGCCGCCGGCACCGGCGACGCGGACCCCGACCCCCTCACCGCCTATCTGACGGCCGCGGGCCAGCTGCCCGGCTCACCCTTCCAGCCCCATCCGGCGGCCCCCTGGCCCCAGGTGGCGGACCTCTCCGGCACCGACGGCACCGACGGCAGCCCTGGCTTCCGGGCCGCCGGGCACCTGCGTCAGGACGGCCCGCTCCCCTACGCCAGCGCCTACGTGCGCGCCAACGGCGGGACCGGGAACGTGTGGACCGGTCTCACGCCGCGCATGCTCCCGGAGGACTTCGACACCGAGGCCTTCGGGTACGGCCGGCGCTGGCCGATCACCTACGACGAGCTGGAGCCCCACTACCGGGCGGCCGAGGAGGAGCTGGGGGTGTCCGCCGACGTCGCGGAGCAGCGCGAGCACGTCGGCCTCCCCTTCCCCGAGGGCTACGTCTTCCCCATGCGCGCCCTGCCCGCCGCGCGCCTGGACCGCCTCATGGCGGCCCGCCTCGACGGGCGCCGCGTCAAGGACCCCGTGGCCCTGCGGGAGGTCGGGCTGAAGGTGGTCGGCACCCCGCACGCGCGCAACGGCGTCCCGGAGCCCGCGTACGACGGCGGCCGCGGCTACGTGCCGCGCGGCCGGGACGGCCGGCCGGATCCGGGCAGCCGCTGCGTGGGCAACGCGACCTGCATCCCGCGCTGCCCCTCGTACGCCAAGTACACCCCGCTCAAGACCCAGGGGCGCTGGAGCTCGACCGTCACGCTCCGGGACCGGTCCGTGGTGAGCCGGGTGCTCGTCGACGGGCGGGGGCGGGCCACCGGCGTGGAGTACCGCTCGTACACGGGGGAGGCGCACGTCGTGCACGCCGACGTCGTCGTGCTCGCCGCCCACGCCGTGGAGAACGCCCGCCTGCTGCTCCTGTCCGGACTCGGCGGCCGCAGCGGCCAGGTCGGCCGCAACCTCATGGACCATCCGGTCCTGCTGACCTGGGGCCTGCTCCCCGAGGACACCGGCCCGTACCGGGGGCCCGGCTCGGTCTCCGGCCTCGAAGGCTTCCGCGGCGGCCCGGCCCGCCGGCTGCGCGCGCCGTTCCGCGTCGAGTTCGGGACCTGGGGCTGGATCTGGGCGAACGGGCCCGTCGACACCGACGTGCACCACTTCCTCACCGGACGCGGCCTGTTCGGGGCCGGCCTGCGGCGGGCCGTCGGGGACCGGGTCCGGCGCCAGTTCACCCTCCAGTTCGAGATGGAGCAGGGCGCCGACCCGGCGAACCGGGTCACCCTGCACCCGTCCGAGCGCGACGCGCTGGGGCTGCCCCGCCCGCTGGTCACGTACGACCTCGACGACCACGTGAAGGACGGGATGGCCGCGGCGCGGGCCGTCTCGGAGCAGGTGTTCGCGCTGCTCGGCGCCGAGGACCACACGGACTACACCCCGGCGGAGGCCTGGCCGGGCCGCTTCGAGCACGGTGGGCGCACCTACGGCTACCGCGGTGCCGGCCACGCCGCCGGGACCCACGTGATGGGCGACTCCCCCACGACGTCGGTGGTCGACGCGTGGCAGCGCTGCTGGGAGCACCCCGGGCTGTACGCGGTGGGCTGCGGGAGCATGCCCTCGGTGGCCACCTCCAACCCGACGCTGACGATGGCCGCACTGGCCCTGCGCAGCGTGGAGCGCGTCGAAGCGGACCTGGCGGCCCGTGACCGCCCCGCCTCCCTCCGCACCCCGCAGCCCCACCCTCAGGCCCAACCGCCGGCCGGCGCAACGGCCCCGTCCAGAGGAACGACGCCATGAGCGACCCCCTGCCCCTGCCCCCCGTACCGGAGCCCTTCCGGCTGCCCTTCCACTACGGGGCCCTGCACCAGATCGGCATCGACTGGCTGGTCGAACCCGAGCCGGTCCGCGAGCTGCTCGCCAAGCACCACCCGGACCTGACCGCGGCCGCGTTCGAGGACGGGCGGGCGCTGGTGTCGGTCAACTACCAGCTGTACTTCGCCCAGTACGCGTTCGGCGGCGGCGTCACGCAGGAGATCGAGCTGAACGTGATCGCCTTCCCGACCGCCGAGCGCGGCAGGCTGCCGCGGCTGGACTACGCCCAGTACGCGCAGGGCTGGGACCAGACGAAGCTGCTCGGCATCGCCCGGATGCACGTCGTGTGCGACAACCCCTTCGCCATCCGGGCCGGGCGCGAGCTCTACGCGGAACCCAAGTACCCGGGCTGGTTCGAGGTCGGCCTGCCCTCCCTCAACGGGCCCGCCGGCGACACCTGGAACGTGCGGTGCAAGGCCGCGTCCCTGGGCCCGGGCGACACCCTGGAGCAGGACGCGGCCCCGCTGCTCGACGTCACGGCGAGACTGGACGGGCTCACCGCCGTCGCCGCCAACTCGGCGCCGGTCACCGGCTACGGCACCGACCAGGAAGGGCGCCTGCTCGCCGGACCCATGAACCTCTACCAGCCGTACCGCTGGTACGACCTGTCCGCCGCCGCCCACTCCGGGCGCACCCGGCTGCACGTCCACGCCCCGGACAGCGACCTCGGCCGGGACGTCCGTGCCCTCCTCGGCGACGAGGCCCCGTCCGCCGCCGGCGCGTGGACCTGCCAGTCTCCGCCCGTGGCCGCCCACAACCGCCCGTACTACCTGCCGACGGGGCCCCGCTCCTGACGGCGATCCCCCTCTCCGGAATCCCCGGCCTGCCGTGCGGAGGTGGGCCGCGCCGTCCGGGCCAAGGGAGCCCGGGACTTCGACCGCGCGACGGGGCGGAGCCGGCCCGCGTCGTCCTGCGCCGGCACTGGGGGCGCGCCGCGCGCGCCGTCGGCGGGCAGCGCGCCTCCGCGCGCCCCTGGGGTGTCGGCACACCGGGCCCCGGCCGGGGGTAAGGAGACGGGTTGAGCGGGCCCGCGTGTGCGTCCGCTCGGTCGCTGGCCGATGGAGGACCCCGGTGTCCGAGAACACGACCCCACCCCCCGCCCCCACGTTCGACCCCGCCCGGGTCCGCAGGGCCGTCGACGAGCGCCTCGCCGCCTTCCTGGACGCCACGGCACACCGGGCGGCCTCTCAGGGCTTCCCGACCGAGGTCACCGACGTCCTGGGGGAGCTGGTCCTGGGCGGCGGCAAGCGGATCCGCCCGGTGCTGTGCGCGGCCGGCTGGCACGCGGGCGGGGGGTCCGGGGACCAGGGGCCGATGCTGCAGGTGGCCGCGTCGCTGGAGATGTTCCACGCCTTCGCGCTCGTCCACGACGACGTGATGGACCGAAGTTCCACCCGCCGGGGCCGGCCCAGCGTCCACCAGGCCGTCGCCGCCCGCCATGCCGGGCACCCGGACGCCGCGTGGCTGGGCACCAGCGCGGCCGTGCTGCTCGGGGACCTCGCACTGGCATGGTCGGACGAACTGCTGCACACCGCCGGCCTGAGCCCGGACCGACTGGCCGCGGCTGCGGCGGTGATGGACGAGATGCGTACCGAGCTGATGTTCGGGCAGTACCTCGACCTGCTCGCCACCGGCCGGCCGAGCGCCGACCTGGAGGTGGCGCTGCGCATCGCCCGGCTCAAGAGCGGCCGGTACACGGTGGAGCGGCCGTTGCAGCTGGGCGCCGTGCTGGCCGGCGCCGGCACCGAGGTGGGCGCGGTGCTCTCGGCGTTCGGGCTTCCGCTGGGTGAGGCGTTCCAGCTGCGCGACGACCTGCTCGGCGCCTTCGGTACCTCTGACCAGACCGGCAAGCCCGAGGGCGAGGACCTGCGGGCGGGCAAGCACACCCCCCTGCTGGCCCTGGCGCTGCGGCGCGCCGGCCCGGCCGAGCGCGGCCTGCTCACCGCCTGCGGCCGGCCGGGGGCCCTCGGGACGGAGCAGGTGGCGCGGATCCGTGCGGTGCTGGAGGGCACCGGCGCCCGCGCCGAGGTCGAGGCGATGGTCGAGGAGCGCCACGGCCAAGCCCTGCGGGTGCTGGAGGAATCCGCCCTGCCGGCGGCCTCGGTGGAGGTACTGGGCGCGGTCGCGGCAGCCCTGACCGGCGCGGACCGATCGCCACCTGACGGTCCGTCCCCGCCCGCTGCCGGACGCCGGACCCGGTCGCACCGCCACCGCGAAGGCGCGGTCGTGGCCAAGGCCGACACGCCTTCCCCCGTCCCCCGGGCACCCGGGGCGCTGCCGCTGCTCGGCCACGCCCCCGCGCTGCTGCGCGACCCGCTGGGCTTCCTGCGCTCGCTCCCGCAGCACGGCAACCTGGTGGCCGTCGGCCTCGGGCCCCACCCCGCGCTCGTCGTGTGCGAGCCCCGGCTGCTGCACCACGTGCTGGTCGACGACCACCTCTTCGACAAGGGCGGCCCCCTCTACGACCGCTTCCGGGAGTTCATCGGCAACGGCCTGCTCACCTGCCCGCACAACGAGCACCGCCGCCAGCGCCGGCTCGTGCAGCCCGCCTTCCACCCGCGCCTGATGCCCGGTTATGCCCGGACGATGGCAGCCCGGTTCACCGAAGCCGCCGGCACCTGGCGCGAAGGCCAGGTCATCGACGTCCTGCACGCCACCCAGGAGATCGCCTCCAAGGCGCTGATCGCGACCCTGTTCGGCACCGGGCCGGACCCCGCCGCCACCCACCGGCTTGCCGACGACGCGGCCACCCTGGTGGCCGGCGCGTGGCGGCAGACGATCCAGCCGTCCTGGGCCGGCGCCCTGCCCACGCCCGCCAACCTCCGGTGCCGCCGGGCCGTCCGGCGCTTACGGGCCACCGTCACCGCCTACGTCGCCCAGCAGCACGGCCGGAGCGACGCGGGCCTGATGCTCGACGCGCTCCTGGCCGCCCGCGACACCGAGGACGGCGGGCAGGGCCTGTCGGACAGCGAGTGCGTCGACCAGGTCCTTCTGTTCCTCCTCGCCGGGACCGAGACCACCGCGGTGGTGCTGGCCTGGGCGATGCACCTGCTCGCCACCCGCCCCGGCCTCGAACACGAGCTGCGCGCCGAGGCCGTCGGCGCCACGGACCCCGCCGATGTCGGGCAGTTGGTCCTGACCGGCGCCGTCATCACCGAGACCCTGCGCCTGTACCCGCCGGCCTGGCTCACGATGCGCACCACCACCGCCGACACCGTCCTGGACGGCCACCGCGTGCCGGCCGGCACCACCGTCGTGTTCAGCCCGTACCTGATCCACCACCGCCCCGATCTGTATCCCGACCCCGAACGGTTCGATCCGGGGCGGTGGACCGGCCGAGCAGCCTCGGCTCCGTCGGCTCCTTCGGCTCCGTCACGAGAGGCCTTCGTGCCCTTCGGAGCCGGCGCCCGCAAGTGCATCGGGGACCGGTTCGCGCTCACCGAAAGCGTCCTCGCGCTGGCCGCCATCGTCAGACGCTGGCACCTCGAACCCCCGGACGGGGCCGCCTTCCGCATGCCCCGTCCCCTGACCACCCTCCAGCCCACAGGCCTGCGCCTGCGCGTCACCACCCCCGATCGTCAACCGCCCCGGCGAGAGCGGCCATGACGGCAGGTCAGAGCGCCGTACCCCCGCGCCCGCCCGTCCCGTGGTCGGCGCCGTGGCGGTGGGTGACCGGCGAGATCGCGCTGAGCTGGCGGTTCATACGCAACGACCCATGGGCCGGCCTCTACCCGGGGGTGGCCTTCACCACCGCCGTCGCCTGGCACCACCACCTGCCGCCGCAGCGGTTCGCCCTCGCCGTCGCCGGGTCGTTCCTCTACTTCTACCTGTACCTCTACAGTTTCTGCCTCACCAACCAGCTCACCGGCCGGCTCGAAGACCGCATCAACAAACCCACCCGGCCCCTCGCACAGGGCCGGGTCCGCACCCGTGGCACCCTCGTACGCGCCGCCGTCGTCTTCACCGTCTTCCCGCTGGTCGGAGCCCTGCTCGGGGTCTGGGCGTGGGCGCTGGCCTGGGAGGCGGTGACCGTCCTGCACAACCTGGCCGGCGGTGCCCGCCGATGGCTGGTCAAGGACTTCGTCATCGGCGCCGGCGCCCTCCTGATGCTCGGCCCGGCCTGGCAGATCGCCGCCCCGCTCAGCGCGGACACCTGGCGGTGGATGCTCACGCTCGCCGCCGTCATCTTCCTGCTCATCCCCCTGCAGGACCTGCGCGACCTGGCCGGCGACACCGCCGCCGGCCGCACCACCCTCCCCATCGCCCACGGGGAGCCCTTCACCCGCACCTTCCTGGCCGCCGGCTTCGCCCTGCTCCCGCTGGCCGACCACTTCCTGCTGCTGCGCGCCTCCACTGCCTGGACCTGGACCGCCGAGGCCATGACCGCCGCCCTGTCCTGGACCATCGCCTGGCGCGTGACGCGTCGCCGGTCACCGGCGTACGACCACCTCACCTACCGCCTCTTCGAGTTCTGGTACGCCGCGCTCCTCGCCGCCGCGATCATCACCCTGTAGCGGACCACCGTGCTGCCCGACGAGCCGCCCCCGGCTGGTCGACTACGGCGCCATCAGGCCCCAGAAGAGGGCCCAGGGCACGAACACCGCCCCGGCGAGCCCCAGCAGTCCGAGGCGGATCCGCGCCACGCCCCGTACCGAGGTCCTGGCCCGCCACCAGCCCACTGCCGTCGCCAGCGTGGCCACTGCCGTCCCGACCGCGAGGAGTTGCAGGACGAGCCAGCACACCGGACGGTCGCCGAGCACCGGTCCGGGGGTCAGTGCCATCGTCACGAAGCCGAAGTAGCCCAGGAAGCCGAGCACGGTGACCAGTCCCGTTGCGGCCAGCCATCGCGGTGCCCGGCTTGCCGAGGGACGTCCACGCAGGCGCCGTATCACCTCCCCCAGCAGGTATGCGGCGAACGTACCGGTCATGAACAGGAGCGCTGCGACCTGTGCCCCGGTTGCCTGGTATCCGGCGAGAGGGGCGAGAGCGCGGCTCTGCCGGGCCTGCTGGGGCAAGGGGTCGTTGGTCCGGTGGGCCTGCCCCGCCACCCAGGACGCCATGGTGTCGACGTAGCCGGGTGCCGGTTGCCCGCCCCGCTGGAAACCGTCGGGGGACGCGCGCAGTTTGTGATCGGCGTGGGGGAAGAAGCGGAGCGTCACGTCGGTGTTGCCGCCGTCGTGCAGTGCCTTCTCGATGGCACGGGCGCTTTCCGCGGGAGGTGACTGCTGGTCGTTGCCCCACATGGCGAGCACGGGCTGGCGCACCCGCCGCAGTGCCGGTATCGGGTCGTAGTCCGCCTCGGGGAACAGGCCTGCGTCCGCGAGGACCCGCGTGCCGTCGACCGCCATGGTCTGCGGCAGTGAGCCCGCGACGCCGTGGTGGCGGAGCATGTTCTTCAGGTACCACGCTTGCTGCCGGGCCGGGGGCACTCCGGACGCGCCGACCAGCACCACGTACGAGACCTGCGTCGAGCCCGAGGCGGCGAGCGGGGCGACCCAGCCGCCTTCGCTGAATCCCCAGAGTCCGATCCTGCCGGGATCCACGTCGGCACGCCTGCTCAGCAACCGGACGCCTGCCAGGGCGTCGTCGGCGAGTCGGGCGTAGGACCGCTGTGTCAGTGAGTACCCCGTGCTCCGCTTGTCGTAGCTGAGGACCACGAACCCGGCTCGTGCCATGGCCCGGGCCTCGGCCTGGTACTTCTCCCGCTTCTCCGGACCGGCGCCGTGCACCAGCACGATCCCGGGCCGCTGTCCTGTCGCCCCGGCGGCCGTTGTGACCGTGCCGTGCAGCGTCACCTCCCCGCTGCGGAACTCCACGCTCTGCTCGGTTCCCTGTCCGGCGGGTCGCGCCACGGCCGCCCCGCTCGCCGTCGCCAGGGAGGCCAGCGCCGCCATCAGACACGTCATCCATCGGACCCGCATACCGCTCCCTGGTCTTCGAGAACCTCCCACCCGAAAACCTCGGCCGGGCACTCTGCCGACGATCCTCCTGGGGACGACGACGGCAGCCCATCCAGCAGACCCGCCGGCTGCCGGGGGGGCCGGCACCACCCGCAGCCTGAGGAAAACCCGACAGGGGAGAAGGAGGTGCTGAGGCAGCGCAGCCGTCTCCCCGTCAGCCCGGGCGGGCGGCGGACCGCTCCGGCACGCCGTCGAGGAGTTCCCGTACGAACGCGCCGACCTGCTCCGTCTCCAGGAGGAACCCGTCGTGCCCGTACGCGGAGCGGATCACCCGGACCCCGGGCGCGGACGGAACGCCGTCCGCGAGCCGCTCCTGCTGCGCGAGGGGGTAGAGGCGGTCCGAGTCCACGCCGGCCACCAGCGTGCGGGCGCGCACCCGGGCGAGGGCCGTGCGCACCCCGCCGCGGCCCCGCCCCACGTCGTGGGTGTTCATGGCCTCGACCAGGGCGACGTAGCTGGCCGCGTCGAAGCGCCGGACGAGTTTGGCGGCCTGGTGGTCCAAGTAGGACTCGACGCGGTAGCGGCCGCCGCGCCAGGGCTGCTCCCCCTCCTGTGCCTCGTGGCCGAAGCGGGTGTCCAGTTCCCCGGCCGACCGGTAGGTGACGTGCGCGATGCGCCGGGCGATGCCCAGCCCGGCGTGCGGTCCCCTTCCGGGGCCGGCGTCGTGGTAATCGCCGCCCCGCCAGTGGGGGTCGGCGCGGATCGCGTGGACCTGCGCCGCGGCCCAGGCGATCTGGTCCGCGCTCGCGGCCGCCGGGCAGGCGAGCAGCAACAGCGCGGCCACCCGCCCGGGTTCCGTGACCGCCCATTCCAGCGCCCGCATCCCGCCCATGGACCCGCCGATCACCAGTGCCCAGCGCCCGATGCCGAGCGCGTCGGCCAGTCCCGCCTCGGCGCGGACCTGGTCGCGCTGGGTCAGCCTCGGGAAGGCGCCGCCCCAGGGGGTCCCGCCGGGGCCCGCGGAGGCCGGCCCGGTGCTCCCCTGGCAGCCGCCCAGTACGTTCGGGGCCACCACGAACCACCGGTCGGTGTCGAGCGGCCGGCCCGGGCCGACCAGCGCGTCCCACCAGCCGGCGGTGGGGTGCCCCGGCCCGGCGGGGCCCGCGACGTGGCTGTCGCCGGTCAGCGCGTGCAGGACGAGTACCGCGTTCGAACGGTCGGGGGCGAGCCGCCCCCAGGTCTCGAACGCCAGCCGCACCCCAGGGAGGACGCCGCCCGCTTCCAGCGCCAGCGGACCCGCGCGGCGGTGCCACTGCCGGTGCCCGGCCGGGTCCCCTTCCCGCCACGCACCGGTGGCGGGAAGGGGGAGCGCGGTGGCCGGGGAGGCCGCTGTGGCGGGGTTCAGGTTCAGGACGCTTCCTTCGCGGCGCGGAAACCGGCCTCCAGGTCGGCCTTCAGGTCCGCCGCGTTCTCGATTCCGACCGACAGGCGCACGAGCCCCGGGCTGGTGCCGGTGGCGGCGAGCTGGGCCTCGTCGAGCTGGCTGTGGGTGGTGGAGGCCGGGTGGATCACCAGGCTGCGGACGTCGCCGATGTTCGCGAGGTGGCTGAACAGATCGAGTCCGTCGACGAACCGGCGGCCCGCTTCGAGGCCTCCCGCCAGTTCGAAGGAGAGCACGGCGCCGGCGCCGCGCGGCAGGTAGCGCCGGCCCGCCCCGTACCACCGGTTGGACGGCAGCCCGGGGTAGTGCACCGCCGTGACCTCGTCGCGCCGTTCGAGCCACTGCGCCAGTTCGAGGGCGTTCGCCGAGTGCCGTTCCAGGCGCAGGCTCAGCGTCTCCACGCCCTGCAGCAGGAGGAACGCGGAGTGCGGCGCGATGGCCGGCCCGAGGTCGCGCAGCAGCTGTACGCGCAGCTTGACGGCGTACGCGCCCGCGCCGAGGTCCGGCCAGTACCGCAGGCCGTGGTAGCTGGGGTCGGGTGCGGTGAATCCGGGGAAGCGCTCGGGGTGCGCGCCGAAGTCGAAGGTGCCCGCGTCGACGACGACGCCGCCGATGGTGGTGCCGTGTCCGCCGAGGAACTTGGTGGCCGAGTGGACGACGACGTCGGCGCCGTGCTCGATGGGGCGCAGCAGGTACGGGGTGGGCACGGTGTTGTCGACGACGAGCGGCAGGTCGGCAGCGTGCGCGATGTCGGCCACTCCGCGGACGTCGAGGACGTTGCCGCGCGGGTTGCCGAGGGTCTCCGCGAACAGGGCCTTGGTGTCCGGGCGTACGGCGGCCCGCCAGGCTTCGAGGTCGTCGGGGTCTTCGACGAAGGACACCTCGATGCCGAACCTCGGCAGGGTGTGGTGGAAGAGGTTGTACGTGCCGCCGTAGAGGGAGGCGCTGGAGACGATGTGGTCGCCCGCCGAGGCAAGGTTCAGGATCGCGAGGGTCTCGGCGGCCTGTCCGGAGGCGAGGGCGACGGCGGCGACACCGCCTTCGAGGGAGGCGATGCGCTGTTCGAACGCGTCCTGGGTGGGGTTGTGGATGCGGGTGTAGATGTTCCCCGGCTCGGCGAGGGAGAAGAGGTTGGCGGCGTGCCGGGTGTCGCGGAAGACGAAGGAGGTGGTCTGGTAGATCGGGACCGCGCGGGCGCCGGTCGCCGGATCGGGGGCGGTGCCGGCGTGCAGCTGCCGGGTCTCGAAGGACCAGGCCGGGGTCCCGGCCGCGGCCGGCTCGTCCTCGGGGGTGTGGCCTGCGGCGACGGCGTCTACGGGCTGGCTCATGGGTCTGGGTCTCCTCGGAGGTGAGGGCGGACGGAGGGAGGCGGGCGGGCGCGCCGACCCGGACGGGAGGGCACGGATGTGCGGCGGGGCACGCGCGGGACTGGTCGCGGGCGGCGCGTCCGGGAGCGGGGGCGTGGAGCGGCGGCCGTGACGACCTGCCGGACCGGCACGGCGGCCGGGCGGGAGGGGAGCCGGCACGACGGGTACGCGGACGGCGTGGAAGGCGTGGAGGGAGCGCGGGACGGTGCCGCGCGGGGCCGCGTCAGATGGTGACGGGACAACCCGTGGTCGTGACACGCACGTAGTCCACGTGGCGACGGGTCACGAGTACGGTCATGGGCCCAGGTAACCACAGGAGGGGCGGGGTGCACCAGGTCCTCCACCCGAACCGGTGAGGCACGCCACCGCCCCCTCACCGCGGGCGACTTCGCGGTGAGGGGGCGGGGAGCGGCGCCGGGCGGGATCCCGGTCAGCGGCGCTTGGAGATGCGGACCACTCCCGTTTCGGTGCCCTGGTAGAGGGTCCCGTCCGGGCCGGCCGTCCCCCGCATCTGGAGCGGGTTGTAGACCAGTCCGATGCCCAGGTAGGAGGAGGCGGCCTGGACGCCGGTGGCCGGGTCGATGACGGAGTGGTGGTACTGGGCGAAGGTGTTGAGGCCCGCGCTCCCGGTCGGCCCGGTCACGGACACCGTGTAGATCTTCCCGTCGGCCAGGGAGAGGCGGGGCAGCGCGGCGGACTTCACCGGGCTGTTCCACACCACCTCGCAGCCCGTTCCCTCCGGGGTGACGTCGACGCGGCTGAGGCCGCCGTCGAAGTTCGCCGAGGAGGGCTGACTGGCCGGAGCGCCCTCGGGCAGGGCCGGGTAGGGGTAGCCGTAGGTGTTGGTGACGAAGACGCTGCGGCCCGAGGCGATGACGGCGTCCTCGGTGCCGCTGCGGGCGTACTGGGTCAGCACGGGGATCCGGCAGACCGGCTCCGGTCCGCCGGACGCCCGGTACACGAGCAGGTTCCCGTGCGGGGCGGCGTTGTCGACGATGGTGACGTACTCGGTGCCGCTCCCCGGTCCGAAGAAGCTCGGGGTGGTGCCCGTGCCCCAGCTGAGCTGGCCGGGCTTTCGGGCCGGACCGCGGTCGTAGGGGGCCCGCCAGTCCACGACGGGGGTGCCGTCGGGGGCGGCGGACAGCAGGTACAGGGCGTGGTCGGTGGCGACGGCGGTGCGGCCGGGGACGGTGGAGATGCTGTTCTGGACGCCCTCGCCGGTGCTGATGGCGCGCACCGAGCCGGTCCCGGTGTCGACGGTCCCGATCACCCCGCCGCTGGTGGCGAACCAGACCCTGCCGTCCCAGTCGGGGGTCAGACCGACGATGTTGTCCCCGGCGGGCACGGCGCTGCCGAGCGGGGTGGACTGGTCGATCCGGAGGGTCCAGGCGCTCCCGTCGCGGTGGTGTCCGATGCGCAGGAGGTTGTTGTTCCCGTCGACGACGACGAGGCGGTCGGCGTTGTCGAGGTAGGCGTAGACGCCGCCGAAGAGGCTGCCCTTGGGCAGGGCGAGGGAGGCGAGGTCGGCTCCGGTGGCGGGGTCGAGCAGGTGCACGGTCGGCGTCCGGCCGAAGATGGTGGTGCAGAGCGCGATCACGTAGCCGTCGCCGCCCACGGCGACCGTGGGGCAGGCCGAGGCCAGCGCCGTGCGGGAGTAGTCGACGGCGGCCGTGCCGGGCCCGGGAGAGGCGGTGGTGCCGCTGGAGGCGCTGTCTCCGTGCATGGTCGCGGCGCCGTTGGCCGCGGTGAACGGGTTCTGCGGGGGCTGCGGTCCGTACGGGGCCACCGCGGCGGCGGAGGCGGGTGCCCCCGTGAGGCCGGTGGTGCCGAGGGCCACGGTGAAGGAGAGGGCGAGCGCGGCGAGGCGCCCGCCCGTGGGCAGGGAGAACGGCATCAAGGGGTCCTGGTGCTCGGGACGGACGGTGAGGGGCGGCGGCCGCGCGGTACCGCCGCGGGCGCGGTGTGGCGTGGGCGGTCGGCCTGTGGGGAGCGGGGCGGGCGCCGCGCGGGCCGGCGGACGGGGCGGCGGTGCCCGGCGCCACGAGTTGTGCCGGGCGGGGCGGGCCGGCCGGCGTGCCTGCGGCCGATGGTGCGGCCGGGCCCTGGTTCCGCGGGGCGGTCGCTCCCCGGAACGGCTCTGACACGGGGACGTTAGCCGCTGCCCGTGCGGACCGGTTCCCTCCGCGGCCGCCCGCCACGGCCTGTTCATGCTGTTCACGTTCTCGCAGCACGGGAGCAATACGGGCCGGCGGGCAGCGTCCGTCAGGGGGTGCGTCGCCCGGCTGCCGGGACGCGGGCGGCGTGGACGCCTCAGCCGCGCATGAGCTCGGTCAGCCGCCCGCGCAGCCGGGCGAACTCGGGTGCGGCCCGCAGCGCGGAGACGTCCGTGTCCGGCTGCCGGGGCAGCCCCACGGGAAGCTCCGCCACCACCCGGCCGGGCCCCGCGGCCATCACGAGGACCCGGGAGCCCAGCAGCACGGCTTCCTCCGCGGAGTGGGTGACGAACAGCACCGTGGTGCCGAGCCGCCCGGCCAGGGTCCGTACCTCCTCCTGGAGCCGCTCCCGGGTCAGCGCGTCGAGCGCGGCGAACGGTTCGTCCATCAGCAGGAGTTCGGGCTCCGCGGCCAGGGCCCTGGCCAGGGCCACCCGCTGCTGCTGGCCTCCCGACAGCTCCCACGTCCGCCTGCCGGCCGTCCCGGGCAGCCCCACCCGCTCCAGCAGCTCGGCCGTCCGGCCGGGCCGGTCGGCACGCGGCACTCCCAACCGGGCGAGTGCGAAGCCGATGTTCCCGCCCACCGTGCGCCAGGGGAACAGCCGGGGCTGCTGGAACACCACCCCGGCACCCGCGCCCGGCCGGGGGAGCTCGCCCCGGACCCGGGCGCGGCCCGAGGCCGGTCGCTCGAAGCCCGCGACCACGCGCAGCAGGCTGGTCTTGCCGCAGCCGGACGGCCCGACCAGGACGACGAACTCGCCCGCGTCGACGCGCAGGTCCACGCCTTCGAGCGCGGTGACCGGCTGCTTGGCGGTCCCGTACCGGACCGATACGCCCGCCAGGTCGACGACGGCCTCCCGGACCGCCGGTGCGTCAGTTCGCGGCACGGCCGAGCTCCTCCACCGCGAGGGCCCGTCCGAAGACCGCCTCGTCCGGCACCGCGTCGACCGCCTTCTGCCCCTTCAGGAACACGGCGGCGTCGTGGAGGTTCGCCGCCAGCTTGCCGGGGGCGCCCGGCGTGCCCAGGTAGTCGGCTCCGGTCTGTTCCTTCGCGCTGAGGAGTACCAGTTCCGACAGCTGCCGCTTCGCCTCCGCCGCCGGAAGGCCGAGTTCCGCCCCGATGGACTTCGCGGCCTCGTCGGGTGCGGTGCGCGCCTGCGCGACGGCGGTGTCCTGGGCCTTGATCCAGGCGGTGACCACCTCCGGGTGCTTGGCTGCGAACGCGTTCGTCACCACGCCCAGGTCGGCGGTCGGCTTGCCCTGCTTGGCCAGTTCACGGCTGGTGAGGAGCACCTTGCCGTCCTTGGCCAGTTCGCTCAGCGTCGGCGTCCACACGTAGGCGGCGTCGATGTCCCCGCGCTTCCATGCCGCGAGCGCGTCCTGCGGCTGGAGGTCGACGGTCTGCACGGCCGAGGGCTCGACGCCGGCCGCGGTCAGCGCGGCGAGCAGCGAGTAGTGGGCGGTCGAGCCGTACGGGGTGGCCACCTTCCTGCCCACCAGGTCCTTGACCGAACCGATCCCGGGTTTGGCCACGAGCGCTTCGTTGTCCCCGATCAGGTCGTGGATCCACACCACCTTGTAGGGGATGTTCAGCGGCGCGGACAGGCCCTTGGTGACGGGGCTCGACCCGGCCAGGCCCAGGTCGACCGCCCCGGCGATGACGGCCGTGTTGACGTCCCCGCCGGACTCGAACTTCACCCACTTCACGTCGACTTCGGGGAGCGCCTTCTCCAGCAGCTTCTGGTTCTTCACCACCAGGTCGGCGTTGGGTATCGCCTGGTAGGCGATCCGTACGGTGGTCCGCCCGGCCGAACCGCCGGCCGCGTCGCCGCCGCCCCCGCAGGCGGTGGCGGCGGTGGCGGTCAGGGCGAGGGCCGCCGTGAGCAGGAGGGTGCGGCGGGACGGGCTGGTGGGCATGGACGGTCTCCGGTCTGAAGGGTCTGAAGGGTCTGAAGGGTCTGAACGACTGAACGACTGAACGGCTTAGGGGCTGATCACGGCTGAACGGCTGAAGGGCCTAGAAGGCGGACGAAAGGGCGGACGGAAGGGCGGGGGCCGGACGGGTTCAGGCGCGGCCGCGCCACGGCACGCCGAACCGCTCGACGAGCCTCAGGAGCGCGTCCAGGACGATGCCGGACAGGCCGATGGCGAGGATGCCCGCGATCACCAGCGCGGTCTGGTTGTAGCGCTGCGCGTCCCGGATCATGCCGCCGATACCGGGCACGCCGTTGACGGTCTCCGCCGCGACGACCGAGGTGCAGGCGACGCCGACGGCGATGCGGACGCCCGTGAGGATCTCGGGCAGGGCGGCGGGCAGCCGCACGGACAGCAGCAGGGCGACCGGACCCGATCCCAGGGCCCTGGCGGCCTCGACGAGTTGCCCGGGCACCGTGCGCACGGCGGCCGCGGTGGCCGCCGCGATCGGCGGCAGGGCCGCGATCACCAGCAGCCAGATCTTGGGCGCCTCGTCGATGCCGAACCAGATGACGAGCAGGGAGAGGTACGCGAGCGGGGGCAGCGTCCGCAGGAACGTCACGGCGGGCTCCAGCACGACGGCCAGCGGCCGGACCGTCCCGATCAGCAGACCCAGCGGCACCCCGGCCAGCACGGCGTACGCGGAGCCGGTGCCGATCCTCCCGAGGCTCACCCCGAGGTGCTCGATCAGCAGGTGGCCCCCGTAGCCGCGCACCCCGTCGTGGACGGTGGAGGCGAGGACGAACTGCCGCCACACCTCGCCGGGCGAAGGAACCAGGACCGGCGGCCACACCTCGGCGGACGCCACCGCCTGCCAGGTGCCGAGGAGTACCGCGAGGGCGCAGAACCGCAGCGCACCCCAGCGCAGCGCCTCGCGCAGGCGGCGGTGCCGCGGGGACGCGGGCGCGGCCGGATCCGGGCCGGGCGGCGGGATGTGGTCCGGGCCGGCCGCCGTCGTCGTGAGGGCCGTCATGCGGCGTCCGCCCCCGTCAGGGCGCGCAGCCGCGGGGCCACTTCCTCGCCCACCCGGTAGGCCTCCTCCAGGTGCGGGTAGCCCGAGAGGACGAACTCGTCGATGCCGAGGCCGTGGTACTCGGCGAGCCGTGCGGCCACCTCGTCGTGCGAACCGACCAGCGCGGTACCCGCGCCCTCACGGACCAGCCCGATGCCCGCCCACAGGTTCGGCGCCACGGTGAGGCGCGCGGCGTCCGCGACCCCGCCGTGCAGCGCCGTCATCCGGGCCTGCCCGGTCGAGTCCATGGCGGCGAACCGCTCCTGGGTGGCCCGTACCGCCTCCGGGTCGAGCCCGGCGAGGATCCGGTCCGCCTCCGACCATGCCTCGGCGGCGGTGTCGCGGCTGATGACGTGCAGACGCAGGCCGAACCGCAGCGTGCGGCCTGCGGTACGGGCCCGTCCCCGCAGCCGGCCGATGCGCTCGGCGACGGCGGCGGGCGGCTCGCCCCAGAGCAGTTGCACGTCGGCCTGGCGGGCGGCGACCTCCTCGGCGGCGGGCGAGGCCCCGCCGAAGTACAGGGGCACGGTGTGGCGGAGTCCGGGATCGGTGAGCCGGGCGCCCTGGATGCGCAGGTGTGCGCCGTCGTGATCGGCGGTCCCGCCGTCCAGCAGGGTGCGCAGGACCGTCATCACCTCCTCCGTCCGGGCGTAGCGGGCGTCGTGGTCCAACAGGTCGCCGTAGGCGCGCTGTTCGGCGGGATCGCCGCCCGTCACCACGTTCAGGGCGAGCCGGCCTCCGGCGAACCGCCGGAAGGCGTCGGCCTGCTGGGCGAGCAGCGTCGGACTGGCGAAGCCGGCGCGGAACGCCACGAGGAACCCGATGCGGGTGGTGTGCTGCGCGAGGGCGGCGGTGAGGATCCAGGGGTCCACGCAGCCGAGCCCCACCGGTGTGAGCAGCGAGTGGAACCCGGCCTGCTCGGCGGCGCGGGCCACCTGGGTCAGGTACGGGATGTCCGCGGACCGCCGGGTGGCGGCCCGCGTGCGGCCCTGGACGGCGGTGACGCCGCCGGGATCTCGGCCGTCCCCGCCGGTGGGCAGGAACCAGTGGAGCAGGAGGGGGTGGTGCGGCATGGGAGTACCTCGTCGACGCAGCGGCACGACACGCGTCACCGTCGGCGGGAGGCAGAGGTGACACGTGTACACGCGCAGGAGTACGGGCGGTGGAAGACGCGCAGGGGTACGGGCGGCGGCCCGTGCGACGTCAGGCGCGGCGGATCAGCGGGAGCGGCGGATCAGTGGGAGCAGCGGGGACCGGCGGATCGGCGGATCAGCGGATCAGCGGGACCGGCTGGTCAACAGCCGTGCGCACGGAGAGCGGTGGCGGCCCGACACAGCATGGTCGACACGCGCAGCAGATCCACGTGACGACGCGATACGAGTACGGGGGCCATGGCCGCATCCTGTCGACGCGCCCGGTCGCACGCAAGCGGCGTCCGCATACTGAACCGTTGCGTTCCGAATCGCGGACGGACCGCTCGTACGGCGGGGAGTTGTTGCCGGAACGTGGCGAGTTCGTGGCGGGCGGCGCGTGGTCCGGGGCAGTGGCGCCGCCGGTCCCTACCATCGCCCTCAGGATCCGGCGCCCGTACCCGGCATCCCCACACCCTGCCCCCCCTGCCCCGCTGCTCCCCTTCCGCTCCCCGTCTCTTCAAGGACGCGTTCCGCCATGACCGTTCCCCGTGCCATCGCAGTCGGCGAGGCGCAGCAGCGCCTCGGCGAGCTGACCGTCGTAGACGTCCGCACTCCCGGCGAATTCGCGTCCGGCCATCTGCCGGACGCCTTCAACGTGCCCCTCGACCGGCTGGCGCGGAGCGAGCCGGAACTGAGGGAGGCCGCCGCTCGCAAGCCCCTCCTCGTCGTGTGCGCCTCCGGGACGCGCTCGGACAAGGCCGTCACGGAGCTGGCCGTCCACGGGATCCCCGCCTCCGGGCTCGCCGGCGGCACAGCCGCGTGGGTGGCCGCGGGTCACCGGCTGGAGCGCTCCGCCGGGCGCACGCGGGCCGTCTGGGCGATGGAACGCCAGGTCCGCTTCACCGCCGGGGGCCTCGTGCTGACCGGCCTGCTCCTCGGGTGGCTCGTGCACCCGGCCCTGTTCCTGCTGCCCGCGGCCATCGCGGCCGGCCTCGTGTTCTCCGCGGTCACCGACACCTGTGGCCTGGCGGTACTGCTCGGCCGGCTGCCGCTCAACCGCCGCGGGGCGGGGACCGCGGCGTGACCCGGCGCTTCGCCGTCCATTGAGGGACGCCCGGAACCGGGCTACCTGCCCGAGTGGTCGATGACGTTGCCGTTGGAGCAGTTGTTGACGTGGTCGGAAACGTAGTCGCCCAGCACGGGGACGACCGCGGCTTCCTGCAGGCACACGGCGGCGGCGGTGAAGTTCCAGTTGTTCGCGGCGCTCACGCCGCCACCGAAGTCGGAGTCGTTTTCCGCGTGTGCGGGCGCGGCGAGGGCGACGGTGGCCAGGACCAGCCCGGCAGCGGTGGTGATCTTCTTCATGCCCTGGAAACGATCCGCAGGCGCCGGGGATGCGGCCCGAGCCGCTCGACGACGCCCCGGCAGCCGGGCGGGGCGGACCTCCGCGTCGCCGGTCCGGAGCAGCGGCACGGCCCGCCTTCCGCGCGGCTCGGGCTCCCAGCGCCGGTACGCGCCTTCACACGGAGAGCGCGGGGTTCGGGGTGAGGATGCGGCGCAGGATGCCCTCGAGTTCGGTGCGGGTGGGCGGACGGGTCCCGGCGAGGCCGCGCAGGGTGAGCCCGTTCAACGCCGCCACGGCGGCCTGCGCCGTCAGCGGGTCGACGTAGGAGAGGAGGGCTTCGGTGGTGACCTCGGTGTAGCGGTCGGCGATCGGGCGCAGGGCGGGGCGGCGCAGGGCGGCGAGGTAGAGCTCGAGTTCGACGGTCTCGTAGGCGCGGTCGGGGCCGTAGGCGTGCAGCATGGCGTCGGCGAGCAGGACGGCCAGCTGGTCGGGCGTGAGGCCGGGGCGCTGGGCGACCCATTCGGTGAGCATGGCGGCGTAGCGGTCGTAGGCGAGGGTGAGGGCGGCCTGGATGAGGTCGTCCTTGGTGGCGAAGTGGTAGGTGGTGGCCCCCAGGGGCACACCGGCCGTGTCGGCGACGGCACGGTGGGTCAGGCCCTCGATGCCGCGTTCGGCGATGACGCGCAGGGTCGCTTCGGTGATCTCGGCGATGCGCCGTTCCGGGTCTCGGCGGCGTCGGGGGGCGGGCGGCTGGGCGGGCATGGGGGCGACTCCGGAGACAGCGAGATGTCATGCGATACGCATGTACCATAGCCCGCCCCTAGGCCCCCGCGCGACGAGGGGCGCTGTAATTAAGGGCGTAGCGGGCGGCACCCCTCCACCTCACAGACGAACAGGCCATATGTCCGTATTGCGCGCCGCCTCGCATTCGAGTTACAGTACAGACGTACTGAATCGCCGGCCCGGGCGCCTCTGCCCGTTCCACATCCGGCTCGGAACCGGCCTTCCCTTCGTGGAAGCGGCCGACGGGTGCCGCGCCTCCCCGGCCCGGCGGCGAGCACTGGACCGTCCCGCTTGACCCCTCCGGGCAGCCGTTCTGCATCAGCGCCGGATGGCCCGAGGATCCCTGAGCCCCGTCCCCCCGCCCCCCACCCGCACACCACTCCAGGAGGACCGCCATGGCGTACGCGCCCTGTTTCAGCGTCAAGGACACCGCGACCAGCATCGCGTTCTACAAGAAGCTCGGCTTCGACATCGACTCCAGCACCGCCAAGCCCGGCGACGACATCCACATGCTCTTCTACCAGGGCGAGTTCTGCGCGATGCTCTACAGCAACGACGACCTGAAGAACTGGCTGCCCGTCCTCGCCGACACCCCCATCGGCTTCGCCGGCATGCACTACCTCGGCGTCGACGGCCTCCAGGACGCCTACGACCACATCTCCCGCCACGCGGAGATCGTCAAGCCCCTCACCGAGGACCACAACGGGGTGCGCCTCTTCTACTTCCGCGACCCCGACGGCTACGTCATCGGCGTCAACGAGAAGTCCACCGTCAACGCCGGCTGAACCCCAGCCCGCCATCACCCCATCCCACCCCACACGTACTCGGACAAGGACCACACCCCGTGAGCACCACCATGACCAGTTCCGCCGCCCGAGCCGTCGTCGACGCCTGGGCCGCCGCCTACAACGACCAGGACTTCGACCGCTTCGGCGCCCTCTACGCCCCGGACGTCCCGTACACCTGCGCCGCGTACGGGCTCGCGTTCACGGGCCGCGAGGCCTTCGTCGCCCATGTGAAGGAGTACGCCGGCGCCGTCCCCGACCGCAGGATGACCCTGCGCCGGGTGACCTCCGACGGGGAGACGGTCGCCGTCGAGTTCGACTTCGACGGCACCGGCTCCGGGCTGCACCCGGCCCTGCCCCCGAAGGGCGAACCGGTCCGCACCGGCTTCTGCACCGTCCTCGAACTGCACGACGGCCGCATCACCTCCCAGACCGACTACACCGGCGGCACCCGGTAGCACACCGGTACGGGCCCTTCCCGAAGGAGCAGAACCATGGCGTATGACGAGGTACTCGCGGATCGGGTCCGCGAACGGCTGGAGCCGGAAGGCGTGACCGCGAAGAAGATGTTCGGCGGCATCACCTTCCTGCTCCAGGGCAACGCACTGGCCAACGTGTACGACGAGGGCCTGATGGTGCGCGTCGGGCCCGACGGGATGGACGAGGCCCTCGCCCGCCCGGGCACCAGGCAGCTCGTCTTCCGCGGAAGGGAACAGAAGGGCTGGGTGCTGCCGGCCGAGGAAACCCTCGACGACGACGTGCTGGACGACTGGCTGAGGTGGGCCATGGAGGTCACCGCAGAACTCCCGCCCAAATAGCCCCCGGGGCGGCGGTGTCGCTCCGGCGGTCAGAGGCCGCCGGTGTACAGGATGTTGTTGGGGGAGTTCGGGCTCAGGTTGTTCACCACGTCCTTGGTGCTGGTCCGGTACAGCCAGGTGGCGACCTGCGCCGGGGTCTCCGTCGGGTGCGCGGCCTTGTAGAGGGCCGCGACGCCGGCGACGTGCGGGGACGCCATGGAGGTGCCGTTCAGGGCGGTGCTGCCGCCGCCGAGCCTGGCGGAGACGATGTCCTGGCCGGGGGCGTAGCCCGACAGGCAGCGGCCGTAGTTCGAGAAGTCGGTCTCCTGGTCGTAGCGGTCGGTCGCGCCGACGGTGTAGACGCGGGAGGCGGAGGCCGGGGAGACGGTGCAGGCGTCCTTCGAGCTGTTGCCGGCCGCGACGACCGGCAGGACCCCGCTGTCGGACAGGGCGTTGGCGGCGTCGTTCACGGACTGGGTGAAGTCCCCGCCGAGGGAGGCGTTGGCAACGGCGGGCTGGCGTGCGTGGGAGGCCACCCAGTCGAAGCCGGCGATGATTCCCGACCAGGGGCCCTGGCTGTTGCAGTTCAGGACGCGGACGGCGACCAGGTTCACCTTCCGCGCCACGCCGTACGTGCTGCCGCCGACCGTGCCCGCGACGTGCGTGCCGTGGCCGTTGCAGTCCTGGCCGGCCCGTCCGTCGCCGATGGCGTCGAAGCCGACGGTGGCGCGGCCGCCGAACTCGGCGTGGGCGGTCTCGATCCCGGTGTCGATGATGTAGGCGGTGACGCCCGCGCCGCTGCCCTGCGTGGTGAAGTCGTCGTCGAGGGGCAGTTGGCGCTGGTCGATGCGGTCCAGGCCCCAGGAGTACGACGGTGCCCGCGTCGTGTTCCGCCCGACGGGGGTGGGCGGGGCGGAGGCCGTCGCGTCCTCCTCCACCGACTTCACGCCCAGGCTCACGCGCACGAGGTCCAGCTGGAGCTTGGTCAGCGGGGCCGCGAACCCGTTCATGACGGTGTGGTAGACGAAGGTCGGCTTCAGGCCCAGCTCCTTCGCCCGCTTCGTCGCGTCGACCCCCTTCTCCAGGGTCACGATGTACTTGCCGGGGATGGCGTCGGCCGCCTTGTGCAGTGGCACCGGTGTGGGCTCGGGGGTGTCGGCGGAGGCCGAACCGGCCGCGACCGGCGGGACGGTGAGCAGGGCCGCGACGGCCAGACGTGTGAACAGGCGCATGGAAGAGACTCCCTGACGGGGTGGCGGGCAGGCGGGCATGCGGAAGCCGCGCCCGCACGCACCGTGGCCCGCGCGGAGGCGGCTTCCACCTGCATCGGTGGCACCCGGTTACGGCTTGAGCACCTGTTCCCCCACCAGGGCGATCCCCCGGACGGTGCCACCCGGGCCCCACAGAAACGATTCGCCGCCTGGGTACAGGGCCCCGCCGTCGGCGGACGACCCCGGCGGGACAACCCGTACGGCCCGCCCCCACACCAGGGAGCGCACCGCCGGTACGCCGCCCGCCCCGTCTCGCTCCGCAGCTCGTCGCCCCGGACCCTCGTGCCGGGGTCCATTGGCGATGTCCGCGCTGCCGCGTCCCCGTCCAAGCCGGGGCACCCCGGCACGGGCCGCCCTCCTCGATGCTCAGGTCGTGGTCCACGGCGTGGGACCTCCTCCGCACGGGTGAGACGGTCCGCCGCAGTGGACGATGCCGGGGTGGCATGTCCACGGCCAGCATGTAGGTCATGACGACAGCGCCTGATCCCTTCTCCCCCGCTCCCGCCTGGGCCCGCCGTGCCGCCCACGCCATCGCCTTGTGCGCCGTCCCGTCCGGTCTCTGGCGCATCGCCATGGCGTCCGGTGTCTACGTCGGCTACAGCGACCAGGTCCTGCGTGACGTCTTCGACATCCCGGGGTGGGGCATCGCGTACGTCGTCGGACTCTCCGTCATCGGCGAGCTGGCCGCCCTGTTCCCGCTGCTCCTCGTCAGCGACCGGTGGCGGCCACTGCGCCCCCGTACTCTCGCCGCGCTGGCCCGGACCGCCTCGGCCGTCCTGGTCCTGGTGGCCCTGTGGCAACTCGTGGTCGCCTTCACCGTCGAGAGCCAGACCTACATGTCAAGCGGCACGGCACAGACCGTCTGGGGCTTCGTCTTCGCCCCGCTGTTCGCCATCCCGGCACTGATGACGGCCGTGACCTGGTCGTACACGAAGCGGCACCGGGCTGACCGGGCGGGGGTGGCCGCCGAGCCCGGCAGCGGGCCGCGTACCGTCGGCTCATGCACGATCAGCGGGACCAGGATCAGAGCGTCCTCGGCGAGTCCGCAGAGGTCGAAGCAGTGGTGTTCGTGTCCGCGGCATGCGGCTTCGCCCTGACGGGGCCGCTCACACAGCCGGCCGCAGTTCCCGAGGCTCCGTACGGCGGAATGAACCAGCTGTGCGCCTGCGGAACCCTCGTCGCGACCCTCTGTTCCGACTGCTGCCTGCCGTACGAGCTCCATCTCTCAGCCCGCCACGTCCCACCGACTGCCGGGCATCGGCTGATGCCGACGACCGCCGACGTGCGCTGCCGGATCTCGGTCCTGGCACGGATCTTGGGGAATCATGGCAACCATGGACGACACATCCAACCCTGACAGCCCTCTCCGCAGCGCCTGTCCGCCCCTGGTGGAGGCAGCGTGGCTGTATCAGGCGGATCAGGTCTGTCCGGAACACCTGCCGATGACCGCTGCCCAGGCACTCGCAACCGGAATGGACACGCCGGCCCTTTGCGAGCTCGCCGTGCAGTCGGGTGACGCGGTGCATCCCTAGGAACTCACCAGCTACGCCGACGCCCTCTTCGAATGGAAACCCGCCCCAGCCGCCCGACCTGGCTGAGGCATCCGCCACGGCACCGCCGACCAGCGGGGGGGGTCGTCGTTGCCGGCGCCGGTCTGGATGGATCAGTGCGCAGGGCCTAAGGTGCGCGGATCCCGCATGCCCAGGAGGACCCCGTGCGGCAGCGCCAGGCACCCCGCGCCGACAGGACCGGCGCCGTCGTCGTCAGCAGCTTCGTGCTCTTGGAGCGTCCGCCAGTAGGTCGTCGGATGCGGGGGCCGGTGGGTGAACCAGGTTCGTCGGATCAGGCTGCGGATGGTGACGATGGCGGTGGCCCGGGCGATGAAGAACTCGACGCAGCTCCGGCGGCGCTCGGTGTAAGTTCTGCCGGGTGGAGATCGGGAAGTTGATCGGGGCGGGGCGGACGGCGGATGTGTTCGCCCTCGACGAGGACCGGGTGGTGCGGCGCTACCGCGACGGTGAGGACGCCACCGGCGAGGCGGTCGTGATGGCGTACCTGGCCGAGCACGGGTATCCGGTGCCGGCGGTGTGGCCGGGCGCGGCGGCCGGGGAGTTGGTGATGCGGCGGCTGTCGGGGCCGACGATGCGTGAGGCGCTGGTCGCGGGCACCCTCAGCGGCGAGCAGGCGGGCGAGTTGCTGGCCGATCTGCTGCTGCGACTGCACGCCATCCCGCCCCGGGCCGGGGCCGACCCCACCCACCGCATCGTCCACCTCGACCTGCACCCGGAGAACGTCTTCCTCACCCCCGACGGCCCCGTGGTGATCGACTGGGCCACCGCCCAGGAGGGCCCTCCCGGCCTGGACACCGCGATGGCCGCGCTGATCCTCGCGCAGGCGGCGCTCACCATGCCGGCCGCCGCCGAAATCGCCCGGGCCGTCCTGCCCGCCCTGGTGCGTCGACTCGGCGGCACCGACGGCATGCTGTTGCCTGAGGCCCGGGCCCGGCGGGCCGCCAATCCGACCCTCACCCAGGAGGAGATCGCCGTCCTCGATGAGGCGGTCGCCCTGATCCTGGCGGCAGGAGCCGACGCCCATGGGAGCGTTCTCCAGTAGGAGGTGGGCCGGGTCTACCGGATGCGGGGGCCGGTGGGTCGAGTGTCCCAGCGGCGGGTGTACCAGGCCCGGCGGATCAGGCTGCGGAGTCCGCCACCGCCTGGGGGTGCACCCCTTGTGTCGTGCCTGCCTGCTGCCCCGCGCGGGTGCAGGCCGAGACGGTCGGGCGTCCGCCGGGGCGCACGGCTCGGGTCGCGTCGCATCCGTGTGGTTCCGATCCGTCCGGCCGTAGCACGCCCTGGTGAGCACCCGCGCACGACCGTCGTGGCGACAGCCGGCGTGCGCTCTTGATTGGCCCGGCCCAGCGCCGCCCACGATGGGTGAACGGGCACGGGATCCCGCGAGCGAGGAGGGGCCATGGACGTACCCCCGCCGCCTCCTGCCCGCCCGGCCGCGCCCAACGCCGCACGGTCGGGCCGGTTCCTGCGGTCCGCGCTCGGTGTGCTGCGCAGGGAGGCGGAGATCACCTGGCGGATGATGGTCGACAACCTCACCGCATCCGTCGTGCCGCCACTGATGATCACTGCGGCTGCCAGCAGCCACTACCGCGCCGACGCGGCGGCCACGCTGTGCAGCCTGGCCTGGTGTCTGCTCCTGCACACGCTGTACCAGTACGTCTTCGACGCCTCCAACCAGGCCCGCAGCCTCGAAGAAGACCGGGTGAACAAGCCCTGGCGCCCTCTGCCTCACGCCCTGACCACCGGACCCGGACTGCTGCGCCGACTGTGGATCGCCAGCGTCCTCTACATCTTGCTCGGCGTCTTCACCCACACCCTGATCTGGGTGCTGTTGTGGCAGACCACCGTCATCGTCGCGATGTTCGCCAGCCCCCGTCACTACATCTGGCAGAAGCCGCTCTGGATGGTCTCCGGCATGATCAGCCACCTGGCCGCAGGATGGCGCCTGGCCGGACCCATCGACCGTACGGGTTGGACGTGGATCTGCACCCTCACCATCCTGCTCGCAGCGCCCCTGCGCTTCGAGGACGTCCGCGACATGGACGGGGACCGCGCCGTCGAACGCCGCACGCTGCCCCTGGTCATCGGGCACTGGCCGGTACGCATCATGTTCGCCGTCTTCATGGCGGCCGCCCCGATCCCGGTTCACCTCCTGCTCTACGCCCCCGGCAACGCCGGCCGCCTCACCGGGTGGAGTTGCGACGCCGCTCTCGCCGCCGTGTGCTGGACCGCCGCCGCACGCAGTCTGCTCCTGCGCACCACCACGGCCGACCGCACCACCTATCTCATGCTCACCGCCGTCTACGGGACCGCTCTCGCCGGCGGCATCGTCATCCTGCGGGCCTGAACGCCCGGACGCCGTCCTCGCCCGCATGGCCGGTCTGCTGGCCACCCTGATCGAAGACGAAGGGACGGCCTCGCGGGGATCACCGCGCCCCGCGTGGCCTCCCGGCAGCCCCGCGTCTGCCCCTGTGCGCCCTCGCGCAGCGATGGCCCGCATGTTGCGGGGGCTCGACGATGCAAACGCAGGCACATCACTCAGCGCCCTGCTCCCTGGTCGCGTGGCGCAGCGAGGACGGAACGATGCGGGAATCCTGGTTCTATCCGGATGAGCTGGCCAACGACCTCCAGGGTTGCGGCCTGTCCGTCGGCCAGCGGGCGGAGACGCTCGCCCAGGCCTGGGAGTACAACCGCTCCATCGTGCCCCAGTTCAGCAACTGGAACCGCTACATCGCACTGGCCCGCCTGTGTGGCGTAGCGGTGGTGGCCGAGGTATTCGGCGAACTCGTCGACGTCATGTCGGACGGCCCCGTGCTGGGCTACGACATCGACGAACTCCTCGGCATCCTCTTCGGCGGCAGTGCGCTGCACGACGACATGGCCCGCGAGTACCGGGCCTCCCTGCTCATGTCGACGGAGAAGTCGTCGGGGCGGCGCGACACCGAGCTCATGCGCCGATACGTCGACGCCCTCGCCCATTCCCCTCGGGACTGGTTCCGGCTCCGGGACTGCGACGGCATGTTCCGCTTCTACATCGCCGCCGCCATCGCCTGCGACAACAGCGACGACTGGCTCTCGGACGAGGAGAACAGCCTCATCGCCGAGATCAGCGACGTCCTCTACGACGCGGTCGCCTTCCACAAGCACCGCGCGGAGGGCGAGATCCACAGCACGTTCGCCTATGCGGACCCCGAACTCCGTACGAATGCCTTCCGCGCGTACCGCGAGGTGCTGTGGGCGATCGACACCGCCTGGTCCCGCAGGGCCTCCGGGCGATGTGCCGTGAACTTCGCACGGTGCGTCGGGGGCCCGATCCACCAGATGATGCGCCGCTACCGGTTCGTGGAGGACGGCCTGACCATCGGCAGGCCGGAGACCGAAGACGTGATCAGCAACGCACGGCAGAACTCGAAGCTCTGGTACCGCATCGACGCGGCCGACACACCACCGGCGGACAAGGAACGGTACGAGGCGGTCCTGAGAAAGGGCGACCGACTGCTCTTCCCCGGGATGGCGCAACTCCTCCAGCGACCCGAATCGGAGAAGTGCCCGGACTGCCTGCGCCGCCCCTCCTACGGCGCCGAGTCCGCCGGCCGGTTCGGAGGCGTACTGCTCTGCCCCGCCTCCCAGGCCCAGTGGGCGGAACACCTCGCGAGCATCTCCGCACGCGCCGCGGCCGTACTCGGCACACCCCTCCCCCGGTAGTCCGGAGGGACAGCCGGCAGTCGGTCAGCTCTGCGCTGTCGGCCGGACCACGATCTCGTTGACGTCCACGTCCGCCGGCTGCTCGATCGCGTAGGCAATCGCCCGCGCGACCGAGGCGGGTGCGATGCCGACCTCGTCCCGCATGCGCGTGATGTCGCCGCGCACCCGGGCGTTGCTCGACGCCCCGGCGAAGTCGGTGGAGATCACGCCGGGCGAGATGGTGGTGACCCGCAGGGTCGGCCCGGCCTCCTGCCGCAGGCCTTCGCAGATCGCCCGTACGGCGACCTTCGTCCCGGCGTAGACGGCCATGGCGGGCACGACGCGGTACGCGGCTGTCGAAGCCGTCGTGACGAAGTGCCCCCGGCCCTGGGCGCGGAACACGGGGAGGGCCGCGCCGATGCCGTTCAGGACGCCCTTAATGTTGACGTCGACCATGTGGTCCCACTCGTCGACGCGCAGATCGTCCAACGGCGAGATGGTGCCGACGCCGGCATTGCCGACGAGGACGTCCAGCCGTCCGAAGCGCTCGCCGGCCAGGGCGACCAGTGCACGGAGATCGGCGATCCGGGTCACGTCCGTGCGAAGGTGTACCGCCTCGCCGCCCGCCTTCCCTATCCGCTCGGTCAACTCCTCCAGCCGTTCCGTGCGCCGGGCGCCCAGCACCAACCGGGCGCCCCGGCCGGCCAACAAGAGTGCGGTCGCCTCCCCGATGCCGCTGCTGGCCCCCGTGACGGCGACGACCTTGCCCTCGATACCTGACATGACGGTTCCTTCCGTTGGTCCCGCTCGTGTTCGTTGCCGCTCGTGACTGCGGCAGGGACCAGTGTGTGGCGGCCTTACCCTGGTATCCAGAGCCGGTTTATCCTGGAATCAAGGGTGGTAGTGCCATGCCGGAGCGCGCGGGGTCCGACTCCCGGCAGCGACGCGACGAGTTGGCGGCCTTCCTGCGCAGCCGTCGCGCGCGCATCACCCCGCAGCAGGCGGGCCTGCCCCTGACCGGCCGTCGTCGCACGCCGGGACTGCGGCGCGAGGAACTCGCCCTGCTCGCCGGAATGAGCGCGACCTGGTACACGTACCTCGAACAGGGGCGGGAGATCCGTGCTTCGGACCAGGTCCTCGCGGCCCTCGCGGGCGCCCTGCGCCTCGACGCCCACGAACGCGACCACCTGTTCCGGCTCGCCGGACGCGCACCGTCCACCGAGGGGCCCGAGCCCCTCGATCCGGACGTGGCCGCCGTGCCGCTGTTGTTGCAGCCCCATCCGGCCTACGTGATCGACGAGACGTACGAGGTACTGAGCCACAATCCGGCCACCGAGCGGGTGTTCCCGGGTCTCGTCACATCGAACGGACGGGCGCCGAACCTGGCGCGCTGGACGTTCCTGGACCCTCGGGCACGGGAGGTTCTCGTCGACTGGGAGGAGGAGGCCCGGGGACTGCTCGCGCGGGTGCGCACTCTGGCCGGAGCGCATCCCGGCGATCCGCGCCACGGGCGGCTCGTCGACGAACTGCACGAAGGCAGCTCCGAGGTGCGCGAATGGTGGCCGCGGTTCGAGGTACAGGCACGGGGAGGCGGTCGGAAGCGGCTCCGCGCCGCGGACGGTGGCGTGTCCACGTACGCCTACACCGCGTTCCACGTGGCAGGCCGACCCGGACAGACCCTGGTGATCTACGCGGCGTAGTCGTGCCGTGGGCTTGACCCTGACCCGCGGGGCAGGGGTTAGCGTCCCGGCACCCGTCGCGTCCACGTCCAGGAGGCCCGCCCGTGCCGACCACCGTTCTGCCCCGCACCGCCCGCGAAGTCCGCCTCGCCGCCCGCCCCGACGGGCTGCCGGCGCCACGCCACTTCACCGTCGCCCGGACCCCGCTGCCCGAGCCGGGGCCCGACCGGGTGCTCGTGCGGAACGAGTGCTTCCTGGTCTTCCCCGGCCTGCGCACCCTGATCGGCGGCGAAACGGCCGGCCTGCCCCTGCCCCTCCTGCAGCCCGGGGACGCCCTCTTCGGCCCCGCTGTGGGCGAGGTGCTCGCCGCCCCCGCCGACGGCCCGCTGCGCCCCGGCGACCGGGTGGTCCACATGGCGGGCTGGCGTGACCACGCCCTGCTGCCGGCCACCGAGGTGTCCGCCCTCGACCCGGCCCTGCCGACAGCGGTCGCGCACCTCGCCCAGGGCTCCGCCGCGTACGGCGCCCTGACCCGGCTGGCCCCGGTCCGGACCGGCGACGTCGTCCTGGTCACCGGCGCGGCCGGCGCGGTCGGCACCCTGGCCGGGCAGATCGCCCGGCTCCTGGGCGCCGCACGCGTCCTCGGCAGCACCGGTTCGCTCCACAAGGCCGACCGGCTCGTACGGGAACTCGGCTACGACGACGTGCTGTTGCGGGGGCAGGAGCACCCGCCCTTCGCCGACCGGCTGCGGGCCGCCGCCCCGGACGGCATCGACGTGGTCCTCGACACCGTGGGCGGCGAACAGCTCGCGGCCGCACTGGCGGTGGCGCGGCAGGGTGCGCGCGTGGCCGTCGTCGGCACGCTGGCCGGTCAGATGGCCGCGGAACGGGGTGGTGGCACCGCACCCGTGGAGATCGACACCTTCCGGCTGGTGGTCCGGGGCCTCTCGCTGCGCGGATACGCCGGCACCGATCACCCCGACGTGGAGGCCGAATGGCGCGAGCGGTTCGGCGGCTGGCTGCGGTCCGGCGCGATCCGCTTCCCCTACTCGACCGTCCGGGGAATCGACGGGGCCGTGCGGGCGTTGCCCGAACTGATCGCCGGACGCCATTTCGGCGCGGTGGTCGTGCAGTTGTAGCCGGCCGCACGCCACCCATACGGGCTCACGGGGTCACGGCAGCTGATCGGGACGGGGTGGGGCGGATGCGGATCGGCGACGCGGCGGCAGCGGCGGGGACCACGGCACGGGCCCTGCGCCTCTACGAACAGCGCGGCCTGCTGCCCCCGCCCGCCCGCACCCCGTCCGGACAGCGGGAGTACGGCCCCGAGGACGTCGCCCTGGTCCGGGTGATCAGGGAACTGCTCGCGCTGGGCCTGACCATCGGGGACCTGCGCAGCCGCGCGGACCGCCTCCCGCTGCTCACCCGTGACCCGGCGCCGGTCTGCGGGTCCGGGACCGGCGACGGCGGCTTCGCACCCGTGGTCGACCGCCGCATCGCCGCCCTCGACGCCGAGCTGGCCCGGCTAGGCCGGCAGCGCGAGGAGCTCGCCCGGCTGACCGGCCGCCGGACCCGCCCGCGGGCCGACTGACGTGGAAATGGCTTCGCCCACGGCACGGGCTTCGCCTGGGCTGTTGTGACGCGGCGCCGGCCGGACGCGGCCTCGCCCCGGCAGGGCTCGGCGAGCCTGCCGGGGCGAGCCGGACCGCGGCAGAGAACGCCGCGGTCAGGACGAGCCCGGGTCAGCGGACCTCGGTGACCCGGTGTTCCTTGCGCGCGCCGCAGTTGGAGTTGTAGACCTGCACGTGGACGTTGCTGATGCCGCCGCCCCAGTCGACGCAGTGGCCCTTGCCGTACACGTAGGCCGGGCCCGCGTACGACGTGTACCGGCCGTAGTCCTCGCCCCGCTCCCAGGTCTCGGGGACTTCGATCCAGAGGGCCATGTCCACGGCCGCACCCGGGTTGTTGCGGATGGTCGCGACGCAGTTCTTGCCGTTCGAGGCGTTGTACGTCAGGTAGACGGTGCCCAGCGAGCCGATGGCGGCCGAGTTCACGGTCTTGTAGGCGCTTCCGCAGACCTTCTGCGGCGTGGTGTTGGGCGCGGCGGTGGCGGGCGCCGCCAGCGCGGTCGTGGCCCCCAGGGCCAGGGCGGCGAACGCGGTCGTGGTGACGACGGAACGGGTGAATCGCATGTTTCCCCCTGATGGTCATCGGAGTTGGTCGCTCCTGCATGGTGGGACATGCGGGACGGCGGAACGGTTGCACGTCGTCCGGAGAAGATGTGACCGCGTCGGCTCGGCACCCCCCGACGGACGGCCACGCGAGGCGGGCCGAACGGCTGAACGCGCCGGAGGACGCCGCGGCCCACCAGTCGACGTGCCCTCCGCCCAGATCCGGCCCAAGGCCTGCCACTGCCTCCGCTCGGCCGCGTAGGCGCATCGGATCGTCCGGTCGAACGTCTCGTGGGCGGTGAAGTGTGACGAAGGGAGGCGGGTTACGGCGCCGCGGACACGCTGCCGGGTGGCGGGGTCCGGCGCAGGGCGGCCACGGCTTCCGCGGCCGCGTCCAGGATGCGGTGCAGGACGGGGACCGGGATCGCCGGGTTGGTGACGGCCGCGCCTGCCGTGTCGCGGTCGTGCAGCAGCCCGGCGAGGACGCGGGCCGGCAGCCGCGGATTGCGCATCGCGCTCCCGCGGACGGCGGTCTCCGGGTCGTTCAGCAGCCGTACCGCGTCGGCCGGTGACAGCCGGGGGTCCTCGGCCGCGCGGCGGCGTACCTCGGCTTCCGGGTCGCGGGCGAGACGTGCGACGTCGGCGGGCGTGGACTGCGGATCGTCCAGCACCAGGCGCCGCATCCGGCCGGCGGGGTCGCCGGCGTGGCGCAGCAGGCCGGTGCGGGGGAAATTGGGGTGGCCGCGGGGGCGGTCGGGGTGGCTGAAGCTGCCGTCCCACCAGCGCCAGACGTCCAGCAGCAGCTCGGCCGGAGCGTCGTCGCAGGATTCGGCGAGGAAGAGGCGGACGGGCGGGTCCTCGTCCCGTGCCAGGCGCCGCACGACGTCCGGCGGAAGGTGCCGGGCACGGGCCACGCTGCGGCGGACGAGTGGATGGGAGGACGCGGCGAGGCGGCGCATCGCGTCGGCGTCGCCATGCAGGCGCTCGACCCAGGGCAGGGTGTACGACATCAGGTCCGGGTCGAAGGCGTGGCGCACCGCGGCGCGCTGCTCTTCGTCGAGGTCGGGCCGCAGCGCCACCCCCGAGCGGACGTCCTCGTCGGGGTCCTCCGCCAGGACGGCGACGCCGAGTGGGCCGAGCCGGGGGTTGGCGGCCAGCGTACGGCGTTCCTTGGCGGTCCCGTGCCGGACCAGCTCCGCCTCCAGTCCGGGCTCCAGTCGGCACTGTCCGAGCGCGCGCCGGGGCTCGGGCAGGGCCGCGTAGACCTCGCGGGGCAGGGGGATGCCGGTGTGGTGGGCGAGCAGCGCCTCCGTACGCACCAGGTCGTCGGTGTCGGCCAGCAGCCGGTCCCGCTGCGGCGCGGCGATCTCCTCCCACCGGGCGCAGGCGGCGGCCCGCACCCGGGGGTCGGGGTCGGTCGCGAGGGTCGGGAGGTGGCGGGCGGGGACCCCGGGGAGTTCGGCGGCCGAGGCACGGGCGGGGCCGGCGAGGAGCTCGTCGTACAGGTCGTCGGGGAGTTCGGCACCCCATGTGCGGGCTCGCTCGGCGCGCAGCACGCGTCGCGCCGGCGACGGCTCCGCGCGGACCAGGCGGACCCACTGGTCGGAGGTGAGCTTGGGGCGGAAGGTTTCGGCGGGCGTGGACCGCACCCGCGGATCGGGGTGCGCGACGGCGGCGTCGAGGACGGCGGGCCGGTCGCACCCGTGCAGGAAGCCCTCCTCCACGTCCAGCAGCCGGATCAGCAGTTCGTCCGGGGCGGCGGGGTTGAACCCGATCCGTTCCGCCCAGTGGAGGGGCCAGGCGGGCCGGCCGGGCACCGCCGCCCACACCGCGGCGCGCTCGGCCTCCGTCTCGCGTCCGGCGGCCGCGGCGGCCTCCTCCAGCCGTTCCGGCAGCCGGTCGAGGGCCGTGGCACGGGGACCGTCCGCGCCGGGCAGCTCCGCGAGGAGCACCTGCCCGTCGAGGGAGAGCGCCACGAACCCGGGGTCGCCGGTCAGCCGCGGCACCGCGCCGTCGGCGGCGCGGACGCGGGTCCACCAGGAGTCGTTGCCGCCGATCCGGTGTCCGAATACGGCCACCAGGAACTCGCCGTCGTCGTTCGCGAGGCGGCGCCACCACGCGGTGTCGAGGGCTTCCCGGGCGGCGCCGGCGGGCGCGGCGGTCCCGCGCGCGATGCGCCAGGCGGCCTCCGGCGGGAAGAGGCCGCCGGGGCGCACGTCCTCGACGACGGTGAGTCCGGTGCGTGGGAGGAATGCGTGGAGCTGCTCTCGGTGGGACACGCGGTCATGATCCCCCGCCGCCTCGTGAGGGAGCAACCGGCGCCTGAAGAGTTCCACCGGGGCGTCCGCGCCGGTGCCCCCGGCGACCGGTCGAGCGGCGAGCGCCTCCTGAGCGCCCGCCGCTGCACGGCCCTTGGAGGCTCACCCTGCCCTGGGCCGACCCCCGGTCGGGTTCGGTCGCCGACCGCAGAGGAACGTCACTTCGGACGGTCGGAACCCGGCCGGCTGGTCGGCGGCCCGGTTGTCCCGCGTGCGGTCGGCCCGGCCCCGGCGGAGGGGACGCGGCAGTGCGGGCCGCAGAGTCGGCGTCCGGCGTGCGCTGGTCCCGCTACGGCGTGCTCTCGACCCTCCGGGTTTCCGGTTCCGGCTCTGCGCGGTCTGGTGCCGGGGTACGGCCGGCGCGGCCGACGCGGCCGGTCACGGTGAGCGCGGCGGCCACGGCCAGGCCGACCGCGCCGGCGGCGAGGGTCTGCACCCGGTAGTCGAGGGCGGCCACCATTCCCGTGCCGACGAGCAGGGCGAGCCCCGTGGGCGCGAACATCAGGGTGCCGGCCGTGGCTGCCACCCGGCCCAGCAGCTCGCCCGGGCTCTCCCGCTGAACGGCGGTCATGGCCGCGATGAGCGCGCAGGGCAGGCCCAGCCCGATGGCCAGGCTGCCGCCGAGCACGACCGGCGGCCACGGAGTCGCCCTCGCGAGCACCCCGAGGGCGAAGAGCGCGAGCCCGATCGCGGAGAAGGCGCGCTCGGACGTGCGGCGCATCAACGCACCGGCCGCCAGCCCGCTGACGGCCGATCCCAGCCCCTGGAACGCGGTGAGCACGCCCGCGAACGCCGGGGACCGGTGGAGCCCGGCGTCGAGCAGCGCGAACGTCGCCGTGCTGCTCAGGCCGGACAGCGCCATGGCCGCCCCGCCGGTGAGGACCAGGGGGCGCAGCAAGGGGTGTCGCCACAGGTACCGGGCGCCTTCGGCGGTCTCGGTGGTCCATGCCCGCTTCGCGCGGGCGGCGGGCGGGGCCTCCTTCACCCGGATGAACCGGAACGCGAGCGCGGCCAGTACGAAGGTGACCGCGTCCAGCACTGCCACGACGGGCCCGCCGAAGCGGGTGAACAGTACCGCCCCGGCCGGCGGGGCGAGCAGCTTCATGCCCTCGGACGCGGTGAACACCAGGCCGTTGAAGTCGCCCCGCAGCTCCTGCGGCACGGCCGCGGCCACCAGTGCGGTCTCGGCGGCTTCGGTGAGCACCATGCCGGCTCCGACCATGGTCAGTACGGCGAACAGCACCCAGACGTCCGCCTTCGTGTGCACGGCCAGCGGCGCGGTCATGACCGCGGCCAGAGCCAGGTTGGTGGCGGCCAGCAGCGGGCGCCGGCGCACCCGGTCCGCTGCGGTGCCGATGACGGGTCCCGCGAAGGTGGGGAGCCAGAAGCAGAAGCCGACGAGTGCGGCGAGGCCGTTGGAGCCGGTGAGCGTCTTGACCCAGATCCCGGCGGCCAGCGACATCGCGGAGTCGCCGAACCCGGAGACGATCACCGCGACCAGATAGAGACCGGCGTTGCGGTCCCGCAGGACCCTGACCGCGGGCCAGGCCATACGCATCCCCCTCGTGGTGTGCCCGAAGGCGCCCACCCTACCCCCAAGCATTTGATTGGGGGTAGGGGTTCGGGCCGCCCCGGCTGCGGTTTACTGGCCTACGTGACCGATACCGACCCCGTACTGCGCGCGCTCGCCCACCCTCTGCGGCTCCGGATGCTCAGCCTCATGTGGCCCGGGCCCATGTCGGCCGCCGAACTCTCCCGCGAGCTGGACGTCTCGCACGCGCTGGCCAGCCAGCACCTGCGGCGCCTGGACGCCGCGGGCCTGGTCGAGCTGGCGGAGGAACGCCTCCGTCGTGGCGGCAGGGAGCGCCGCTACCGCACCGTCCGGGGCACGCCCCTGTCCGACCAGCAGGGCGGGAACCCGATGCTGGCCGAGACCATGGCGCACGCGCTGCGGGACCGTGCCGGCCGCCGGCGCGAGGGGAGCGAGGGCGTGACCGTCGACGCCGAGCTGTGGGTGGATCCCCGGACGTGGGAGGCGGTTCGGCGACGGCTCTGCGAACTCGCCGTCGAGCTCCACGAGGCCGCACGGCCGCCGCACGCGCCGGGCACGATCCCGCTGGGCGTCAGCATGATGGCCTTCCCCCTGCAGGACACGGCGCATCCGGACGGGTGAGCCGGCGGGGCGGCCGTCAGCGAGGAAGGGGCTTGTGGGCGCTCTCCGGCAGCCGCAGGTACACCGCTGAGGAGCAGAGGCACAGCACGGCGACGTACCAGGAGAACAGGCCGGGCGCGCCCAGTTCCTGCAGCAGGGTACCGATGTACGGGGCCGTGCCGCCGAAGAGCGCGACCGTCAGCGAGTACGGGAAGCCGATGCCGGCCGCCCGCACCCGAGCCGGGAAGACCTCCGCGTTCACGGCCGCCGAGATCGAGGTGAAGCCGGTGAGCAGCACCATGCCGGCGCATTGGACGAGCAGCAGGGAGAGGAACGAACCGTCCAGGGCACGCAGCAGCGGCACGACGAGCACGGCGAAGCCGAGCCCGAAGAACAGCAGGGAGGGCCTGCGTCCGAAGCGGTCGGACAGCAGGCCGCCGATCGGCTGCAGCAGGGCGAAGAACGCCAGGGCCAGCGTCCCGGCGAGCAGCGCGTCCCCCTTGGCCATGCCGGTCTCGACTTCGGCGTACGTCGGCAGGTACGAGGTCCACGTGTAGTACGCGAGGGTTCCTCCGGCCGTGATGCCGCCGATCAGCAGCGAGGCGCGGGGGTGGTACCGGAGCGCGTCGAACAGCCCGGGGCGGGGGGCCTCGGCGGGGTGGGCGGCGAGGGTCTCCTCCGCTCCCCGCCGGATCCAGAACCCCGCGAGGCTGAGGACGGCACCGAGCAGGAAGGGCACGCGCCATCCCCAGGTGTTCATGGCGTCCTCGGGGAGCGCGGTGACGAGCAGTGCGGCGAGGCCGGAGGCGGCGAGTTGGCCGACGGAGGTGGAGACGTACTGGAACGACGAGAAGAGGCCCCGGCGGCCGGGCCCGGCGGACTCCACGAGGAAGGTGGTCGACGCGGCGAACTCCCCGCCGACGGACAGGCCCTGGAGCAGCCGCGCGGTCACGAGGACGACCGGGGAGAGCACGCCGACGGCCGCGTAGGCCGGTGTGAGGCCGACCAGCAGGCTGCTGCCGCCCATGAGCAGGATGGTGACGGTGAGCGCGGTGCGCCGGCCCCGCCGGTCGGCGATCGCGCCCATCAGGAGCCCGCCGACCGGGCGCATGAAGAATCCGACGGCGAAGACGGCGAAGACGGAGAGCAGCGGGACCAGGGAGTTGCCCGCGCCCGCCGGGAAGACCTGCCGTGCGATGTGGGTGGCCAGGAAGGTGTACGCGTACCAGTCGTACCACTCCACGGCGTCGCCGACGGACGCGGCCAGCAGCTGGCGTAACGGGCGGCGCGGTGGGGCGGGGGTGTGCGTAGCGGTCTCTGTCATGATCACGCTCTGCCCGTAGGGAGCCGCCCGTACGCCCCGGGTCCGCGGTGAGGGGGCGGCCCCGGCCGGCCGTGCGCCGCCCGAAGGGCGGTGCGCGGCCCGCACCGGGCGGGTTCCCTACGCGGACACGGCCGCGGGCAGCGGCTCACGGGCTGCGTGCCAGGCGGGCGGGAGCGCTGTGACGCCCGTGCGGGCGGCGATGACCCCGCCCGCGATGGCGCAGGTGGTGTCGATGTCCCCGCGCCCGGCGACGGTGGACCACAGGCCCTCGTGCAGGTCGTCGAGGTGGGTCGCCGCGCACCAGAGGGCGTAGGGCACGGTGTCGGGTCCCGACATCCGGTAGCCGGAGCCCAGGACCTCCGCGGCGTGCCGGACCGAGGTGTGTTCCGGCATCCGGGCCGCGATCCGGACCCCGGACCGGACGTCGCCGACGGGGAGCCGTTCGGCGACGGCGCGGAGGAAGTCCGGGCGCGCGGGGGCGGCTCCGCCCCGGCTGCGGGTGGCCAGCGCCGCGGCCACGGCGACCGCCACGGCTCCGGCGACGGCTTCCGGGTGGTGGTGCGAGACCTCGCTCTGCCTGGCGGCCTGTTCGACGACGGCTTCGAGGTCGTCGGCGAGCCAGGCGCCGAGCGGGGCCACGCGCATGGCAGCGCCGTTGCCCCAGGATCCCTGGCCGCCGAACTGTCCGGCGACCACCTCCCGCCAGCCTTCACCCGCACCGATCCGGCGGAGCACGTCGTGCATCGAGGCCCCGTAGCCGCGGTGCGTGTCGTCGGCGTAGGCCTCGGCCAGGCTCAGGGCGAGACGGTCCTGCACGACGGTTCCGCCGCCCTCGGCGAGTTCCCGGAGGAGCACGACCGCCTGGGCCGTGTCGTCGCTCCACTGCCACAGCGGCTCCGGGGGCAGGATCCGTGCCTCCAGGGCCGCCGGGCCCTCGCGGCGCAGGATGCCGAACCAGCGGTCGCCGAAGGCGTCTCCGAAGGCGAGCCCGGCCAAGGAGTCCCGCGCGGCGGGGGGCAGCTTGATCATCGGCCCATTGTCACCGGGCACCGGCACCCCCGGCACCGGGTTTTCGGCGCGGCCGTGCCGCCGGCACGCCCCGAGCCCTGCGGCCCGCACGCGCCCCCTGCGGACTCCGCCGCGCGGATGCGCCGGGTGGAGGGCGGCGTCCGACAGGCCAATCCCCGGCGAAAGAAGGCGACTTGGCGATGGCGCCAGGGCGAGGAATCGTACAGGCGTGCTGTTGAATGACAGCATGTGGATCACTGGCGCGTTGGTCGGAATACTCGTCTTCCTGCTCGTGGTGGTGGCGCCCGCGGTGGTGGGGCGCAGGCTGCTGGGGGTGCGGGCCGGGGTGGTGCGGATCGCGGCTGCCGGAACGTGCGGACTCGCGGTGTCCGGTGGGCTGTTCGGGCCCCGTCTGGAGAAGTCGGGCGAGCTGGCGCCGCTGCTGTCCTTGATGGTCGGGGTCGGGATGCTCGCCTCGATGGTCGTACTGGTCTCGCTGGACGTCATGCTGCCCGTGGGGTCCGTGAGACCGCTCGGGTGGGTCCGGTCGGTGCGGGGGCGCATCGCGCGGGCGAGGCGCTACTCCCAGGTCGTGCGCATCGCCGCCCGTCACGGACTCGGGCCGTATCTGCGCGGGCGGCGACGCGCACCCGCGGTGCGGCACGAGTTGCTGGCACGGGAGCTGCGGCAGGCCCTGCAGGCCGGAGGGACGACGTTCGTGAAGCTGGGGCAGCTGATGTCGACCCGGCGGGATCTGCTGCCCGAGGTGTACGTCGAGGAGCTCAGTCTGCTGCAGGACCAGGTGGCACCCGCGCCGTGGAACGAGGTCGAGGCACAGGTCCGGGAGGGCCTGGGCGCGCCGTTGCCGGACCTGTTCGCCTCGTTCGAGCAGGTACCGCTGGCCGCGGCCTCCATCGCGCAGGTGCACGCGGCCGTCCTGCACGACGGCACCGAGGTCATCGTCAAGGTGCAGCGGCCGGGGATACCGGAACTCGTGGAGCGCGATCTGGACATCGTCGGGCGTCTGGCCGCCGCGCTGGCCGACCGTACCGCCTGGGGGCGAGGTCTCGGTCTGGAGGAGCTGGCGCGGGGCTTCGCCGTCGCGCTGCGGGAGGAACTGGACTTCCGCGTCGAGGGCCGCAACATGACCTCGGTGCGCCGGGCCGCCCAGGCTCGCGGCGGCTCCGGCGTCACCGTCCCGGTCCTGTACGGCCGGCTCAGTTCGGAGCGCGTCCTGGTCATGAGCCGGGTCGAGGGCACCTCCCTCGGCAAGGCCGTCCCCGACGACGAGAGGCACGGGGCCGAGCTGGCCGAGACCCTGCTCACCGTACTGCTCGACCAGATCATGCTGGACGGGGTGTTCCACGCCGATCCGCATCCCGGCAACATCCTGCTCCAGCCCGACGGCAGGGCGGCCCTGCTCGACTTCGGATCCGTCGGCCGGATCGACGCCGGGCTCCGCGAGGCGATGGGCGGTCTCTTCCTCGCCGTCGACCGCGGCGACCCGCTCGCCCTGCGCGAGGCGCTCCTGGAGGTCACCGACCGGCCCGAGGACGTCGACGAGCAGCGTCTGCTGCGGGCGCTCGGGCAGTTCAGCGCCCGCCATCTGGGGCACGGATCCGCACCGGACGTGGAGATGTTCAGCGACCTGTTCCGGCTGGTGGCCGACTTCCGGCTGGCGGTGCCACCGGAGATCGCCGCCGTGTTCCGGGCCCTGGCCACCCTGGAGGGCACACTGGTCCGCCTCTCCCCCGGGTTCAACACGCTGGAGGCGTCACGTGCGTACGCCTCGGCACGGATGGCCGACCGGCTGGGACCCCAGAAGGTCCGTGACACCGCCCGCGACGAGCTGATCGCGCTGCTCCCCGTCCTGCGACGGCTGCCCCGGCGTCTGGACCGCCTCGGCGGAGCGCTGGAGGAAGGGCGTCTGGGGGTGAACGTGCGGCTCTTCGCCGACCCCCGGGATCGGCGGGTCGCCGGCGAACTCGTCGGGCGGGTGGTGCACGCCCTCGTCGGGATCTTCCTCGGGTTCGCGGGCCTCGAACTCCTGGGGATGGACAGCGGGCCGCGCGTGAGCGAGGGCCTCGGCCTGTACGGGCTGATGGGCTGCAACCTGCTGCTGCTGTCCGCCGCCATCGTCCTGCGCACCGTCTACGTCACCAGCCGGCCCATGGACTGACCGGCGATGGTGCGCGGGCCCGGTGGCACCGCCGCCGAGGTGCCGCGCCCGCCCGGGTCCGCCAACCTGGACGAGGACGAAGGAGGCCGGTGCGCGGCAAGCTGTGGGCATCGTGGTGGCGGACCCGTTCGCGGGAGCTGGTGGAGACCGGACGGCGGATCCGGTACCGCAGCGAGGTCCGCTTTCCCGTGATCACCCATCTGGCCGAGCGCATGATCGCGGTGAACGTCTTCGACTCGGCGACCCGGGTGGCCGCACAAGTCCTCCTCACGGTCGTTCCCCTGCTCTTCGTCGTCGCCTCGCTCGCCCCGCAGGCCCTCCAGGAGCAGCTGACCTCGTCGCTGCGCGCCCTCTTCGGCCTCACCGGCGAGTCCGACGAGCAGCTCGACCAGTTCTTCGCCGGGACGGACGACGACGTGCAGAACGCGGTGGGGGTGGTGGGGTCGGTGATGGTGCTGCTGTCGGCGACCGCGGTGAGCCGGGCGGTCCAGCGGCTGTGCAAACGCGCCTGGGGTATCCCGCGGGGAGCGGCCCGGGTCGCGGTCTGGCGCTGGGTCGTGTGGATCGCCGTCTGGACGGGCCTGCTGGTGGTGCAGGGCCCGGTGCGCGACGGGTTCGGCACGGGGCTGTGGCTGGGCATCCCCCTCACCTTCCTCCTCCAGACGGCGGCGTGGTGGTGGACGCAGCACCTGCTGCTCGGCGGTGCGATCGGCTGGTGGCCGCTGCTGCCCGGGGCCCTGCTCAGCGCCCTGGCCGTCACCGCCCTGTCGCTCGCCGCGCGCCTGTACATGCCGCTCGCCCTCAACCGGGTGCTGAGCGAGTACGGGGCGTTCGGCTCGGTCTTCGTGCTGCTGTCGTGGCTGATCGTGCTGTGCGTGGCCATCGCGATCGGCCTCAGCACGGGCGCCGTGCTGGCGCAGGAACCGTACCTGGCCGATCGCCTGGGCAGCCCGGTCCGGGACCCGGGGAGCGGGCCGCCCTGACCGGCGTACGTCCGGGTGGGCTCCCGTCGCGCGGGGCGCATGCTGGAAGCACACGGCCCGAGGACCACGAGCCAGGAGGTTCGCATGACGCCGATGCACAGGACGACCGCGGCCGGCGGCGGGCCCTGGCTGTCCCCCGAGGAGCGGGCCGCCCGCGGCAAGGCGGCCCGGAAGCGGGCGCCGCGGTCCGGTCACGAGGAGTTCGCCCCCGCCGCCCGACGGGATCCGGTGGCCGTGATCGAGCGGCAGTCGGCCACCCGTCTGGCCGAGCTGGTCCCGGTCCGTTACGGGAGGATGATCGAGTCGCCGTTCCGCTTCTACCGGGGCGCGGCCGCGATCATGGCCGCCGACCTGGCCGGCACGCCGGACTCCGGTCTGCGGGTCCAGTTGTGCGGCGACGCCCACCTGCTGAACTTCAGGCTGCTGGGATCGCCGGAGCGCAACCTGCTCTTCGACCTCAACGACTTCGACGAGACCCTGCCCGGCCCGTGGGAGTGGGACGTCAAACGGCTGGCGGCCAGCCTCGTCATCGCGGCCCGGGAGAACGGCTACGACGACGCGGAGCGCGCCCGGATCGTACGCTCCGCGGTGCGCTCGTACCGGGAGTGGATGCGCCGCTTCGCCACCATGCGCAACCTGGACGTCTGGTACGCGCGGGTGGACGCCGACCGGCTGCGGACGGTGGCGGCCGAGGCCCTGCGCGCGCGGGGGCGGCGGCGCGTCGCCGACACCCTGGAGAAGGCGCGCGGCCGCGACAGCCTGCAGGCCTTCGGGAGGCTCACCGAGGTGGTCCGCGGCGAGCGGCGGTTCACCGCCGTGCCGTACCTGATCACACCTGTCGCCGAGCTGCTGCCCGACCGGGAACGGGGGGTCCTCGAACAGGAGATCCGCGACCTGATCGACCGGTACGGACGCACCCTGGCGCCGGAACGGCGCCATCTGCTGAAGCAGTTCACGGTCGTCGACATGGCCCGCAAGGTGGTCGGCGTCGGCAGTGTCGGCACACGCTGCTGGATCGTGCTGCTCACCGGCCGTGACGGGCGGGACCCGCTGATCCTGCAGGCCAAGGAGGCCGGCGAATCGGTGCTCGCCGAGCACGTCGGCGCGAGCGAGCACGCCACCCAGGGCGAGCGCGTGGTCGCCGGGCAGCGGCTGATGCAGGCCGCCGGGGACATCTTCCTCGGCTGGACCCACGAGGCGGGCATCGACGGCCGCGAGCGCGACTTCTACCTGCGGCAGCTGCGCGACTGGAAGGCGATCGCCGACCCCGCGGACATGGTGCCGCGCGGCATGAGGGTGTTCGGGGAGCTGTGCGGGGAGACCCTCGCCCGGGCGCACGCGCGCTCCGGCGACCGGATCGCGATCGCCGCGTACCTGGGCGGGGGCGACGTCTTCGACCAGGCCGTGGAACGGTTCGCGGAACATTACGCCGACCGGAACGAGCGGGACCACCAGACGCTGTTGGAGGCGGTGGCGGACGGCCGGGTGACGGCGGTGTCGGCTTAGCACCACCGGCCCGGGCCGGGGATCCTCGCCGCGGAGGGTCTCTGGGTCCGGGCCGGTGGTGCACCAGGCCGTCCTCTCGGGGTTCCCGCTCCCCCGGCCACCGCTGGGAAGCGCCCCGGCCCCCGCGCCGTCTCGCGCGGGGGCCGGCTTCGCGTCAGGCCTGCGGCTCCTCGGCGAGGAACTGCGCCACGGCGAGGGCGAAGAGCAGTGCCAGGGCGAAGCCCACGACCACCCAGCCGGTCGGGTGGGGCCACAGGACGTAGGCGACGACGGCGGCCGCGACGAGGATCCAGGTGATCCACGTGCGGTGGCGGCGGACGAACGGACCGACCGGGCCGGTACGCAGTCCCAGCCGGTCGGCCGTGCCCCGGGTGGCGGTGATGCCGGAGTGCCACAGCGCCCGGACCGCACCGGCCCAACGGCCCGGCCCCGAGAGCCAGGCGGCGAGGGCCAGGACCACGCCCAGGACCACGACCGTACGGACGGACAGCCGCAGCAGGTGGACCATCGCGTCGTAGACGGAGCCGGCGGCCGCCTGGGAGACCGTGTCGGGCAGGGCGCCCAGGTACACCGTCCGGAACACGGTCAGCGCGATGCCGAGGACCAGCGCGGCCGCCGCGAATCCGAGGGCCGCCGAGACGAGGGCCCGGCGCCGGTGCGTGGTAAGCAGGACGCCCCCGGCGGCGAGGAGGACCGCGAGGACGGGCAGCCACGTCCCGGCGAGCTGCAGGAGCCGGAATCCGGTCTTGACCCGGCCGATGTCCTCGGACTGGACGAGGGTGAAATCGGTGTGGATCTCCGGGATTTTCTCCGCCAGGGCCAGCCCGGACCGCACGAGCCGCTGCTTGACCTGCTCGATCACGGGGGCGAGGTCGAGGGTCACCGCGTCGTTCTTGATCTGGACGGCGCCCTCGCCACTGCCGGTCAGGGCGCGCACGAGCGACGTGTGGATCGCACGGTTGGCGTCCGTCCACACCTTCTCGAAGGCGTCCGAGGCGACGACGTCCTGCGCCTTCTCCCGGACGAAGCTGCTCAGCGCGCCTTCGAGCGAGCCTCCGAGGCGGCCCAGTGCCTTCTCCAGCAGCGGCCGCTGGTCGGGGGCCGCGTCCTGCAGCAGCGCCTGGAGGTCGATGTGCTCCATGACCGCGCCGGTGACCCGGTTCGCCACCGCCGCCTGTACGTCCGGGTCGGAGGCGAGGGGCGCGACGGTCGTCACGTAGCGGTCGGTGTCCCCGACGATGTCGGAGGTCCAGGAGGCCAGGAGGCCCAGGGGGGCCAGCAGGCAGCCGAGGAAGATCAGGACGGCACCGACGAGCGAGCGCGTGCGGTGCCGGGTCGGGGGCCGTCGGGCGGCCGCCGCCTCCAGCGCGCGCACCCGCGCCCTCAGCTCGGCCAGTTCCTTCTGGCCCTCGTCCTGTGGATCGTCATCCCGTGACTCGTTGACCTGTGGCATGGCCGGCCTCCTGAGGATTCCGCTCCAGACAACCAGGGCCCGGCGGGGGCGCGCGAGACAGGAGGGCCGATCGGATGGCGCCGCGGCCGAGCCGCCTCTCTCCTGCTGTCCCCCTCCACGCGGCGCCGGCCCGGGAACACGCCCGGACCGTCTGGACCGGCCGCGAAGCCCTTCAGCTGTCGCCCCGCGTCTTCTCGTGGGCGGCGAGTTCCTCTGCGGTGCCCACGAAGGCCGGACCGCAGTGTGGTGGCAGGCGCTCGATGACCAGCGCCACCGCGGCTCGGGCACTGTCCGTTTCGACGGGGTCGCTCATGCTGCGATTGTGCAGGTCCCGCGGTCTCACCTTGGAGCGGTGGCGGCTCGCGCACGTCGTGGACGGCCGTGGTGTGGTCACCCGGCGGTGACGGTGCACAGGCGCTTGGTGGCCCGGGTCAGGGCTACGTACAGGTCCCTCTCGCCACCCGGGCGGGCTTCGGTGATCTCCTCCGGGTCCATGACGACGACCCCGTCGAATTCCAGGCCGCGCGCTTCGGACGCCGGCACGATGCGTGCGTGGTCGCCGACGCCGCGGGCCGTCAGTTCGCCCACCCTGGTGTCCGCGCAGACCACGCCCAGGAGCTCGCCCGGGTGGGCGGCGCTCTGGGCTCGGATTTCCCGAAGGACGGCGGTGAGCAGCCCGTCGGGAGGCGTGGCCACGGTGCGGGGGCGCTCACCGCTGCGCAGCGACCGTGTGTGCTGCTGGTCCGGCGCGATCCGTGTGAGCAGGTCCCTGACGCTCTCCAGGATCTCCTGCGTGGTGCGGTAGCTGACGGTCAGGTGGTGCAGTCTGAACCGCGGTCCGACGTGGGGGCCCAGTGCTTCCTTCCAGTCGCGTGCCGTCGCGACCGGGCCGGCCTGGGCGAAGTCGCCGACGAGCGTCATGGCCCGTGCCGGGCAGCGGCGGACGACCATCCGCCACTGCATGGCGGTCAGTTCCTGCGCCTCGTCGACGACGACGTGCCCGTACGTCCGCTCGGGTGGACCGTCGACCAGGCTCGCCGCCTCGTCCAGCAGCGCGACATCGGCGTCGGTCCACGGGTCGTGCGGACCGCGCAGCAGGAGGGACCGCTCCTGGGCGGTCAGGCGGGGCAGGTGCTCGGAGAGGGCGTCGGGGTCCGTCAGGAGCGCCTTCACGAGGTCGCCGGGTACCAGCCGTGGCCACAGCGCCTCCACCGCCCGGTCGACGCCGGCGTCGTCGAGGAGGTCGGCCCGGACGGCGTCCAGGTCCAGTTCGTGGGCCGGGCCCGGGTCGGCGGCGCCTTCGGTGCGACGCCGGTCGGCTCCGGTGAAGCGGTCGAGGTCCATGCCCGTCATCAGGGCGGCTTCGGCGTCGATCCGTTCCAGGAGGTCGCCCATGTCCCGCCGCATCGCGTCGGCGACGGCGTCGACCAGGAATTCCGTGAACAGCCGGCGTGCGGGGTTGTGCCCCGGTACGGCCGCGAGGGCGGCGTCGCGCGCCGCGGCGACCTCCTCGCCGGACAGGTGCACCAGTTGCCGTCCGACCCGCACGGTGAAGTCGCCGGCGGGGGCCTGGTGCATGCGGAGCAGGCCGGCCAGGGCGTCGGCGAGGCCGGAGCCGCCCTTGAGGCGCGCCGTCTCGAAGGGGTCGGCCACCGTGTCCGCGGGGACCCCGGCCAGTTCGCGGCAGGTCGCCAGGACGACGTCGTTCTCGCCGAGCGAGGGGAGGACCTGGGAGATGTAGTCGAGGAACCGGGAGTTCGGGCCGACCACCAGGACCCCTTCCTCGGCGGCGCGCGGGAACGCGTACAGGACGTACGCCGCCCGGTGCAGGGCGACCACCGTCTTGCCGGTGCCGGGACCTCCCTGCACCACGGTCACCCCGCGGTGGGCGGAGCGGACGATCTCGTCCTGCTCGGCCTGCAGCGTCGCGACGGCCGCGTGCATCCTGCCCGTACGCCGTGCCGACAGGGCTTCGGTCAACGGGCCGTCCCCCACGACGTCCTCGCCGGTCGGGGCGGTCCCGTCGAGCAGTTCGTCGCTCACGGAGACGACCGTGCGCTCCTCGAGGCGCAGGTGCCGGCGCCGCCGCAGGCCCATCGGATGGACGGGCGTCGCCTCGTAGAACGGCCGCGCGGCATTCGCACGCCAGTCGACGAGCAGCGGCAGGTCGTCCTCCTCCGTGTGCAGTCCGATCCTCCCGATGCGCAGGACCGTGCCGTCGGTCCGGTCGATCCGCCCGAATACCAGCCCCTTTTCGGCGCCCTCCAGCCGGCCGATTTCCTTGGCCAGGCGCTCGGCGGCGTTTTCCCGCTCGTATGCCTCGCCGGCGCTTTCCGCCGGTGTCTTCAGGACACTCGCCCGGTGGGCGCGCGCCTCGGAAAGCCGCTCGGTCAGCGCCTCGTACAGGGAGGACACATATTCCCGCTCCGATGCAACTTCCCGTGCGGCGGCGCTATTTGTCTTCAACAATAGGTGGGCTCCTTTGATTCGGGCCACACCATACGGCGAACTCCCCATGAAGGTAAGTCTTGACTTACCTGGTGAGGTCATGTCCTCATGACCGAATACCGCGCCGCGAAAGGTGAATCCCAAAACCGTCAATGAATGACGGTCGCCCCCGTGGCGTATCTGCTGCGCATCGGTCCGCTGTTCCGTTGTCGCGCATATCACTAATTGCAAGGGGCGGTTTTCGGCCGCGCCCGGCGGCCTCACCGGCGTCGGCGTGCTGCGCGTCATGCCCGGAGTCGCGGGCATGCTCGTGCTGGCCGTTCACCCGGATGACGGGAAGACCGGCGGCCATGGGTAGCCCAGTTGTTCGGCGTCATGCGAACCTCCCCAGACCTCGGCCGCGGCACGGGGGTCACCTGCGGTCAGCCGCGAGACGAGGCGCTCGGCCTGGTCCGCCGGCTCGTCCGCGGAGATGGGGAGGGTCATCCCGAACTGGAGCCAGGGCTCACCCGTGTCGGCCTGGCCAGGGGGGTGCCTCAGGACGACGTGGACTCGATCGGGTTCCTTGCGGGAGGCCCAGACGTCCTCCAACTCGCACTCCCACCGGGCGAGCCAGTCGCCGCGCTCCCTCAGCCCCTCCTCGAGCAACCGCGCCACCGCACCCGCCGGCCACTCCCAGCCACGGTCCTCTCCGGCTCGCAGCACCTCGGCCTCGTACTGCGCCGCGGCGAACCGAATGACCGGCAGGTCGACGTCCTGACGTGCGAGGTCGCGCCAGCCCGTCCAGACGACGTGATCCCCGTCCCGCCTGACCGTCACGTACAGGGCACCACAGCACTCCTCAACGCCGCACCCCGACCGGGCGAGACGGACCTCGCGGGATATTACAGAGGCGTGCAACGGCCCGGCCCGGCCGAGCAGATACCGGGGGCCTGTTCCCCGGTACCGGGAGCCGCCCACGCCATCAGGGGCCGCTCCGGCCAGGAGATCCCGGCCGTTGACGATCGGACGGACTTCCACGCCGCCCTCGTCGGGCGGTGGGCAGATGATGTTCAGACCGAGAAGGTCCGGTCCCGTGTTCATCGGCAGATGATCGCGGAGCCGGCCCTGCGCTGTCACGTGAATTCCCGTGGCCTGCGGTCGGTCGGCACGTCTGCGGAGGGATTTCGAGTGCGGCTCGGTCCTGCCGGGACGAGGTGCCGATCGCGTCACGTTCCAAGCGATCTCGGCGGCGGAAGGTCGCCGGGACTCTCGGGATCAGTCCTGATCCTGGGCGTATTCGGCCGCGTGCCAGCTGGAGTCGACGGCGGGGTTGCGCAGGGTCCCCCAGAAGCGGTCGTCGGGTATCGGTGGCAGTGCCGGATCGCCCAGGTCCGCATGCAGATCCGTACGCCAGTCGACGGTGAAGTGGCCGCGGACGCTCGCGCTCTCGCAGACGGACCTGTAGGGCGAGCCCCAGATGCCGTGCACCATCTTCTCCGCGGCCCACCTGCGGGGAGCGTCGCGGCGGGTGTTCGCCTGCGCGATGACCCAGCGCAGTCGCAGGGCCAGCGGGCCGGCCTGGTCCGGGCGGGGTGGGGCTTCGCCCCGGTCCAGTGCGTCCAGGGCCGACCTGACCTCCGGGTACTTGTTCAGGCCCGTCTCCACGGCCACTCTGCGCAGCTGCTTGCGCGCGGCCCCGGTCACGTGTTCACGAGGCAGGACCGCGAGCAGCGCACCGAGTTCCTCCAGCCCGTCGAGGGCGCCGACGTGGAGGACGTCGGCGGGGGTGCAGGACAGATCCAGTTCCGGCAGCTGCTCGTCCGGTCGGGGAAGGGGGGCGTCGGCGCTGCCCCAGTCCGGTCCGAGAGACGCTGCCCACTCCCAGAACAGCCGGCCGTTGAACGTGACGGCGCCGCTCTCCCGGCCGCGTTCGAGCTGGTCGGCCAGTTCTGCCAGATACGCGCCCAGCGAGTCGGCCTGCCCGAAGTCGGTTCCGGTCTCGTCGAAGAAGCGTCCGATCGCACCGTACGAGTGCTGCCCGCGGCGGCAGTCGATCGTGAGGCCGTCGGACGTCGCCCCGTAGGAACCGAACTTCAGGTAGGCGTCGATCCAGTAGTACTCGGCCTCCTCCTCGTCCAGGTCCTCGGCGATGTCGCGCATCCACCGGGTGTCGCTGACGATCTCACTCACCGGGAGCAACCGGTCGTCCGTGCTGAACCGGAAGGCTTCCGGGCCGTCCGGGGCCCCGTTGTGCCGGAGCAGTGACGCGACCAGGTCGGGAGGGAAGGTGACGCCCAGTTCCTGCTCCGCTGCCGCTATCTCCTCGGGTGCCGCGGGCGGTCCGAGGGTGGCGAAGGTGCGGGGTGCGTTCTCGCGCAGCCACTGGTCGATGCGGTCCCACGAATCCCTGACCAAGTCTTCTGTCATGGGCTGAGCCTAGGGGCAGGCACTGACAGCTTGATCGCCGATCGCGGGCCGGGGCGTCCCCGATGCGCGACGCGCGCACGTCCGAGAAAAGCACTGCCGTGGACGGTTCCGCTCACCGTAGTCTCGTGGGGTGGCTGACGAACACGGGGCGGGCGACGCCTTCAGGAACCGGTGCACGAATGCGGCGCCGGCGCTGCAGTCCTTCATCCACCACTCCATCGAACGCATCTCCCTGGACGAGTCCAACGAGGACCGCAAGGACAACACGCTCGACGTGTGGCTGATCGCGCCGTGGTCGAACGGGGAGCCGCGGATGCCCGATCTGGTGATCTCGCTGGCCAACCTCTACTCGGTCCGCCCTTGGGAACCCGATCTGTGCCCCTCCTTCATCGACGGGATCTCCCTGGTCCACCTGCCGAAGCTGCCGTCGCCCTGGCCCGCCGGAGCGGCCGACCGGCTCGACCGCACCGAGGAACTGCCCGAACTGGTCTGGCTGAGGATCCCCGGACCGCTCGAAGTCGACGCCGTGGCCGCGATCTTGACCATCTACCAGGAGCAGGACTACGACGCGGCCCCCGTGCTCCGGTGACGGCCTGAGATCACGGCCGGCTCGAACAGCCGTAGACGGGGACAGTCTTCCGAGAAGGCCGGCGAAGGGCCTCCCCCTGCCCCGGTCATGCCGCGCCCGGAACGTCTCGCCGCGCCGGGCCCGGGGCGAACGCCGCTAGTGGGCGGCGCCCAGTCGTGCCTGCAGCTCCGGCCCGGACACGTCCTCCAGGTGCGTCAGGAACACCCATACGTGCCCCGACGGGTCGCGCAGGACGGCGGTGCGGTCGCCGTGGAACTGGTCCGCCGGCTCCTGCAGCAGCTCCGCCCCGGCCGCCACGGCCGTGCCGACGAGGGCGTCCACGTCCGGAACGTACACGTGCAGGGCGGCCGAGGTACCGCCGAGTGCGGCCGGGGAGGAGAAGACTCCCTCCGTCCGGTCGCCGAGCATCAGGACCGCCTCCCCGATACGGATCTCGGCGTGCAGCACCCCGCCGCCCGGCGCGTCGAGGCGGAAGTCCTCGATCGCCCCGAAGGCCCTCACGTAGAAGGAGAGGGCCTCGGCGGCGTCGGCGACCGCGATGTGCGGGACCACCGCCGTGCGGTAGCGCTCAGGTGTCGTGGGGGCCGTCTCGCGGTGCGTCTGGTTGGTCATGCACACGACCGTAAAACCTCAAGTCCACTGGAGGTCAAGCCCGCGCCATCGGCATGCCGCTTCCGTACCGATCAGGCCCGGCACTGAAGACACCCGTCGGGCCGTGGATCGTCCGGTGGCGTGCGGCTCTTCGAGCGGCGGCCGCCGACGTGGTACTCCTCGGAAGGCAACGAGTCCCATTCCGTCCACGCGCCGTCGCGCGGCACCATGAACAGCGGACGCGATCGCAGGGCCTCCCCCACCGGTTGTGCGCGCATGACGATCCCGGGATCGTCGGGTGCCGCGTAGCCCTCGGGCATGACGCGGAACTGCACGTCGTTGGCCTCGGCGTACGCGATGGCGTCGCTCTCCAGCTCCGCCAGGTCCCTGCCGACCAGCCGGAGGCCGTCGTACGCGACTTGCGGACCCCGCACGGCGTCGCAGGCGACGCCGAACAGCCCCGCGTCCCGGCTCACGTAGGCCGTGACGGCAGGCGCAGACGGTGCGGTCCCACGACGGTGGACTTCGACCTTCCACGTCGGCGAGAAGACCGCGGCCTCCCGGCGACAACCGCTGACTTCCGCCGTGCCGATCACCTCGGCCGCCTCGACCACCTCGGCGACGGTCATACCGAACCGGAGCGGCCCCACGCCGACAGCCGCCGCGTAGAACCACTCGTCCCGCTCGGCGGCTTCGGAGCCGGCTTCGTTCTCCCGCGTCACAGCCGATCCTCCGGAGTCACCCTCACCAACGCCCTCCCGCCGTCCATCACCGGCGGCCCGGTGCCGCCTGTTGACGACAGCGTCGCACCCCGCGCTGACAGCCGCCTGACGTCAGCGCTGTGTTGGCGGCGTTCGTGATCCTGGGTCGGCCGTGGCCGCCGGCCGATTCCGGTGGTGGGCGAGGGGGCGGTCCGCACGCGACCGTGCGCGTCGGCGCACCGTCAAGGCTTCCCGCGGACCCGCTCCGGAACGCGATGTCCAGAGATTGAGAGAACGAGGAAGGCAGGAATCGCCACGGCTGCCGTCGCAGTTGCCGTGCTCGGCGCCGGTTCCGGCGCCGTGATCACCGTCGCCACCGCCTCCGCTTCGGAGACCGTCGACGCAGCCGACCAAGCCGGGCGAGACGTACAAGGGGTCGGCGACCGCGGCGCCCCCGCACGCCGGTTCACTCATGACCGCGCGGAGGGTGCACGTCTGCGCCGAGTCGCCGGTCCGTCCGCGGCCGTGGAGGGCGCCCCGAAGCGGGCCAGGTAGTGCCACACCTTCTTGACCGCCTGGGCGTCGTGAGGACCGTTCTCTGCGGCGGCTCCGACGATGCGGGGGTCGAGCACGCCGTCGACGGCGATCTGCCCGCCCAGGTCGACGTATTCCTGTCCTCGGTAGTCGGGACGGCGCAGGAGTTCTTCGGCCCCGAGCCGGAAGCCGGGGTGCCACTCCACCGGGCAGCCGAGACGCAGGGCCGCGGCCTCGACCGCCGTTCCGCGGTAGCAGGGGTCCAGGACCAGGGCCTCGACATCGCGGTGCAGCCGGACCGGCCCGTGCACCTGTGCCTCGATGTAGTCGTCCAGCTCGTCCTGATCATCGGCGAGGGCGAGCCGGATGAGGCCCATACGGTCCGCGACGCCGAAATCCGAGGGCTCGAGGAAGCTGTCCGGGTAGCAGAACGTGGTCCGCGCCAGCGTCTCGGCAGCCAGCCGGAAGTGGGCCGAGCCGAACCGCGGTGCCCCGCCGGCCGGCTTGTGGCGGAAGTTCAACGCCCCGTAGACGGGCCTCTCCTGAGCAGGTGCTCCGTCGTAGGCCCCGTCGAAGATCCGGCTCTCCCAGCGCCACCGGTCGCCGCCCGGATGCGCGGTCAGTCCGCCGTTGCCGGTCCCCGTGACGAACTGCGAACGGTAGACGCCGTCGTCGGCCATGGCGTCCAGGATCGGCTTGCCGTGCAGCAGGCGGTCCGGGTGGAAGTTGAGCGTCACCCTCAGGGCCGGATCCATCGGGGGGCCCGACGCCAGTTCCGCGACGTGCCGAAGGGCTCGTTCCTGTGGTGTCCGAGAAGGTGGAGGGCTCATCGGCACAGTGTTCACCAGCTTGATCGCTCGACGCACGCCGATTGTCCGCTGCGATCACCGCGTCGTCGGTCCGGGCCTGGTCAGGGCCCTGGGCCGGCAGGCGCGCGGGCCGATGTCGATGCCCCTCAGCCGTACCAGCCGGTTCGCCCCCGGCCGGTACGTCTGCGGGTCCACCGCGCGACGGGCTCGCTCCAGGGAGCGTTCACCTCGGGATCCCCGGCGGCCCGCGAGGTCGTCGCAGACCTGGGCACGGGGGCGGTCCGGTGAACCGCCGTGGCAGCGCTCGTACGTGGTCCGGTGGCCGGCGGCGCGGGCCCGGGGCTGCGCGAACCGAGGCCGAAACGAGTCCGGCGCTTTGCCAGAGCGTTCGCTTCTCGTGACCCTGACCAGGCATGATGACGCTTCGTGCTCACGAACATCATCACCGCCGTCGGTCTGCTCGTCCTCCTCTGGGCAATCGCCAACACCACCCGCCTCGCCGTTCGCAACCGGAAAGCCCGGAACTTCGACGCCGCCGCCTACGGCCTCGTCCCCCGCGAGCAGCTCGACTCCCGGCGCTCCGGCCCGCCGCGTGACGAGCCCGCACTGCACTCCGCCGTCGAGGCCGCCCTGCGCGGCGAGTGGGAGCCCGCGGCCGGACTGCTGGCGGACACCGCCGAACGCCAGGACTGGGCCGAGCGGTGGCGGCTCGTCGAGGTGTTCGCGGACCTGGCCGTGGAGGACGAGCACTGGCTGCGGGTCTGGCGCGCCAAGCGGCCGCAGGACGCGGATCCCGTCGTCGTCCACGCCCACGCCCTGCTGCTGCGCGCGTGGGCGGCGCGCGGCGAGAAGACCATCGACCAGACCTCCGCCGAACAGGTGGCGCTGTTCAGGGAGCTGCTGCCGACCGCCGTGTACGCGGCCCAGGAGGCGGCCAGGCTGGCACCCCGGGATCCGTCCCCGTGGGTCACGATGGTCGCCGCCGCGCGTGGCCTCGGGCTGTCCCACGACGAGTTCCGAGGCCTGTGGAGCGAGGTCACGCGCCGCGCGCCGCAGCACTACGACGCGCACTGGCACGCCCTTCAGTACTGGTGCGCGAAGTGGCACGGCTCCCACCGGCTGATGTTCGGCTTCGCCAAGCAGGCGGCGGCGTCCGCTCCGGCCGGGAGCCTGCTCTCGGCCGTCTACCTGCACGCCGTGTACGAGGCCGCGCTCCGGGACGGCGACGCCGCCTACCGCACCTGGGTCACCAAGGCCGGGCTCGCCGGCGTTGCGGCCGACCTGGCCGGGGCCGGGCCGGAAGACCGCCGGCTTCCCGCGATACGGCACCTGTACGCCGCCGTACTCGTGAAGACGGGGCGGCACGCGCAGGCCCTGGCACAGTTCCGGCTCATCGGCGGATGGTGCGGTGCCGCCCCCTGGACCGACGCACGGGATGCCGTGGCGGCGTTCGACCACGCCCGCGGCCTGGCGGCCCTCCACTCGGGCCGTCCGCGTCCCTGAGGGGCGTGTCCGAATCTGCCGGGAGATCGTCATGGTGGGCCCGGCGGGCCGTGGATCACGATGGGGGCCGTACACAACCGGGTCCCGCCACGCGGGCGCGGCTGCGCGAACGGGCCTTCCGTCCTTCGGTGCGCGCCCGGGATCCCTGAGCAAGGAGACATCAATGCGTGCCCTGGCGAGGAAGATCAGCACGATCGGCGCTTCCATGACCGCGATCGCCGTGCTGGCGGCCTGCTCCCCCGGTTCCGCGGCCGCGGCCGGCCCGGACGGCGAGGACACGGCCACCACGACCGTCGCGTCCCCGACAGGCCCTGCCGACCCGGCCGCGAAGAAGGGCGGCTCCGAGTTGCTCTCCTTCCCCGCGCCCGGCCGCACGTGGAAGGAACTCCCGGGAACGGGAGGGGTGAAGTACGCCAACGTGCGGGGCGACCTCGCGGGGAGCGGCAGCTACGAGGCGTTCGTGTCGTTCCCCGCCGGGAAGGACAACCCGCTGCACGTCCACAGCCAGGACCTCCCCACCGTCGTCCTGAAGGGCACCTTCTACGCGGACTTCGACGGCAGGCGCGTCCGGTACCCGGCGGGCTCCTACTACCGGCTCCCCGCCGACAGGCCGCACCTGAGCGGATGCGAGAAGGGAGAGGACTGCCTGCTCTTCCAGTACCAGGAGGACCACTTCGACCTGGTGCCCGCGAAGACCGGGCAGTAGGTCGGCAGTAGGCCGCGCGGTCCTGCCCGGCGGGGGTGTCATCCCAGGGTGTCGGGCCGTCCCATCCACCAGTTGCCGGGGGCGGCCGGATCGGTGCTGGACCAGTACTCGACCACGGCGGACTCGAACTCGGCCGGGTCGAGGACGCCGTCGCCGTCGCGGTCGAGGTGGGCGAACGCCGCGTCCAGGTCCGCCTGTCCGATCGCCGGGAAGTGGCTGCGCTGGAAGGCGTCGAACTCGGTCCGGCTGACCCGGCCGTCGGCATCGGCGTCGGCGATGGCGAAGAACGCCTGGGCGATCGCGCCGACGGTGGCGGCGGCGGCCTGGGGGTCGTCGGCCAGGGTGAGGGTGCCGGTGACGAACTCCCGCTTGGCCAGGCGGCCGTCGGGGCCGCCGACGTGCGGGGCGTGCAGGTCGCGCCAGACCGCGACGTAGGCGTTGACCATGCGGGTGTGCTCCGCGGAGCCGCGGGCGTACCCGAGCTGGTCGGCGGCCCGGTCTCCCATGATGACGTGGTCGGCTTCGGTCAGGGCCCCGTCGCCGTCGGCGTCCAGCAGATCGAAGCCGCGGCTGATCTTCGCGCGCAGGATGTCCATGGCGGCGAACGTAGCGCGGGAGCCGCGGGTCCGGGGGCCGGTTGCCCTGGTAGCACCCCATCGGGCGACGTCGCCGCGGCGGTACCTTGTCGCCCGTGGGCGCACGCCTGCTGCCCCGGACGCAGCGGGCCTGCTCCGTCCGGGTGGTGCGCGGGCGGCGGGCGTTGCGCGGGGCCGGATCCGGCCCCGTCACCACAAGGGTTGTGCCGGAACCGGCAGACGCGCGCACACCGGAGGAGTCCCCATGCCCGTGACGGACGACGAGGTAGAGGTGCTGATCGTCGGTGGCGGGCCGGTCGGGCTCACCGCGCGGGGGCTGCTGGAACGCTGGGGCGTGCGGACGCTGCTCGTCGAGAGGCGGCGCGAGCTGTCCCCGTTCCCCCGGTCCCGCCTCGTCAACACGCGCTCGATGGAGATCTTCCGCCGGCTCGGTCTGGCCGCCGGGATCACCGCCAACGCCTTCCCGCCGCAGTTCGGCCGCGTCAGGTTCCGCGACACCCTCCACGACCGTGACTTCGCGTCCGCCGCGATGGTCGGGGTCCACGCGCCGATCCCGGAAAGCCCCGTGACCGGCGTGGTCACCTCGCAGGACCGGCTGGAGCCCCTCCTGCTCGCCGCGGCGCAAGCGGCGGACGCGCCGACGCGGTTCGGGGCCGAGGTCACCGGCCTGGCCGAGGGGGCCGACAGCGTGGTCGCCCGGCTCCTCGACCGGGAAGGCGGTGCGGAGAGCCGCGTCCGCGCCCGCTACGTGCTCGCCGCCGACGGCGCGAACTCCACCGTCCGGCAGCTGCTGGGAACGGGCACGACGGGTCCCGGAGCGCTGGCGGCCTTCACCACCGTCGTGTTCGACGCGGACCTGAGCCGGTGGTGCGCCGACCAGCCCGCCGGGGTCTACGTCACCGCGCACGGATCGTTCCTCCCGCTCTACCCCGAAGGGGGCTGGGCCTGGCTCGCGCCCACCCCCGAGGACCCGGAGCACGCCGACTGGTCCGGCCTGGTCTCCCGCGCCCTCGGCCCCGGCGCCGACGTCCGCGCCGAGGTGCTGCGGGTCCAGCACTGGGTGATGAACGCCTTCGTCGCCGAACGCTTCCGCCACGGCCGGATCCTGCTGGCCGGCGACGCCGCGCACGCGATCCCCATCATCGGCGGCCTCGGGATGAACACCGGCGTCGCCGACGCGCACAACCTGTGCTGGCGGCTGGCGGGAGTGCTCCGCGGATGGGCCGGGCCGGGCCTGCTGGACACGTACGAGGTGGAACGCCGGCCCGTCGCCCACCAGACGCTGCGCCAGGCGGTGGCCAACACCGACCTCATGTTCCAGGCGCAGAGCCTGCGCCGCGAGCAGCTCAGGACCAGCGGCGGCGCGGCGCCGAGTACGATCCGACTGCCTTGGTCGGAGCGGTATTTCGCGCAGCTGGGTCTGGTGCTCGGCGTCACCTACCGCTCCGCGGCCGTCCTCGCGGACGGGGACGGCGAGGGCGGCCGACTGCCGTCCGAGGCATCGGAGGCGTCCGAGGTGTCCGAGGTGTCCGCCCACTACACCCCGACCGCGGAGCCCGGCCGCCGGATGCCGCACCTGTGGCTCTCGCGCGACCGTTCCACGCTCGACGCGTTCGGCGAATGGTTCACGCTGCTCACGCCGGACCCCGCCCGCTGGGAGTCGCAGAGCGCCCCGGCGTGGCCGCTGCGCGTCGAGGCCCTCACCGGCGAGCACGCCGGCCTGTGCGGCCTCTCCGCCCAGGGGGCACTGCTCGTCCGGCCCGACGGCCACATCGGCGCCCGCTGGCAGGGCGGTCCGCCGGACGACTCCGTCCTGCGCCGCGCCCTCGCCGGGATCACCGGTACGACATCGGCCTAGGCATCACCCGGTGACACGCGGGCGTTGTCGACGTACAGGCACAGTGCGCCGTCCTCGGGGCACCTCAGGGCCACCGAGATGCCGCGGACCGCCCCGTCCCGCGCGAAGACGAGCGCGACCGCGATCTGGAACACGTCGTGCCCGGCGGGGCAGCGGGGCAGGTCCGACGGTTCGAAGCCCGGGCCCGGCGAGGCGGGCGGCAGCGGGGCCTCGGACGGCTCCAGGGTCCACGGGTACGCGGGCGGGTGCACGTCCCCGTCCGTGATGCCGACCGGTATGCAGCAACCCACGCAGAAGCACTCGCCCTTGGCGACCTCGAACTCGTCCGCTCCGGCACCGCACAGCACGCACTCGGCGACCCGGGCCTCGACCCGCCCGCCCGGCTCCGCGCGGGCGGCGCCGCGCAGCATCCGCAGCATGTCCTCGGGTTCCGTGGTGGGTTGCCCCGCCGTCCCGTACGTCCACACCGCCTCGTGATCCATGGTGCGGATCCTCGCACGCGACCCTCCGGGACGCGTCAGTGGCTGTCGCAGGAGTGACTGTCGGGGGTGGCGGCCACTATGTAATGTCACATCGCATGATGCTCTTACGTCGTGCGGCGTCGGCCGCCGCCCTCCTCGTCACCGTCCTCCCCGTGACCCTCGCCCCCTCGCCCGCGCACGCGGACGGATCCGGCCCCGCCTGCCGGCCACCGGCGTCCGTACCGCTCGACGCCGAACAGGCGCGCCTCACGGACGCCCGGACCACCGCCCTGGTCGAGCGGGCCGGGTTCGGGGAATTCGTACGACGCTTCCCCGCCGCCCTGTGCACGACACGCACCCCCGCCGAAGCCGAACGGCTCCTCGACTCCTGGGGCCAGGCCCTCTGGCAGGCCTCCGTACGGCGCGCCCAGGGACAGCGGCCCGGCGGCGACCTCGCCCCCGGCGACGACCGCCCCCTGTACTGGGCGCGCCTCTCCATGACCGCCGCGCTCGCCCGCTGGCAGCCGGCCTTCGCCGTCGACCGGGCCGCGCTCCGCGCCCGCTTCGAAGACGCCTCCCGCGGCCTCACGGACAACGCCTTCCGGGCCGCGCCCGGCGTACGGCGCGTCTTCATCAGCGGCTTCGACCCCTTCGGGCTCGACGCCGAGATCCGCCGCGCCAACCCGTCCGGGTCGGCCGCCCTCCAGCTCAACGGACGGCACGTGACCCTCGCCGACGGCAGCCGGGCCGAGATCCGCGCCGTCGTCCTGCCCGTGCGGTACGCCGACTTCGACGCCGGCATCGTGGAGCGGGCGTTCGCCCCCCGCCTGGCCGCCGGACCCGCCACCGCCGACGTCATCACCACCGTCAGCCAGGGCTACCCCGGCATCTTCACGCTGGAGGACTGGGCGGGGCGGGCACGGTCCGCCGACCCGTACCCCGACAACGTGCGCGCCCTGTCCGGCGGCACCCGCGAGCACCCGGTGACCGCCCCCGGCCTGGGCCCGGGACCCGAGTTCATCCGCACCACGCTCCCCGCCGACGCCGTGACGGCCGCCGTCCAGACCCCGTACCCGGTCCTCCTCAACTCCGACGTGACCGAGATACCGGCGGGCGGCACCACCCCCGTCGACCGGACCGACGGCCCGACACCCGGCTCGCGCGCCGTGGCCGGCGGCGGTGGCGGCTACCTCTCCAACGAGGTCGCCTACCGCTCCAACCGGTTGCGCGGCGAACTCGCCCCGCGGCTGCCCGGCGGCCACCTCCACACGCCCGTACTCACCGGCCTGCCCGCCGACCCCCAGCTGCTGACCGGCCCCGAGTTCGAACGCAACGAGAGCGCGATCACCGCCGAGGTCCGTGCCGTCCTCGAACACGCCGCCGTACGCCGCTGACGCGGCGCGCGGGCATGTGACCAAATGATGATTCCTTCGTTGTCCGCAGCGTGGGACGACGTCTACGCTCCTCGGCCGGGCTGCGCCAGGCCGAGGCGGTCATCATCGAGCGCTACCCCCAACTGCTGCGTCTGGCCTACCTGGTCCTGCCACCGGGGCTCGACCGGCACGCCCGGCTGCTGCGCGCCCACCGCGGCGTCCAGCACTCCCTGCGGGCCGCGGGGCGCCGGGCGGGGCAGGGCGGGGACGCCCTGGCCGCCGTACGGGCCGAGGTGGTGCGGTACGCGGCAGGACGAGGGCGCGGGCCGCTCCTGCCGTGGGTGTGGGGGCTGCGGATGTGGCCCAGCGCCGAGGAGCTCGACGAGGCGGCCCGCGCCCTGGCGGGGCTGTCCCCGTACGCCCGCGCGGCGCACGTGCTGTGCCGGTTCGACGGGCTGGACGAGGACGCGGCGGCGGGGGTCCTCGCGCAGGCCGGAGCCGGTGATCCGGCGGGCGAGGTACGGGCCGCCCTCGCCGCCGAGGACGAGGAGGCGGCCGACGGGGGCGCCGGGCAGGGGCGTCGCGGCGGGACGGGCGCCGGGGTCGGGCAGGGGCCGCGGACCCTGCCCCGGCCGGGCAGAGAAACGATCTTGCACCCGGCGGACGTGCACACCCGGCCCACCGACCTGCTGCTGCGCCGCACGCGCGTCCGGGCCGCCTGGGGCGTCGCCGCCGTCCTGCTGCTGGCCGCCGGGCTGACCCGGGCCACCGTCGACGGGCCCGGCGCCGGGCTCCCCGTCCCCTACGCCGGAGCGCCCGCCGCCCGCACCGCCCTCGATCCCGCGCGCCTCGTCCGGGTGCCCGAGCGGGCCTGGTCCGACACCGGCCGGGTGGACTTCACGGCCTGGCCGGCCCGCGGGCCGCGCACCGGGGACCGGTCCCTGCTGACGAGGGCCCTGGGCGCCTGGGCCGCACCGCCCTCCGGTACGGCCGTCACCGTCGCGCCCGCGGCCTCGGCGGAGCCGCCGGGACACCCGCCGCAGCTGCTGTTCGCGGGAGACCCCCGGCCGGGGACGGCCGTGGTGGTGTTCCTGGACGCCGACCGGGTCGTCCGCTACACCGAGCGCGGCGGCCGCCGGAGCCTGGACATCGCCCGCACCGACGACGCCGACGTCACGACGGCGGCCGCCGTCACCCTGGCCCGGGACGGGAACACGGCCCTCCGGCTGCTCGCCCCGTGGATCGCCACCGCCGGAACCAGGGACCTCACCGCCCCCGCCCAGCCCGTCCGCCCCCTGCCGATCGGCCCCGACGGAACCGTCACCACCCCCTCCCCGGGCGAGGCCGCCGGCGGGGGCCGCCCGGACGGTGCGGGCTGTGGTCCCCGTCCGGTGCTGGAGGTCGCGTCCTCGCCGCGCATCGTGGAGAAGCACGCCTTCCTCCTCGCCGACCGCGGCGGGCTCCTGACCGTCCACCTCACCTACACCCCGCCCGCGGAGGGCGCCGACGCCCCGCCGGCCCGCCAGCCCCGCGAGGCCACGGGGCCCGCCGCCCTCGCCCGCTGGGCCCAGGAGGCCTGCGCCCTGGACTCGGTGGACGGGCGGGCGGTCAGGGCCGTCAACCTCTGGGACTTCGCGCTCACGGAACTCCCCGAGGCCGCCGGGCGGGCGGTCTGGTCCTGCACCCGCGCCACCCGCTGGACCGGGCAGGGGGACGTCCTGATCCGGCTCCGGCCACCCACGGGGGCCTCCCTGGCCGTGACCCGGGCCCGCTCCACGGCCGCCTGCGGACGGTTCGGGCAGCACGTCCTCGCCACGACGGTCTGGCGGGCCCCGTCCGGCCACGACTACCAACTGGCCGCCGGCAGCCGCGAGGTCACGGAGATCGATGCCACGGGCTCACTGCACACCCGCACGCCCGGACGCAGTCTCGCCGTCCCGGCACCGCCCGCCCCCGCACCCCCGGCCACGCTGACGGCGACCCTGCGCAGCGGCGCGGTCATCACCGCGTTGGACTCCCGGGACGGCGGCCGGGACTGAACGGAGCCGCCGACCGCCGCCGGAAGGAGGCCGTCTAGGATCCGGGGCATGGACGAACGGGGGGCCGGGCCGGTGGCCTGGGACGTACTGGAAGAGGTGCCGGCGGGCAGGGAGGAGCTGCCGGTTCTGCTGCGCGGACTGGTGACCTTCGGGCAACGCCAGGTGTCATGGAGCCGGTTGGAGAAGAAACTCGGCTGGCGGAGCGACACCCCGCTCTTCGCCCACGCGGTCGCGCACCTCTTCGTCCTGCTCCCGCAGCTCGACGACCGACGTCTCGTGCAGGTGCTCGACTTCCTGGCCCAGCGCGGCGATGCCGCCTGCCTCAGTCCGGTCGGCGTCCACCGCAGGACGTACGAGGTGTTCACGGATGCCTGGCCCCATGTGCTGCCGCTGGTCGCCCACGGGACGGCGGGCGTGCGGACCGGCGCGGCCTGGGTGCTGCGCTCGATCCGCTGCACGGAGACGGCCGTGCTCGACGCGCTGCGGCAGCGCGCCGCCGTGGAGGACGATCCGACGGCGCTCGTGGCCCAACTGCTGGCGGTCGGCGAGCTGTCCGGGGACCGGGAGTGGCTCCTGCCCTGGGTGGACCACGGCCATCCGCTGGTCGGGCTGGCCGCCGCGCGGGGTGTGCTGGCCTCGCCCTCGCCCGGCACGGGCACGGGCACGGGCACGGGCACTGCGGAGGGTGCCGTGGGCCGTGCGGTCGCCCGTGGGCTGGCGGAGGCCAAGGGGGAGCGGCTCCCGGACGTGCCGTGGTGGCCCCTCGGCCATGAACCGGACCAACGCTTCGCGGAGCTGTCGGCGGCGCACCCGGACGAATCCGCGGCGCTGTTCGAAGCGGTGGCCGGGCACCGGCGCGCGGACCTCCGCCGCGCGGCCGTGCTCGCCGCCGGCGCGCGGCTGGGGTACTGGCGCGACCGCGCGCCGGAGCTGTGGGCGGCGGTCGCCGCCGGACTCGACGACGAGCGCGACGTGGCCGCGGCTTCGATGGAGGTCCTCGCCAGAGGCGGCGCGGCGGCGGCCCCGTGCGCGGACCCACTGGTCCGCCACGTCGAGCGGTCCGGGGACGCCTCCCACGCGGCCCATGCCGACCTGGCGTTGCGGGCGCTGGTCGGCATGGGCGACGACAGGGCCGCCGACTGGTACGCCGCGCGCCTGGGGAACCACTGGCTCGACGTCGCCCCGCTGCCCGCACGCTGGGCCCCGCGGCTGCTGCCGGTCTTCCGCCGGCGGCTCGCCGCCCCCGGCCGGCAGAGCCATGCGGTCCCGAGGATCCTGCGCACCCTCGCCGAGTGGGGTCCGGTGGCCGCGCCGGCGGTGCCCGAGCTGGTCGCGCTGCTGGACACCCCGGTCGCCCGTGCGGCGGCGGAGGCGCTGGGCGCGATCGGCCCGGCCCCCGCGACCGGGCGGGCGGCCGGGCCGCTGGCCGCCCTCGTCACCGCCGGTCCCGGGCCGGGCCGGCACGCGTGGCACGGCGGTGCGCAGACCGCCGCCTGGGCGTACTGGCGCGTCACGGGGGACCCGGAACCCGCCCTGCGGGTGTGCGGGGCGGCGGTCCGGGCAGGCCTCGGGCAACCGGTACTGCGCTACCTGGCCGACCTGGGCCCGCTGGCCGCCCCGCACGCCGACGCGGTGCGGCCGCTGCTGACGTACCCCGGGGAGTGGAGCCGGACCGGCGCCGCCGAGGCCTGGTGGCGGATCACCGGCGACGCGCAGCCGGCCGTGGAGGCCTTGCTGCCGGAACTCGCGCCGCTGGCCCGGCACTCGGCGACCGCGCTGGTCCTGCGGACCGTACGGGTGCTGGGCGGGATCGGCGGGCCGGCGGCAGCGGCCCTGCCCGTACTGCGCGAGGTGTCCTCGTCGCCCCGCCGCTACGGCGGCATCCCGATGGACGAGGAGCTGCTCGGGGCGGTGAGGGAGGCGCTGGTGGCCGTCGAGCGGACCTGAGACGGCGCGGTCAGCCGAGGACCGCGGTCACCTCGCGGCGGGCCGGCTCCGACAGGAGGGGCGTCCAGCGCGTGAACAGCTCGCGCAGGGCCGCCCCGTTGCGCTCGCGGAAGGACTCGTTCACCTTGGCCAGGTCCAGTTCGTTGGCGACGGTGAGTTCGGCGAAGTCGCGGCGCTGCTGCGCGGACGGCGTGAACTCCTCGCCGGTGAACCGGTCCCGGAAGGTCGCCGCCGCGCCGTCCGGTGCGGCGAGGCCGGGGTAGGAGGCCTTGCGGTCGCAGCTGGCGTAGAAGTACACGAGCTCCTCCGCCTCCGTGCCGATGGCCCGGGCGAGGCGATCGCGCTCGGACAGCTCCAGGAGTACCAGCGGCAGCCCGTCGGTGCCGTAGAAGGCGTGGCACAGTGCCGCGGTCTGCAGTACGGGCCGCGCGCCCCACGAGGCGAGCATCGCCTCGACACGCAGCAGGTGGGTCAGGAGCGTGCCGCCGGAGTGCCTGGTCGTCTCCGCCCCCACCTCCTTGAGGAGGGCCATCGCCTGCGGGTCGGTGTGCTGGTCGTCGCTGTGCATCATGGGGCCCATCATGACGAGGCCGCCGGGCCGGCGTACACCGGGACCGGCATGCGGACACCGGCGCCGGGCCCTCCGTACGCCGGAGGAGGGGCGCGCGGCCGGGACGGTGGCGCCGAGTCCGGGGGCGTGGCACCCTGAGGCCCGTGATCATACGGGTGAGCGAGGCGCGCGTACGTCCTGAACGGTTCGAGGCGTTCCACGACATGATCGTCTCCGCGGTGCGCGGGTTCCCCGGCCGCTACCCGGGGCTGGTGGACCACGAGGTGCTGCTCGCACCGCCCGATTCGCTGCTGTACGTCAGTCGCTGGCGCGGCGAGGAGGACCTGGTCGGTTTCGCCGGCGAGCACTGGCGCGACCAGCCCGTGGTGCTGCCCGGCGAGGACGAGTACCTCGTGGGCCCGCTCCAGGTGCGGCACTTCACCGTGGCGTCCCTGTAGTCCGGAGCCGCGGCGCGGCCGATGTCACAGCGGTGTCCTACGGTCGGGGGCATGACGACACTGATCACTTACGCGGGTCCGGGCACTCCCGGTGCCGCGGTCACCCGCTTCGGCGGGGTGCCGTTGGGCGTGCCCGGGACGGCGTGGCCGACGTGCGCCGAATGCGGCGGCCCGCTGAAGTTCCTCGCGCAGTTCCGGCTGGACGAGTCCGGTTCGGCCGTGGCCGGCGCCGGCCGGGCGCACGCGCACGTGCTGGCGTTGTTCGCCTGCCAGAACCGTCCGGGTTCGTGCCGGGACTGGAGCGCCTCCTCCGGCGCCAACCTCGCGCTGCTCCTGCCCGCCCGGGGCCTGCGCCGCATCGCACGGCCCCGGGGCCGGTCCGTCGACGTGGAGAAGCTGTTCCTCGGGGCGGCCCATGCCGCCGAGCCGTACGATGCCGCCGAGGCGGACTACGACAGCGCCTGCGCCGCCTGGGCGGAGCGGACCGGCCGGCCCCGCAACCACGTCCTCGGGCAGCTGGGCGGCGCGCCGGCCTGGCTCCAGTACGACCAGACCCCCGTGTGCCCGGACTGCACCGCGCCGATGCGGCCGGCCGTTCAGCTGCAGGAGGGGCCCGATCCCGTCACCGCCATGAACTTCGGTACGGGCCGCGCCTACGCGTTCACCTGCGTGCCGTGCGGCAGAGCGGCGTTCCTCTGGCAGTGCTGAGGGCCCCGGGCGCCGAACGGTCGGGCGGGGTTTCGCGTCGAGTTCGGCTCCCGGCAATACTCCAGTCGCGGACATGACAAGTACTCCCCCGAGAGTTTCCTTATCAGGGCAAACACCCTATAAAGGAAGAACGATGACGACACGACTGTCAGTTCGCGTCTCCGTGCTCGCGCTCTGCACGGCGCTCTCCACCGCCTTCGCGCTCCCGGCGCAGGCCGCATCGATCAGCAGCGTCCGGCCGAAGGCCGAGACCGCGCCGCTGTACGACGACGAGGCCGGCGGCGACGCCAACGCGGACGACCCGGCGATCTGGCGCAACGCCGCCGACCCCGGCCGCAGCCTGGTGGTCGCCACCGCCAAGCAGGGCGGCCTGCGGGTCTACGACCTGGACGCGCGGCAGGTGCAGTCGATCCCCGCCCCGGCCGGGCCGGGCGCCGACGACGCACCCGGCCGCTTCAACAACGTCGACCTGGTCCAGGGCCTGCGGCTGGCCCGCGGCCCCGCGGACGTCGCGGTGGTCAGCGACCGCGGCAACGACCGGCTGCGCATCTACCGGATCGACCGGGACCGGCCCGGCGGCCCGCTCACCGACATCACCGCCACCGGCGCGCGCCCGGTCTTCTCCGCCGACCAGGCGGAGATCAACGAGCAGAAGACCGCCTACGGCCTGGCCACCTGGACCGACCGCAGGACCGGCCGCTCCTACGCCCTGGTCAGCCGGCGCAACCGCACCCGCATCGCCCTGCTCGAACTGCTCCCCACCCCGGCCGGGACGGTCGACTACCGTCAGGTGCGGACGATCGACCTGCCGTCCTCCTTCCGCCTGCCGAACGGCACCACGTGGGCGCCCTGCGCGGAGCCGGGCGAGCTTCCGCAGGTCGAGGGCATGGTCGTCGACCCCGCGGACGGCACCCTGTACGCGGGGCAGGAGGACGTCGGCATCTGGCGCATCGACGCGGGCCTCACGGGCACGCCGAAGCTGATCGACAAGGTCCGCGAGTACGGGGTCCCCGGCACCTACGACCCGCGGACCGAGGAGTGCACGCCCGGCACCGACCCCGGCTTCGGCGGCAAGCGCCTGACGGCCGACGTCGAGGGCCTCACCCTGGTCACCGAGCCGGACGGCGACGGCCACCTGCTCGCCTCCAGCCAGGGCGACGACACCTTCGTCGCCTACGACCGCGAACGCGAGGACCACAACGGGTTCGAGGGCGCCTTCCGCATCACCGCGGCCTCCGCCGCCCTCGACGGCTCCGAGGTCTGCGACGGAGCAGCCGCCCTCAACGCACCGCTCGGCGCGCGCTACCCGCACGGCCTGCTGGTCGTCCAGGACGGCAAGGAGACCCCCGGCGACGGCGACCGCGAGGCCACCGGCTTCAAGTTCGTCGACCTGGGCGAGGTCCTCCGCGCCATCGACTGAACGGGCGTCGCCGGCCGTCGCGGACCCGGCCGTCGCGGACCCGGGCGACACTGACCGGGCCCGCCGCAACGTCGCCCGTGACGCCGTCCTCAGCGTCTGCGGCGGCGGGCCAGGCGGGTGCGGTGGCCTGACGGGGGCGGGGCGGCCAGGGCGAAGGCCACGGCGATGCGCGCCCCGCCGAGCGGGCCGCGGGTGACGGCCACCGTGCCGCCGGTCGCGGTCGCGGCCCGGCGCGCGATGTCGAGGCCCAGTCCCGTGGAGCCGGTGCTGCCGCCGCGGGACAGGGCCCGGTCCGGTTCCGGGATGCCCGGGCCGCCGTCCTCGACGACCAGCTCCACGGTCTGGGCCGTGCGCCGGACGCCTACGGCGAACGCGGTCCCTTCCGGGGTGTGGCGGAAGACGTTGCCGATGAGGGCGTCCACCACGGCGGCGACGTCGTCGTCCGGGAGGCCGACGGCCGTGGGCTCCTGGGTGATGTCCAGCCGGCAGGAACGGTCCTGCTGCTCGGCCAGGACCGCCCAGAAGGCCGTCCGGCGGCGGACGACCTGCGCCACCTCGCTGCTCGGGCCCCCGCCTCCCGCCGCGGCGGCCCGGCCTCCCGGGGCCCGTTCCGTACCGAGCAGGCCCTGGCCCATGGGGCCCACGGCGAGCGGGGTGCGCGCCGCGGCGATGATGGCCTGCAGCTCGGTCTCCAGCTCGCAGACGGCCGCCTCGACCCTGGCCGACTCCGGTGTGCCCGCCATCCGTTCCGATGCCAGGTGGAGTGCGGTCAGCGGGGTGCGCAGCCGGTGCGACAGGTCGGCGACGAGCTCGCGCTCGACGGCGAGCAGTTCGTTCATGCGCTCGGCCATCGCGTTGAAGGCGACGCCCGCGTCCCGCAGTTCCCGGGGGCCCATGGGTTCCACCCGGGCGTCCAGGTCGCCCAGTCCGAGCGCCCGCGAGGCCTGCGCGAGCCGCTTCGAGGAGCGGACCACCTTGGCGCCGAGCCGGTCGGCGACCAGCACCGAGCCGGCGATCAGCCCCACCGCGAGGAAGCACATCACCGCCCATGACTGCGCCACGCCCCGGGTGAGTTCCGCCTCGGGCACGAAGTTCTCGATGACGGCGACCTCGTCGCCCGGCAGCACCACGGGCTGCAGGCAGACCCACCCGCCGGGGACCTCCTGCGAGATCGACTCCCGCCCCCGCTGCGCCCGTTCGAGCAGTGCGCCGGGGGCCTTGGAACGGACCGGGGCTCCCGCCCCCGGCAGGTGCACGATCAGGTGGTCCGCCGCGTCCAGGCCGGCCGCGGCCTCCCGCAGCGCGTCCGGGTCCGTGGTGAGGGCGAGCACCGGCGCCAGGGCGGCGCCGCGCTGCTGGGCGGCGGAGACGCCCTGCTCCTTGACGAGGGACATCACCAGGGCGGCCAGCGGTATCAGGAAGGACAGGGCGACCATGGAGGTCACGGCGAGGGCCACACCGGCCAGGGAGCGTCTCAACGCGGTGCCACCAGCTTGATGCCGACCCCGCGCACCGTGAGCAGGTAGCGCGGGGCGGCCGCCCGTTCGCCGAGCTTGCGGCGCAGGGAGGACAGGTGCACGTCTACGGTCTGGTCGTCCACGTACGGCTCGCGCCACACCTCGGTCAGCAGACGGCGCTTCGAGACGACTTGGCCGGTGTGGTGCGCGAGGAAGGCCAGCAGGTCGAACTCCCGGCGGGTCAGGCGCAGCTCCCGTCCCGCCAGGTGCGCGGTGCGCGCGCCGGGGTCCACCGCCAGCTCGCCGACGACGGTGGGCCGCAGCGGGTCCCCGGCCTGCGCGGGCGCGGGCCCCGCCGCGACGGCGGCGGCGGGGGCCGTGCTGCCGGTGCGCCGCAGGACGGCGGCGAGGCGGGCGAGGAGCTGGCCCCCGGAGAAGGGCTTGACCAGGTAGTCGTCGGCGCCCGCGTTCAGGATGCTGATGATCTCGGACTCGTCGTCGCGGGCGGTGGCCACCAGCACCGGTACGGAGGAGATGCCGCGGATCATGCGCAGGGCGTCCCCGCCGTCCAGGTCGGGCAGTCCGAGGTCGAGGACCACCGCGTCCACGGGCGCCTGGGTGACCTCGCGCAGGGCGCCGAAGCCGTCGGCGGCGCTGCGCACGGCGTACCCCTGCTCGGCCAGGACCTCGATCAGTGACTGGCGGATGCTGGGGTCGTCTTCCACGACCAGGACGCTCGGCATGCGGACACCTTAGAGGTTCGGCCGGGTGGGGAACGCGGTCAGGGCGTGAGGAAGGCCGGCCCCTCGTCGGTGACGCGCATCCGGACGGGGTGGTCGGACACCGGGATGGTGCAGCCGTCCTGCGTGCTGCAACTCGCGTAGCCGATCAGCACCGTCGCGCTGCCGCTGCCCGATGCGCGGACGGGGAGGGTGGTGGTGACCGGGCCGTCGGGGTAGACGGGGACCGGGGAGCCGACCCCCGGCAGCCGGACGGTCCGCTCCGTCTGTGCCGCCGTCAGCGGGCCGTCCGCCGCGAGGGTTCCGGTGACGGTCACGGCGGTCGGGCGGCCGACGCCCTCGACGCCGGCGGGCGGCAGGGCGGTGCTGTAGAGGTGGAACCCGGCGGCTTCGGGGGCGAAGACGGCGGTGAGGGTGCCGGTCCCCTTCGCGGCCTGCCAGCCGGAGAACGAGAGCGTGACGGTGACGCCGTTCTCGGAGAAGCGTGCCGTGGGCGGGGGTCCGCCGGCCGCGGGCGCGGAGGGCCCGGCGCCGCCGCAGGCCACGAGCGCGGCGGGCGCGAGGAGGGCGGCCGCGGTGCGGAACGTGCGCCGGAGGCGGGTGTGCGGGGAGGAGCGCATGGGGGTGCCTTCGTGTAGTGGGTCTTCGGGGTGGGGGCCTCTCGGGCCGTCCCGGGACTCTCGGGACGTGTCGGGGCCTCCGGGGGCTTACAGGGCCGTGGTGGAGCTCGTGCTCCAGAGCTGCATGCGGTAGACGAGGTCGTTCCACACCCCGGTGGCCAGCAGCAGACCGACGATCACGAGCATCCCGCCGCCGGTGCGCAGGACCCACGCGTAGTGGCGTTTGACCACGCCGAACGCGCCCAGGGCCCGCCGGAAGGCCAGCGCGGCCAGGACGAAGGGAAGGCCCAGCCCGAGGCAGTAGACGGCCATCAGCAGGGCTCCGCGGGCGGCGCTCGCCTCGTTCCAGGCGAGCGCCTGGACGGCGGCCAGCGTCGGGCCGATGCACGGTGTCCAGCCGACGGCGAAGACCGCCCCCAGCAGGGGGGCTCCGGCGAGCCCCAGCGCGGGACGCCGGTGGCTGCGGAACTCCCGCTGCGCGAACCCCGGCAGGAATCCCGTGAAGGAGAGCCCCATGAGCACCGTGAGGATCCCGAGCACCAGGTTGACCGTGCCCTGATGGGCCAGCAGGCTCCGCCCGGCGTACCCGAACAGGGCGCCCCCGGACACGAGGACGGCGGTGAACCCGAGGACGAACAGGACTGCGCCCGTCGCCATGCGGCTGCGCCCCGCGCCCCGCGCGTCGGCGAGTTCGGCGACCGACAGGCTGGTCACGTAGCTGAGATAGCCCGGTACGAGCGGCAGCACGCACGGGGAGAGGAAGGAGACGAGCCCGGCCGCGAAGGCCACCGGAGCCGCGATCAGGACCGTCCCGTCGACCAGGGAGGCGGCGGCGTCCGCCGCGGCCGGCGGGGCCGCGGCCGGCTGCCAGTGCGCGTACGGCGTCATCCTTCCGCCACCACACGGGCGACCAGGGGCCGCAGCTGCTCGGCGCTGACGGCGCCCCCGATGGCCACGGCGACCCGGCCCCGGCGGTCGAGGACGAGGGTCGAGGGGATCGTCTGCGGGTTGAGCACCGCCGGCGGGAAGCGCAGCAGGAGCGCGCCGGTGGGGTCGTGGATGCTGGGGAAGCCCAGCCCGTGGGCGCGTACGAAGGACCGCGCCGCATCCCGGTCCCGGTCCCGGGTGTTGACCCCGAGGAAGCGGACCCCCTCGCCCCGCAGCTGTCCGCTGAGCAGCGCCAGGTCGTCGGCCTCCGCGCGGCAGGGTGCGCACCAGGAACCCCAGACGTTGAGGACGACCACCTCCCCGCGGAACGCGGAGAGCGAGACCGTCCTCCCGTCCAGGTCGCTCCCGGTCAGCGCGGGAGCGGAGGGGCGGGCCCGCGGGGCCGCGACCGCGGCTCCGGCCGCGGGCGTGGCGGCGACGGTGCGGGCGGCCCCCGCGGCTCCGGCGCCGGAGCCGTCCGTGGCGATGCCGGTCAGCAGCAGGGCCGCCGCCACCGACAGGCCGACGCCGACCGGGACCCCGATCGGGACGGCCGTGCGCATCCGCCGTCTCACGGGGCCCACTTGCGCAGGAAGGTGTTGATGCCGTCGGCCGTCAGCGGCGGGTTGCCCGTGGCATGGGTGTCGACCCGCGTGGTGCCGGACGGGGAGACGACCACCAGCACGGGCATCGTGTAGGTCCCGCCCGAGGGGCTGTACTTGCGCAGCAGTGCGGAGTTGGCGGAGCTGTTGCCGCCTATGTCGACCTTGACGAGGTGGTAGTCGTCCGCGAGGAGCGCCGTGGTGGCCGGCTGGGCGAACACCTTGTCGGCGGCCTTGCAGTTGCCGCACCAGTTGGCCCCGAAGTCGAGCAGGACCATCCGGCCGTCGGACTTCGCCGCGCGCAGGGCCGCGTCGATGAGCGCCTGCGCGTCGGCCGAACCGTCGTAGCCGGGGCCGGGGACCCTGGCGGGGGCGGGCGCGGGGGCCGCGGACGTCGGCTTGGCGCCGCCGGAACCCGGACCGGACCCCGCTCCGGACCCTGCCGCGCTGCCGCCGCCGCTGCGGGCGGTCCCCGGTGACGAGCCGGCTGCGGACCCGGAGGCCGGGGCGGAGGCGGAAGCGGAGGCCGGGGCGGACGGCAGGGCCGAGGCGGTGGCGGACACCTCCGGGGACGCGCCCGGGGCCGTCCCGTCCGTCGGCAGCGCCGGAGCCGGCGTCACGGCGCCGGCCCGCGCGGCGGAGCCGGCGGGTGCCGGGGAGGGCCCGCACGCGGTGGCGAGCCCGGCCGCGACCACGGCGGCGGCGACCAGCGGGAGGCGCCGCGCGAGGGGCGGGGCGGAGGACGTCGTGCGGTGTCCGGAGCGGACGGATCGGAGCATGCGAGAGCTCATGGCGAAGACCCCAGGGCAGGTTCGGACGACGGGACGGCGAGGCGCGTCCCGGCGGGGTGAAACCGGGGCCGGCGCCGCACTGGGGCTCGTGCCCCGGCGCCGACGGCCGCTCGGCTGACGCGAGCATAGGGCCGCCGGGACCCGGTGGAACCGGCTCGGGGCGATCTTCAGGTTGCCCTAAGGAACAGCTCACCTTCCGCTTCGCCGCGACGGGTCAACGGGGGCGCGGGGGCCGTCAGAAGGAGCTCTCGCGGACGCTCGCCTTGGCGGACGGGGTGATGGTCGCCGTGATCTCCGACCGGTGGCCGTCGTTGCTGAAGGTGACGGTGAGGGTGTCGTCGGAGGCCTGCGAGGTGGTCGTCCGGAAACCCAGGCCGGGGACCGCGGAGATCAGGCACACGCCCCGGCTCCCGTACCGGACCGTGACCTTGCCGCCCTGCGAGGGAACGGTGTGCAGACCGGCTCCGCCCCGTTCGCAGTCGACGCCGGGCCGGGGCGCGCTGGTCAGGGGCGTCGCCGTGGAGGCCTTGGCGGGGACGGGGCTGGGCGAGGGGGGCGGCGGTGAGGGCTGTTGCGCCGCGGACGGCGAGGGGCTCGTGGAAGCGCTCGCGGTCGGGGAGGCCTGCTCCGGGCCGGGGCTGCCCGCCTGCCAGGCGGGGGGCGTGTCGATGACGACCGGGGCCGAACGCGCGGCCGGGGGCTTGTGGCTGGTCGACCCGACCACGAACTGGACCGTCGCGAGGACGGCGGTCACGCTGGCGGCGGTGCACGACAGCCATATGAGCAGGTAGCGCGGAGTTCGGGGCACGGGCCCCATAGTGGCCGACGCGCGGCGGCGCGTAACCGGCGCCTCCCCCGTTCCGGCATCGATGCGGCAACGGTCGCGCGCCGGGGCGTGCCCGGTTAGGGCCTGTCTGACAATTCCCGCCGGATCACACCGGGCGGGCCGGCCCCGGCGGGAATTGTCAGACAGGCCCTAACGCCGACGTCCCCCTGACCGCCGGAGCAGGGGGACGTGGACGTCCACGGACCCGCGGGGCGGGCGCGTGGAGGCCTCCGGGAGCGGAGGAGGGTGAGGGAGCGGGCGGGACGGGCTACCTCGCGGTGCCGAAGTCCTGGGTCCACCAGGGGCCGCCGTCGCCCTTGTGGACGCCGATCCCGATCTCCTTGAAGGAGCAGTTGAGGATGTTGGCGCGGTGGCCGGAGCTGTTCATCCAGGCCGACATGACCGCGTCGGCGTCGCCCTGTCCGCGGGCTATGTTCTCGCCGAGGCCGGACCACTTGTAACCGGCCGCCTCCACCCGGCTCGTCATGGTGGACCCGTCGGGCCCGGTGTGCGACATGACGCCGCTGCGGGCCATCGTGTCGCTGTACGCGCGGGCCGCCGAGCTGAGCTTCGCGTTGACGGTCAGGGGACCGCATCCGGCGGCGGCCCGCTCCTTGTTGACGAGGGCGAGTACGGCGGACTCGGCGTCCGCGTTGACGGTGCCGGATCCCGAACCGGAGCCGGAGCCGGAGCCCGAACCGGAGCCCGAACCGGAGCCGGAGCCGCCGGAAGACCCGCCGGAGCCGCCGCCCTTGGTGGGGGCCGAGCCCTGCGCCGGCTTGGCGGGCCGGTCGGCTCCCGAGGTGTCGGGCGCGCTCTCGGGCCGCGTGCCGTCGCCGGGTGCGGCCGACCCGGAGGAGCCGGGGCCGGGGCCGGCGCTCGTGCTGGGGCTCGTACTGGGGCTCGCGCTCGCCGAGGCCGGGGCCGAGGGGCTCCCGGCCGGGGTCGGATCGGTGGTGTCCGTCTTCGACTGCGACGGTCCCGCATCGGGCGCGGCTCCGGAAGCCTGCCGGTCCTTGCGGTCGTCGCCGCCCGAGTCGGCCACCGCGACCCCGACCGCCACCACCGCGGCGGCCGCGGTGACGGACAGGACGATGCGGGTGCGCGTCGCCTTCTTCCGGCGGGCCTCTGCACGGGACGGGGTCGCGGGGGTACGGCTGCGGCTCATGCCGGTAACACCTCACTGGAGAGGGGACGGGAAGTACGCCGAGCCTAGGCCGGTGACCAGGGCACATCGCCCCGCGGAGGGGGTTCTTCAGGTTCCCCTAAGGAAGCCCGCAGGATCGGCACAGGGATGATCGGGGGCATTGCGCCCAACTCCGGCAGGATCCGCCGGGCGACGGCCGGGGCGCCGGGCGACAACCCGGGCGCCGACCTGGCCGGGGCAGCCGGCTCAGCGGTCGTGCCAGCCGTCCGGCCGGGTTCCGTCGATGTCGGTGAACCCGTAGGCGCGGGCGAGTTCGGCCGAGGTGACGGATCGCTGGTTCCAGCGGGCGCGGGCCGGATCGGCGGCCAGGGCCGCGGCCGCGCGTCCCACGTAGCGCGGCGACTCGGACCGTGCGAAGCCTTCCGGCGCGGTGGGGAGGCCGCCGGCCCGGTCCGGCATCAGGGCCTCGCGCCAAGTGGCCTCGGTGACGCCGAAGTTGTCGAGCATCATCTCCGACCGCAGCCAGCCGGGCGTGACGGCGACGGCGGTGGCTCCGTACGGGGCCAGCTCGTGTCCCAGGGAGAACGCCAGCCGGTTCACCGCCGCCTTGGCCAGGTCGTAGAAGGCGGAGATCCGGTACCAGGACGCGTTGATGGCGGTGGTTCCGTCGGTCACCTCGACCAGCAGGCCGCCGGGCCGGACGACGAGCAGCGGCAGGAGGTGGTGGGCGGTGATCAGGTGCGTGTCGACGGCGAGCCGGAGGATGCGGAGGCCGTCGTCGAGGTCGTGCTCCCACACCGGTGTGTTCCACCGGGCGGGACCCCCCTTGAGGAGTTCGGCGCCCCAGATGTCGTTGACCAGGACGTCGATGTGTCCGTACTCGTCCCGGAGGCGTTGCGCCAGGCGGCGGACCTGCTCGGGGTCGAGGTGGTCGGCGCGGACCGCGATGCCGGTTCCGCCGAGCCGGGAGACCAGGTCCGCCGTCTCCTCGATCGTCTCCGGCCGGTCGTAGTCGGAGCCGTCCCGCCCCCTTGCGCTGCTGCGGCCCGTGCAGATCACCGTCGCGCCCGCTTCGCCCAGCGCCGCCGCGAAGCCCCGGCCGGCACCGCGGGTCGCGCCCGCCACGACGGCGACGCGTCCGCGCAGGGCGTCGGGATCGGGCGACCACGTCATGGGGCCACTGTCCCACGGCGCGAAGGTCCACGGGCGGCGCCGGGGCCGGCAGGCGGTGCTCAGTGGCGGTAGGCGGCTGCCGCCGTCTCGATGAAGGACCGGATCAGCGGGTTGGAGTCGCCCGCGTTGCACACCGCCACCACACGGCTCGGCGCCATGTCGGCCAGCGGCACCGCGGCCAGCTCCGCGGGCAGGTCGTGGCCGAGGGGTGCCAGGCCGACCGTCCCGTTCCACAGCACGGCGTGCAGGCATTCCTGTACCGCGCGCACCACCGGCCCCTCGCGCGGCGTGCCGCCGTTCCAGTACGACTGCCAGAGCGGGTCGGTGCCCGGCGGGAACCGGAACCAGCGGCGGTCGCTCAGCTCGGCCAGGCGCAGCCGCGGGCGGCGGGCCAGTGGATCGTCGGCGCGCAGGACCACGCCGACCGGATCGGTGCGCAGCGCGCGGACCGTCAGGGCGGTCTCGTCGAACGGCGCCCGGGTCAGCGCCACGTCGACCAGTCCGGCGCGCAGGCCGCAGGTGGGGTCGGTGAGATCGGTGTCGCGGATGCGGATGTCGATGCCGGGGCGGGTCCGGCGGTAGGCCGCGGCCAGCCTGGACATCCCGGGGTCGGTGCCGTCGCCCAGGATTCCGACGGTGAGGGTCGCCGTGCCGGCTGCCGCGCTCACGCGTGCGCGGACGCGGTCGGCGTGGTCGAGCAGGGCCCGCGCCTCGTGGAGGAGCACCGCGCCGACCGGAGTGAGCGTGACGCCGGTGGGCGAGCGGGTGAAGAGGAGGGCTCCCGTGTCGGCCTCCAGCCGCTTGACGGCCCGGCTGAGGGGCGGCTGGCTGATGTGCAGTCGGGCGGCGGCCCGGCCGAAGTGGAGTTCCTCGGCGACGGCCACGAAGTAGCGCAGGGTCCTCAGCTCCACGCTGCAACGATACCCATGCGGTATCGGCTTCGCAGGAAGGGTCTTGGACACGGGCGGACCCCCGGCGGTGCACTGGTGGGCATGACCGGAGAAGAGAAGGCAGACGCGCCGCAGGCCGCCCCCGCCGTGTCGGTGGTGGGTCCCGGCGACGGCGAGATCATCGTTCTGGGTACCACGCGCATGCGCGTCCTGGAGGACGGCAGCAATACCGGGCACCGTCTCGCGATCGCCGAGTCCGTACTCGCGCCGCACACCGAGGGACCGCCGCAGCACCGCCACGCGGGACACGACGAGGGCTTCTACGTCCTGTCCGGGACCGTCCGGTTCACCGTCGGGGACGAGGACCACGACGCCGCCGCGGGCACGCTCGTGGTGGTTCCGCCCGGTACCCCGCACACGTTCGCCAACCCCACCGGCCAACCCGCCGTCATGCTCAGCACGTTCACCCCCGACCTGTACGTGCAGTACTTCCGGGACCTCCAGGAGGGGCTCGCCGCCGGCCGGCCCCTGACGCCCCGGGCCAGCCTCGACGCGATGAGCCGCTACGCGACCGAGCCGGCCACCGGTCTCGGCTGAGCGGATCAGCCCGCGGGCCCGGCGGGATGCGTGTTCGCGCGGGCGGCGGCCCCGCTCCTGCGCTGCTCCTGCCGGGCCCATGCGTCCGAGTCGATGCGCTTGCGGTAGACCTGTTCCGGTTCCGCCTTGCCCAGGTGCACCGTCCACACCCACATCACGGCCGAGACCACGAAGAAGAAGCACGCCGCCAGCAGGTACGACCCGATCTCCTCGGACTCGTCGACGCCCTCCTCGTGCATGAAGCCCGGGACGCCGGAGACGAGTGCGTTCACCCACCAGGCGAGCGCCACGTTGAACAGGGCGAGGGAGATCCAGTACACGATCCGCATGCTCTTGGCGGGGCCGCTCAGTTCCCCCAGCAGGAGCAGGCGGCGCAGCGATACCGGGCCCGTCCGGTGGCGGGACCCGGTGTCCCTTTTGGCGCGGTGCACCGATGCGTAGCAGTCGTCCAGCCAGCTGACCGGGTCCGGATCGGGATCCGGGTGCGGGTTCGGCTTCGGGTCCGGGTGCGGGGCGGTGGGCCCCGCCTGTTCCCTGGCCTGGATCCAGCCGGTGATGAACTGGATCTCCAGCTGTGCCTTCTCCAGCTGCCGGCGGTAGTGGTGGTCGGCGCTCCGGGCCTCGCGCCGGTCCCGGATGAGGAGGCTGGCCCCGCCGACCAGGCCGCTGATCACGGGCACGAAGAACGGGGCGAACAGCACCAGGGAGTCCATGACAGCCACCGCACGCGCCTCCTCACCCCCCAGCGTCCCATCGCCCGGGCCCCCCGCCCCGTCCTGGGGGGCCGATCGGGTGCCTCCCCCGTCGGCGGCCCGCCGGGCCCGGGGGCACTCGTAAGCGGGAAGCCCCGGGGGCCGGGGACGCGGGGGTGCGGCGTGGTGGGAGAATCGCGAGGGTGACGACGAGAACGACTGATATCGCCGCGGCGGCCGGTGTGCTGCGCGCCGGCGGCCTGGTGGCCCTGCCGACCGAGACCGTCTACGGTCTCGGTGCCGACGCCGAGAACGCCGATGCCGTCAACCGGATCTTCGCGGTCAAGGGACGCCCGTCCTCCCATCCGCTGATCGTCCACATCGGCGGCGCGGAACAGCTGGACGACTGGGTCGAGGAGGTCTCCCCGACCGCGCGCCTGCTGGCCGAGCGCTTCTGGCCGGGGCCGCTCACGCTGGTGCTGCGGCGCGGCCGCCGGGTGCCCCTGGAGGCGACGGGCGGGTTGGAGACGGTGGCCGTGCGCGTGCCCGACCACCCCGTCGCGCTGGAGCTGCTGGCGGCCTTCGGCGGCGGGGTGACGGCCCCTTCGGCCAACCGCTTCGGCTCGGTCAGCCCCACCACGGCGGAGCACGTCGCGGCGGAACTCGGTGAGGCCGTCGACCTGGTGCTGGACGGCGGCCCCTGCCAGGTCGGCGTCGAGTCGACCATCGTGGACGTCACCGGCGAGGTTCCGAGCATCCTGCGGCCCGGCGGGGTGACGCGCGAGGACCTCGAAGCGGTCCTGGGCTACCCGCTCGCCGTCCCCGCGACGAGCCAGGTGCGCGTGCCCGGCCAGCATCCGTCGCACTACGCGCCGCGGGCGCGGGTGGTCCTGGTGGAGCCGGGGACGGTCGTCGCCGAGGCGGAGCGCGCCCAGGAGCAGGGGTACCGGGTGGGCCTCCTCCTTCCGCGGCCCTTCGACGGCGCGGATGTGAAGGCCCACGCCGTGGTGGAGGTCCCCGGTTCGCCGGCCGCCTACGCCCGCGGGCTGTACGGGTTCCTGCGCGAGCTGGACGACCGGGGGTGCGACCTCATCGTGGCGTCCCTGCCGGCGGAGGAGGGGCTGGGGCTGGCGATCGCCAACCGGCTCCGCCGGGCGGCGGGACCCCGGGACGGCCTGGATAGGCGATGACCACCGACGCGTAGGCGGGGGCCGCACCGTGAAGGTGGGTCCATGGACACCTTCGAGGACACCATGGAGATCATCTTGTGGACGCGGCACGCGGACGGCCGGTGGTCGGCCAGACCGCTCTGGATGGTGCTGGTCGACGGACGGGCCTACGTGCGGTCCGCGTTCGGGCGGCGCAGTGCCTGGTACCGCCGGGTCCTCGCCCGGGCGGACGTACGGATCGAAGCCGCGTCGGGCCAGCTGCCCGTCGCCCTGCGGCCGGTGGGCGACGCCGGGCTCGTCCAGCGGGTCTCGGACGCCTACCAGGCGAAGTACGGACTCTGCTGGCCGGGCCCCGTGGCGTCGATCAACGGCCCGGAGGCGGCCGCGACAACCCTGTGCCTAACGGATGCCGGGCAGGTCCCGCAGTTGCCTGCGTGAGGTGAGCTGGAGCTTGCGGAAGATGTTGCGCAGGTGCGCGTCGACCGTCCGCGGGCTGAGGAACAGCTTGGCCGCCACCTCCTTGGAGGTGGCGCCGTCGGCGACCAGGCGCGCGATGTGCACCTCCTGCATGGTCAGCTGGTCCGAGGCCTCGGAGGTCCGGCTGCGGGCCTGCTCGCCCGTGGCGCGCAGCTCGCCGGCGGCCCGCTCGGCGAAGGCCTCCATGCCGAGGGCGGAGAGCGACTCGTGCGCCTGCCGCAGCGCGGAACGGGCGTCCCGGCGCCGGCCCTGGCGGCGCAGCCATTCCCCGTAGAGCAGGTGCGCGCGGGCACGGTAGACGGCCAGCCGGTCGTCGCCGAGCAGGCCGAGGGCCTCCTGGTAGGCGGACTCGTCCTCGGTCACCAGTGCCCGCGCGTAGGCCTCGACGCCGAGACCCCAGGCGTGCCGGCCGGTCCGCGTGCGCTCCTGGAGGGCGGCGAGGGCCTCGGAGGCGGCTTCGGGCTCGCCGCACCGCACGGCTGCTTCGACCAGTTCGGGCAGGGCGAGGCCCGCCGTGCCGACCGCGCCGTACGCGACCGCGCGCCGGGCCGCCTGCAGTGCGGTCGCGTAGTCGGCCAGGCCGTTGTGGAGCACGGCCGTCGCCCACTGCACGCTGAGGCTCATCCGGTGCTCGACCGAGGCGAAGAGTTCGAGGGCCTCCGCGCGGCGCCCGCGCAGTGCGGCCAGGTGGAGGCGCGGGTAGACGAGGGGTGCCGCCCCGGTGGCGTCGGCGATGGCCTCCTCTTCGGAGATCAGCTCCGTCGCGGATCCGAAGTCGCCGGTGTGCGCCTTCGCCGTGGCCAGCATGGCCAGCCCGATGGGCAGGGCGTGGAAGGAGCCCGACTCGCGGCCGGCCGCGACGGCGCGGGAGGCGACGCCCTGGAGGGTGTCGAAGTTCCACAGTTCGGTCGCGAGCATGAAGCCCAGTGAGGGCCGTCGGGCCCACACCTCGTCGTCGGCGTCGGCGACCACCGGTCCGAGCGTCTCTCCCGCGGCCCGGTGTCCGTCGCCGACCAGGCTGATCAGACCCGTCAGGACCGCCGCCGCGGTGGTCGGCGGACCGTCCTTCGGCGGGGCCTTCGCGGCGGCGTCCGCCACTTCGTCGAGGCCGCCGAGGAGGAGGCCCATCTCGAAGGCGTCGAGGTAGCAGTCGCGCGACCACGCGGGGTCGGTGGCGGCCAGGCGTGCGGCGGCGCGGAGGAGGTGCGCGGTGGGGCCTTCGTCGCCGCGGCGGCGGACGAACGACAGCCTGCCGCGCAGCAGGTCGGCCCTGGCCTCCTGGCCGGGGTCGTCGGTGCGGACGGTGGTGAGCAGGTCGGCCGCCGTGTCGAAGTCGCCCACCGAGATCGTGGCCTCGGCGGCGGCGAGGACCCGCTCGGCGCGTCGGGCCGGGCTGACGGTGAGCTCGGCCGCCCGTTCGAGGAAGGCCGCTGCCGCGGCGATGCCGCCGCGTTCCCGGGCGCGGGTGGCGGAGGCCTCCAGTTCGGCGGCGACCTGCTCGTCCGGGCCGGCGCCGGCCTGGGCGCGGTGCCAGGCCTTCCGGTCGGGGTCCGTCTGCGGGTCGGTGACGGTGGCCAGCGCCGCGTGTGCCCGGCGCCGCTCGTCCGGTGCGGCGGCGTGGTAGGCCGCCGACCGTGCGAGGGGGTGGCTGAAGCGGATGCGGGTGCCGAAGTCGACCAGCGGAACGGACTCCGCGACGGCGGTGGCGTCGATGCCGAGGAGCTCGGCGGCACGCCAGAGCAGGCCGGGGTCGCCGGTCGGTTCGGCGGCGGCGAGGGTGACCAGCAGTCGCGCCGCGGGCGGCAGGAGTTCCAGCCGGGAGCGGAAGCTCTGCTCGATCACGCCGGGCACGGTGTCGGGCTGGGCGAATCCGCCGGCCATGCCGGCGAGTCCGGCGGTCCGGGGCAGCTCCACCAGTGCGAGGGGGTTGCCGCGCGCCTCGCCCAGGATGCGGTCGCGGACCCGCTCGTCGAGGGGGGCGCGGACCGCGACGGCCAGCAGCGCCCGGGCGTCCGCTTCGCCGAGGCTCCGGAGCGAATGGCCGGGCAGCTGGTCCAGTTCGGGGCGCAGGCCCGGTTCACGGGCGGCGAGGACGAGGGCGACCGGCTCGGCCGAGACGCGCCGGCCCAGGAAAGCGAGTGCCTTGACGGACGACTGGTCCAGCCACTGCGCGTCGTCGACGACGCAGAGGACCGGGCGCTCCTGCGCGGCCTCGACCAGGAGGCCCAGCGCCGCCATCGCGACCAGGAACGGGTCGGGTGCGCCGGTGTCGAGGCCGAAGGCGATCTCCAGCGCCTTGCGGTGCGGCGCGGGGAGTGCCGGCAGCCCGCCCATCACGGGCGTCAGCAGCTGGTGCAGGGCGGCGAACGGCAGCTCCCTCTCGAACTCGGTGCCGGACGCCCGTATGACGTGGAATCCGGACGCGGACCGGTCCAGGTGCCGCAGCAGCGCGCTCTTGCCGATTCCCGGTTCGCCGCGCAGGACGAGGGCGCCGCCGCGGCCCTCCCGTGCCGCCTGGAGCAGGGCGTCGAGGCGGCCCGTCTCGTCCTGACGGCCGATCAGCACATCCGTATATGTCGTGGGCATGCAGGAAACCTATGCGGTCGCGCACTGCGGGGGAATCCGGGGTGATCACCGCCCGGCGCCGCCGCCGCGGAACGAACACCGCTGCGGTGAGGTCGAGTTGCACCTACGGGGCCTACGCGGAGGCCGTGAGCCGGGTAGGTGATGACTACCGACGCGAGCGGCGGCCGCCCGTTGCGAAGGTCTACCCATGACCCGCACCGCACTGCGACGAACCGCCACCACCGGGTGGCTGCCGCTGGGAGTCCTGGCCACGGCCCAGTTCCTGGTCGTACTGAGCACCTCGATCGTGAACGTCGCCCTGCCGCAGATCCGGGCCGGGCTGGACCTGTCGGACACCGGCCAGGCATGGACCGTCAACGCCTACGTCCTGGTCTTCGGCGCGCTGTTGCTGCCGGGCGGCCGGGCAGGCGATGTGTACGGCCTCCGCCGCGTGTTCCTGCTCGGCACCGGCCTGTTCGCCCTCTCCGCCCTCGGCGCGGCCCTGGCACCCACGGCGACGGCCCTGATCGCCTTCCGGGCGGGGATGGGAACGGGCGCAGCCCTGCTGGCGCCCACAGCACTGGCCCTCGTCCTGACGCTCTACTCCGGCCGGGACCGGCGCGGCACCGCGCTCGGAGTGTGGGGCGCGGTCTCCGGTGCCGGCGGTGCGGCCGGCGTGCTGCTGGGCGGCCTGCTCACCGCTCTGTCCGGCTGGCGCGCGGTGTTCCTCGTGATGGTCCCCCTCGCCTCGGCCGTACTGGTGGCCACCTGGCTGCTCGTCGGGGCCGACCGGCCCCGCGGCGGAACCCTGGACGTGCCGGGCACCGTGACGGTGACGGCGGGGCTCGTCGCCCTGGCCTACGGCCTGTCGGGTCCCTGGCCGGCGGCCGTGGCCGGTGCGGCACTGCTCGGGCTGTTCGCGGTGCTCCAGCGGCGGTCCGCCGCCCCGCTGCTGCCGGTACGGATGCGCGTCGTCGCGGCGCCCAACGTACTGATGGCGCTGCTGGGCGCGGTCTGGCTCGGACTCTTCTACTTCCTGCCCCTCTACCAGCAACGCTCCCTCGGCTACTCGCCCTTGGAGGCCGGACTGACCCAGCTGCCGCTGGCCCTCGTGATCACCCTCTCCTCCTGGTTCACCGGCAGGGCCTCCTCCCGCCGCGTGCTCCCCCTGGGCCTGCTGGCCCTCGCGGCCGGACTGGCCTGGCTCTCGCGGACCCCGGCCGACGGCACCTTCCTCGCCGACCTGCTCGGCCCCACGCTCCTCATCGGCGCCGGCCTCGGAACGGCCTTCGTCCGGCTCACCGCGGCGGCCTCCACGGGCATGCCGGCCGCCGACAACGGCCTGGCGGGCGGGCTGGTCAACGCCACCCGGCAGATCGGCGGAGCCGTCGGCCTGTCCTTCCTGACCCTGCTCCCCTCCTCCGGCGCGGCCTTCCTGGCCTGCGCCGCCCTGACCCTCCTCATCTCGGCCCTCTCCACCCGAAAGGCCTGACCATGTCCTACGCCAAGCCCTACATCAGCGACCACTTCGCCCCCGTCACCGACGAGATCACCGGCCGGGACCTGAAGGTGCGCGGCACCCTCCCGCCCGAGCTGAACGGCCGCTACTTCCGCAACGGCCACAACCCGAAGCCGGGCGTCACGCCCACGCACTGGTTCCGCGGCGAGGGCATGCTCCACGGGGTGCGCCTGCGGGACGGGCGGGCCGAGTGGTACCGCAACCGCTGGGTGCGGACGCCCTTCCTCGACGGCGTCCCCTTCACCGGGACCGAGCTCGAAGTCAGCGCCGCCGCCACCAGCATCATCTTCCACGGGGGCCGCTACCTGGCGCTGCAGGAGGCCAACCTGCCCTGGGAGGTCAGCGCCGACCTCGAAACGATCGGCGTCCACGACTTCGGCGGCAAGCTCACCAGCTCGATGACGGCACACCCGAAGGAGGACCCGCAGACCGGCGAACTGCACTTCTTCAGCTACAGCCCCTTCGCTCCGTTCCTGACGTACTACGTGGCCGACGCCTCCGGCGCGATCGTCCGGTCCGAGGTCGTCGACGGCTCCGGGCCGTCCCTGATGCACGACTTCGCGATCACCCGCGAACACGTCGTCTTCATCAACTCGCCGGTGGTCTTCGACCACGCCGAGCACTCCGGGATCCCCTACCGCTGGCACGACGACGTCCCGCTGCGCATCGGCGTGATGCCGCGTGCCGGGGGCAGGACGACCTGGTACGAGGCGCCCGAGCAGGCCGCGCTGCTGCACGTCGCCAACGCCCACACCGACCGGCAGGGCCGGATCGTCCTCGAAGCACCGCGCTTCGACCGGTCCGCGTGGGAGAGCTCGTGGAAGTGGTGGGTCGGCGCCCCCGGCTACGGCACCAGTCCCGACGCCGGGTCGACCTTCCACCGGTGGGTCATCGACCCGGCCAAGGGCAAGGTCACCGCGGAGTCCCTGGGCGAACTCGTCACGGAGTTCCCGTCGATCAACGAGGCCCGCACCGGCTCGGACCACCGCTACAGCTACGCCATCGCGTTCCCGGGCGCGGGCCTGTCGGGCTACCACACCGTCAAGATGGATTCGCTGACCGGGCGGGAGACGCTGCTCGCGCACGGTGCGGGACGGATGCCCGGCGAGGCGGTCTTCGTACCCGCCGAGGGCGGGAGCGCGGAGGACGACGGCTACCTGCTCACCATCGTCAGCGACGTCGCGGCGGACTCCTCGGAGCTGCTCGTCCTGGACGCGGGCGACCTGAGCACCGTGGCCGCCGTCGAACTGCCCCGCAGGGTTCCCGCCGGCATCCACGGCGACTGGATCCCCGACACCGACCTGCCCGCCTGACCCTCCTCAAACCGCCTCAACCCGCCTCAACCCGCCTGACCGTCGCACCGCCCGGCACCCCCAAGCCGCCCGGGCCGCCGCCTTCTCCCCCTCGGCGGCGGCCCGGGCCCCCGAAAGCGAGGAAGCATCCCATGACGTACCCCACGACCATCGACGAGAACGCCCCCGTCATCGCCGACCACACCATCCGGATCGCCGCCCCGGTCGAACGGATCTGGCAGCTGCACACCGACATCGGCGGCTGGCCCGCATGGCTGTCCGCCATCACCCAGGCCCGCCTCGACGGCCCCGTCGCCCCCGGAACCACCTTCCACTGGATGACCGCGGGGATGTCCATCGACTCCACCGTCTACGCGGTCGACACCGCGCACCGCATCCTCTGGGGCGGTCCCGCGCACGGCATCACCGGCGTCCACGAGTGGACCTTCACCGAGGACGGCGACGGCGTCGTGGTCCGCACCCGGGAGTCCTGGGCGGGCGACCCCGTCGACGCCGACCGGGACAACCTCGCCGCCGCGCTCGACGCCTCGCTCGTCACCTGGCTCGACGCACTCAAGGAGGCCGCGGAGCAGGAGGACCACCGGCCCTGACGGGAGGACCGCCGCGCCCGGCACCCCGCCCCCTCCGTCCGCCGCCGCCCGCCCCCCGAGCCCCGGGGCGGGCGGCGGCGGACGTCCTTGAATGGTCTGTACCTGCTGGAGGGCGGGCCGGAGACTGCGGGGATGGACCCGCTTCGGAACACCCGCCTGCCCGGACTCCCGCTCCACCGCCTTGAGGTCCCCCTCCCCCACCTGCTGCCCTTCGCGATCGGGACCTTCGACACCATCGGCCCGCTGTCACGCGCCGCCTTCCCCCACCGGCACACGTTCTACGAGATCGTCTACGTGACCGGCGGGAGCGGCGCGCACGTGCTGGACCTGGTCCGCCGGCCCGTGGAGCCCCCGCAGCTGTGCGTGATCACCCCCGGCCAGGTCCACCACTGGGACGCGGCGGACGGGCTCACCGGGCACGTGGTGCTCTTCAACGAGGACTTCCTCCTGCCCCACGCGGACGACGCGGCCGCCCTGCGGGCGCTGGCCGGCCGGCCCGGGCACCCGGCCGGCGACCAGGCCGCGCCCATCGCCGCGCTCCTGGCCGACATGGGCGGCGAGTACCGGGACCTGCGGCCCGGGTACCAGAACGTGCTGCGGGCCTGCCTGCACATCCTGATCGCCCGGGCCTCCCGGACCCCCGGCCGTACCGGCGCCCCGCCGGAGGCGCCGGCCCCGGCGCGCGACCGGGCCGCGGAACTGGCCTCGGCCTTCGGCCGGCTGCTCTGCGAAGCCGGTGGGGCGGGGCGGCCGGTCGGCTGGTACGCGCGGGAACTCGGCGTGTCCGCCGGGCACTTCCAGGCGCTCGTGCGGCGGGCCACGGGGCGCTCCCCCGGCAGCCTGATCCGGCAGCAGCAGACACTGGAGGCGAAGCGGCTCCTGTCCGGCACGAACATGGCGGTACGCCAGATATCGAACCTGGCCGGCTTCTCGGATCCGGCGTACTTCTGCCGGTTCTTCCGGAGGGAGACGGGGATGTCGCCGGGCGAGTTCCGGAGCTGGGCCGGTCGAAATCACCACGATCCCCGGATCGAGTCCATCGCCGCGCACCCTGACGGCCCGTAGGTTGACTGCTGGCCGCAACCGGGCCCCCCGGCCCGCCCGGGACGGACGGATCCCCGCCAGGGTCCGCCCCTCCCCCGTCGCGCGCCCACACCCCCACCCGTCCAGCCGAGGAGGCCTCGATGCCCTTACCGGAGGAGCCCACCGCAACACCCGGACCCGCAGGAAGCGGACGCCGGGTCAGCCGGAAGACCGTCCTGCGCGCCGCCGCCGCGCTCGGCACCGCCCCGCTGCTGATCGGGGGGCGGGTCGCACTCGCCCGCGACCAGCCCGCGTCGGGCGGCGCCGTCCTCGCCCCGACCCCGGACTGCCACGACGGCGACGAGCCGACGGTGGAACAGATGGAAGGCCCGTACTTCAAGCCCGACTCCCCGCTGCGGAACTCCCTGGTCACGAGCGGTACGCCCGGCACCCGGCTCACCGTCACCGGGTACGTCTTCGGGCGGGCCTGCCGCCCCGTACCCGGCGTGCTGCTCGACTTCTGGCAGGCGGACCACAACGGGGCGTACGACAACAGCGGATACCGCTTCCGCGGGCACCAGTTCAGCACGGCCCAGGGCTCGTTCAGCCTGACCACCATCGTTCCCGGGCTCTACCCCGGGCGGACCCGCCACCTCCACGTCAAACTCCAGGCGCCCGGGCACCGGGTGGTCACCACCCAGCTGTACTTCCCGGGCGAGCCCCGCAACAGCACGGACACCCTCTTCGACAGCCGCCTGCTGATGAACCTGCGCCAGGCCGGACCCGGTCAGGAGGGCACCTTCGACTTCGTCCTGGACGTGCCCCAGGACCCGACGACCCCGCCCACCACTCCCCCGCCGACGACACCGCCGCCGCCGACGGGCACCTGGACACCGGGCCGGGCGTACCGGGCCGGCGACGGGGCCGCGTACGCGGGACTCGCGTACCGCTGCCTGCAGGCGCACACCGCGGTCGTCGGCTGGGAGCCGCCGAACGTGCCGGCGCTCTGGCAGCGCCTCTCCGCCGGACGGTCCGCCGGCTAGAAGAGGCCCGCGCGCATGTGGTGCACGAGGTCGTCGAGGATCTCGCGCAGCCGGGCGCCTCGGGCGGCCGGCAGGCGGACCAGCGTGTCGCGGAAGGTGCCCGCGTCGGCCCGGAACAGGTGATCGGGGCGCGGTGCGGGCGGGTCGTCGCGGAGGACGCCGTCGGGCATGGTCCCCGACGCGGGGAGCCGGAGCTGCGGTTCGGGGAAGGCCATCCACTTCCAGATCCCGAACGGCAGCGGCACCGGGTACGCCGATGCGGCCGGGCCGGCCGGGCTCCAGGGCTCCCCCGTCTGCGGGTGGGTCGGTACGAGGACCATGTCGGCGTCCGTGCCGGGGGCGGGCAGCCCCGGCCCGGCCAGGACGGCGTGGCGCGCGGGCCGGTCCGCGGGCAGCAGGGCGTCCAGGGCGCGCTGGAACACCTCCGCGGCCAGGCCGTCGGGGACGGTCACCGGTCTGCCGTCCGCCGCTGCCAGCAGGTGGGCCAGGGCCCGGCCGGCGGCCGCCTCCCAGCGAGGGCTCCATGACCACCAGTGGTCCAGCCCGCACAGCGAGGCCCACCTGGTGATCGGCTCGACCGGAGGCGTGGCCCTCCCCTCCTCCAGCAGTTCCTCCCAGGAGGACACCGCCGCCTCGGAGTCGCCCGCGGTGGCGACGGGGCGGCGGCGCACGGCGTCCGGCGCGAGCCAGACCGCCTGCCACAGCGAGCAGTCGTCGATCCGGCTCGCCACCGGCAGGCCGCACGCCTCGCAGGCCATGTTGGGGCCGTCACCCCAGTCGAGTCCGCAGCAGTGGCCGCCGCCCTTCTCGGGGACGAGCACCGTGCCGCGGGCGTCTCCGGGAGCGATGGCGACGGCGCCCGGTGCGCCGTCGGACACGGCGTGGACGGGAACGTGGATGCCGCGGGCCGCCGCCTCGTCCGCGTCGGCCTCCTCCCACCTCCGCCAAGGCGGGCCCCAGCGCTCGGGCTCCACGGCGAACGTGCCCGGCTCCATGAGCACCGGCAGCCGGATCCCGTTCCCGTACTTCTGATGGGCGTGGACCGGCAACTCGACCTGGGACAGGGGGACGGTCAGGCCGGCGCCGCACCCGGCACACACGAAAACGAACAAATGCCCTCCGCGAAACGAAACAGGGGCATCGTCGCAGCTGCGCGGCGGGCGACCAAGGTGTTTTCCCGTCCGCCCGGGATACCGCTCTGTGCGCCTGTAGCGGCGCGGGGACGCCCCCTAGCGGCCGGCGAGCCGTTCCAGCAGGGCGGCGCTCCGCGCGAGCAGGGCGCGTTCCTCGTCCGTGAGTTCGGCCTCGATGGCCTGCGCGAGCCAGCCGGCCCTGCGCCCGCGCTCGGCTTCGAGCGCGGTGCGGCCGGTGTCCGACAGCTCGACCAGCGACTTGCGGCCGTCCGTGGGGTGCGGGCGGCGCGTGATCAGGTCCTGCTCCATGAGCAGCCCGACCGCCCGGGCCATCGACTGCGGGCGTACGCGCTGATCGGCGGCGAGGTCGCTGGTGGTCATCGGGCCGTTGCGGTCGAGGGCGCCCAGTACGGCGGCCTGGCCCAGCGGGATGCGGTCCTCGTTCTTGACGCGCCGCGTGAGTTTGCCCATCGCGGTGCGCAGTTCGGCGGCGATGGCGGCGGCTTCCGAGGTGTGCATAGGGCACTTTACCCCGGTGGCCGACGAAGTGTGCACCCGACCTGTACAGCCATGCTGTACAGCCAAACTGCACAGCAGAACTAAACAGCTTTGCTGTAGAGTCTCTTCCCGTCGGGCCCAGCGCCAGCGCTGTCGCAGCCGGGGCCACGGCATCTGACCACGGGGAGGAAACACCATGTCCGCACAGGCACCCGGAACCGTCGACGCCACCGTCGAAACCGTCACGGCCCGCCGCATCATCGACAGCCGGGGCAACCCCACCGTCGAGGTCGACGTCGTCCTGGCGGACGGCTCCCTGGGCCGCGCCGCCGTCCCCTCCGGCGCCTCCACCGGCGCCCGCGAGGCCGTGGAACTGCGTGACGGGGACGCCGCGCGCTGGCACGGCAAGGGCGTCGACCGCGCGGTGGCACACGTCAACGGGGAGATCGCGGCCTCCGTGCGCGGCCGGGACGCCGCCGACCAGGCCGGCCTCGACGCCGCACTGGTCGAGCTCGACGGCACGCCCACCAAGTCCCGGCTCGGCGCCAACGCGATCCTCGGCGTCTCCCTCGCCGCCGCCAAGGCGGCCGCGGCGGCCCACCGCAGCCCCCTCTACCGCTACCTCGGCGGCGCTGACGCCAACCTCCTGCCGCTGCCGATGATGAACATCGTCAACGGCGGTGCGCACGCCGACAACCCGCTGGACTTCCAGGAGTTCATGATCGCGCCGGTGGGCGCGGAGACCTTCGCCGAAGCCGTCCGCATGGGCAGCGAGGTCTTCCACACCCTGCGCCGCGACCTGCTGGCCGCCGGACACTCCACGGGCGTCGGCGACGAGGGCGGTTTCGCGCCCTCGCTGCGCACCGCCGAGGAGGCGCTCGACTTCGTGGTGAACGCCGTCGAGCGCAGCGGCTACCGCCCCGGCGCGGACATCGCCCTGATCATGGACCCGGCGTCGTCGGAGTTCTTCCGCGACGGCGTGTACGACTACCAGGGCGAAGGGGTGCGCCGCACCCCCTCCGAGAACGCCGACTACCTGGCCAAGCTGATCGACACCTACCCGCTCGTCTCCATCGAGGACCCGATGGCGGAGAACGACTGGGACGGCTGGCGCGAGCTGACCGCCCGCGTCGGCGACCGCTGCCAGCTCACCGGCGACGACCTGTTCTGCACCGACGAGACGCTGCTGCGCGAGGGCATCCGTACCGGGGCCGGCAACTCGGTCCTGATCAAGGTCAACCAGATCGGCACCCTGACCGAGGCACTGGCCACGGTGGCCACGGCCCACGCGGCGGGCTGGACGGCCGTCATGTCGCACCGCTCGGGCGAGACGGAGGACACCACGATCGCGGATCTGGCGGTGGCCACCGGTTGCGGTCAGATCAAGACCGGTTCGCTCTCGCGCTCCGACCGCACGGCGAAGTACAACCAGCTGATCCGCATCGAGGAGGAGCTGGGCGACGCCGCGCGGTACGCGGGCCGCTCCGCACTGCGCCGGGCGTGACCGGCGGGCAGGAGTAGGGACCGGGCGGTCCCCCGATCACCGTCGGGGGCCCGTCCGCGCCGCGTCGGACGGGCCGTCCTCCCGTTCCGGGACCGCCCGATCGGCGACGGAGGACCCGCTCAGGTACGGCCGGTCCCGCGCGGCGACCTCGCCGACCGGGCCGGCGGCCCGGAGCACCACGTCGAGGACGCGGTCCGGTTCGGCGGCGTAACAGTGCGCGAACCAGGCCATGTTGGCCTCGACGACCGCCCAGCCGCCGTCGGCCAGCCGGCCGATGTCCAGGCACACCGCGCTGGGCAGACCCGCGGCCGCGGCATCGAGGACGGTACGGGCGAAGGCGCGGCTGCCGGCGTCCAGCGGCGCGGGGTCGAGGTGCCCGTGGACGGCGTAGCGGCTTCCGGTGACGGCTTCCCCGTCGAGGACGAACAACCGGTACTCGGCGGTGAACTCCACCACCCCGCTCACCAGGACCGGCGTGGAGCCTGCGAGCCCGCCCGGCAGGGTCGTCCCGTCCTCGTGCACGGCGGCGGGCAGCAGGTCGATCTTGGCAGAGGGGGGCTTGACGAAGACCCGCTCCCGCAGCGCCCGTGCCTCGGTGAGGGTGGTGAGCCGTACGGAGCGCCCGAGGAGGGCGTGCGGCAGGCGCGTCAGCCAGTCGTCGGCCGGTTCGAGCAGCCCGATGCCCAGGGAGCCCGCGAAGCGCGCGGCCGCCAGCGGGCCGCCGTACCAGTGCACCCGGCGCCCCACGGCGAGAGCCGCCCGGTCGGCCACGTCGTAACCGCGCCACGCCGCCGCCCGCGCGATGAGCTCGGCGGTCGAGGTGCGGGGTGCGGACAGGAGCAGGACGGGCGGGGTGCGGGCTTCCATTCCGGTGAGCCTAACGAACCCGCCCCACCAAACCGCCGGGGCGGTGCTCTACCTGACGATCCGTGGCACGTCAAGGGGGGTGGCTGCCCTGCCGTTCGGGGGCCAAGGCCAATGATCTTGCGTCGGCGCACCGGCAGAGTGGTCGTCAAGCGACTGACCGGCCCGCGAGGGCCCACGACCCGGGGGGAAGCCCATGTACCGCAAGCCGATCGCCACCGCAGTCCTGCTCGCCGCAGCGGTCGTCGGGGTGACCGTCCCCGAGGCGGCGGCCCGGCCGGCCGACCCGGTGCAGGCACAGCTGGACCTGCTCGTCAACAGCGACGGGGTCCCGGGCGCGCTGGCGTACGACGGCAGGACGACGCGCACCGCCGGTGTCGCGGACCGGGAGTCGGGCCGGCCCATGGTCGACGAGCGGGGGCGGATCCGGCTGGCCAGCGACACCAAGGCGTTCACCGCGACGGCCGTGATGCGCCTGGTGGCGGACGGCCGGGTCCGGCTCGACGACCGCGCCGGCCGGTACGTGCCCCAGCTCGCCGAACGGCCCATCACCGTCCGGCAGTTGCTCAAGCAGACCAGCGGGCTGCCGGAGTACACCGCACTGGTCGACTGGACCCGGCCGCCCGGCACGTCCGAGGACTACCTGGGCCTCGCGCTCAAGGAGAAGCCGGTCTTCGAGCCCGGCACCGACTGGGGTTACTCCAACACCAACTACCTGGCACTCGGCATGGTGATCGACAAGGCGTCGGGGGTCGGCTTCCGGACGTACGTCGAACGCACGATCCTGCGCCCGCTGCACCTGGACGACACCTACTGGCCCGCGCCCGGCGAGATGGCGCTGCGCGGACCGCACGCCCGCAACTACGGCATCCACCCCGCCGCCCCGGAGGCCGGCCGGGTGGACGTGACCGAGCTGCCCGGTTACGAGTTCGGCGCCTCGGGCGGGCTCGTCTCCACGCCCAAGGACCTCAACGCCTTCTGGGACGGGCTGTTCGGCGGCCGTCTGCTGCCCTCCTGGGCGCTGCGCCAGATGACCCAGGACACCACCGACGTGGGCGGCCGCGACGTCTACCCGGCGGGCAGCCGCTACGGCTACGGCATCGCCTCGACCCCGCTCAGCTGCGGCGGCGTCTACTGGGGCCACGGCGGGGACCTGCCCGGCAACTCGGTGGGCGGGGGCCGCGCCACGGCGGGCCGCGGGACCGTGACCGTGTACACCACGACCTGGGCGGCCGAGGGCGACAGCCTGCGCCACCTCCAGGGCGCGGTGGACGCGGCCCTGTGCACCAGGCGCCGCTGACCACCGGGCGGTCCACCCCCGGCCCCGGAGGGCCGTCCTGACCCTGCACTCGTCGGACCATGCCGGGGTGACCGCCGTCGGCATCGGGCTCCCGTACTCGTCGTGGTCCGGCGAGACGATGCCGGTGGCGCCGGGCAGGCGGCCGGCTGACGGGCGCCGGGCAGGGCGGCGCGCCAATCGGGGGCGCCGGGGAGGGAGTTCTCCGCCGGCACGTCCAGCACGCCCGCGGCCCGGCCGACGGCGCTCGCGGGTGGGTGCCCGCGCGCCGCCACCTGGCCCTCGGATCCGTCCCCGGGCGGGTGAGCTCCGCAGGCCCCGAAGGCGCCTGCGGCCCGGAACGGGGCCGCGGTACGAGGATGCGGCGTCCCTGTCTTCTCGCGCTTCTTCTCCTGCGGAGGTCTCGATGCTCGAACGCAAGCAGCTCAAGGGCCGTACCAAGGTCACCTTCATCCTGCCCGCCGACGTGCCGGACGGGCCGGTCAGCGTGGTCGGCGACTTCAACCACTGGAACCCGGCCGCCCACCCCCTCACCCCGCGCGGCGACGGCACCCGCGCGGCCACCGTCGCCCTGCCCGCCCACAGCGCCCACTCCTTCCGCTACCTCGCGGCCGGCGACTACTGGTTCGACGACGAGGCCGCCGACAGCCACGACGGCACCAACAGCCGTCTCCACACCTGACGGTCCACCCGCCACGGCGGCGCAAGGGGGCCGCTCGGGCGTGAGCGGTCCCGCGGCGCCGGGACGGGGCGATTGCCGGCCCGTTCGCGGGGTAGGGGCGTCCACGGGAAGCGAAAGGTGGTGGCATGTCCGACGCAACCGAGACCGTCGTCGAGGCGGAACTCCAGCCGCACGAGCCGTCGCCGGGCGAGATCGAGGCCCGCGACCGCGTACGGGCCGAAGCCGAGGGCATGACCCACCATCAGGCGGTGTCCGCGCTCGCCCGGGTCCTGGACTCCGTCGGCGACGCGGCCGACGCCGGCGCACCCGCTCGGGCGGCGCTGGCGGAGTGGCATCGCATCACCGACCTCCTCGCCGGCCACGGCGGGCCGTACACCACCGAGGCCGACCCCTACGCACAGGGCCAGCTGACAGCACGCGACCGCTGATCCGGCCGCGGCGCCGGGCGCAACCGCCGGCCGGCCGGCGCGGTGTTCGTCCGCGCCCCTCGTCCCACGGCTTCGGCGCCAGCCGGGCGCATGAAAACCCGCATGCCGGTCATACGCGTCTGCAGAGCGCGGCCGCGACGGGCCGCCCCCGCTGATGGACGCCGGGTCGGGATGACCCCGTCGGCGCCCGGACGGCCTCCCGCGGTCAGCCCGCGGGGCGGACGAGCAGCAGGGTCGGCTCCCCCGCCACCCGGGTCAGGAACACCGTCGCCTCGCCGCGGCCCCCGGGGGCGACGTGCTGCCCGAGCTCCGCGGCCTCGGCGGCGCAGCCGTACTGGCGTACGGTCGGGCATCCCGCCCCGCGCCCGCGGAGCAGCGCCCCGGAGGCGGCGGGGGCGTACGGCAGGACCTCGGTGATCTCGTAGGCCGTCGCGAACGGGGTGGTGTGCGCCTCGTCCGAGGTGACGCAGGCGGGGAGGGCCGCGTCCAGCACGCCACCGCCGACGTCCTCGGCGACCTCGGCCACCAGGCCCGCCCCGACGACCGCCGCGTCCACCTCGTACAGGTAGCGGCCGGGCGGCCGAACGGCCGGGTCCGGCAGCCCCCGGCCCGTCAGCGTCGCCCCGCCGGGGAGCAGGGTGGCCCGGCGCCGGACGCGCGCGGCCGGGTTCGCCTCCCCGAACCACCACAGGACGACCTCCTGCACCTCCCCCTCCCGGGAGATCCACTCGGCCTCGTCGGCCCCGCAGTCCTCCGGCACGCTCCCGTACAGGACGTCCGGACCCAGCCGGACCGCCCCCGCTCCGAGCCCGCGGACGGTGTCCAGCGCCCATGCCCGCGACGGAGCCGAGGCCCGCGGGTCCGTACCGCCCTCCTGCGCGCCCGGCCGCACGGCGTCGACGAAGACGGCCTCGCCCTGGGGCTGGTAGGCCGTGAGGTCCTCCTGCTGGATCCACATCGTGGACTGCCCGTCCAAGGCGGCGGCGTTGGCCGTGGTGACGGCGATGTTCAACGGATCGCCGTCGACGGCGGTGACGGCGTGCGACCACGCCAGCACGAGGGCGTCGGCCCCCACGCCCAGGTGGCACACGTCCAGGAACACCACGCCCATCTCGTCCAGCACCCGGCCCAGCTTGTACTCCGCCACCTCCCGGTGGGAGGCGTGGTCCAAGCCGTCGTGGGTGAAGTACATCCGCTGGGCGTCCGCCCCGAACTTGGCCTCCGCCTCCCGCCGCAGCCGCACTTGCTCGACCGCCGCCGCCACCAGCTCCGCGGGGTGGTCCCAGCGCAGCGCGGTCAGTGTGGCCGGCCAGGCCGCCGGATCGGGGTCGCTAACGGCTGCCAGTACCGCCTGGCCCTCGTCGGTCAGCAGCGCCCGGAACGTGTCGACATCCATCCGCGCATCCTCGCAACCCCTCCCGGGCGGCGTACGGGCGGGGGCCGGGCCGGCGGTCTCGTTCGGCTTTGCGCGGCCTTGACGGCCTCACAGGCCGAAGGCGCCGCCCTCGATGAGGATGAGCAGGCCGATGGTGACGAGGACCAGAGGCAGCAGGACGTGGCCCCAGCGGGCGAGGGCCTTGGCGATGACGGGGCGGGTGGCGAAGTACCGTCCGGTGAAACACCACACCGCCACCAGGACGAGGAACACCGCGGCGTAGACGGCCATCCCGCCGGTGCCGGCGGTGGCGAAGACGGGTACGTAGACGCCGATGTTGTCGCCGCCGTTGGCGAAGGTGACCGCGGCCACCTCAAGCGGGCCGGGTCCGCCTTCCTTCGGCTGTGCTTCCTCCTCGTCCGTGTTGCCGCCCCGGTGGTCCTTCCATGCCTGCCGGGCGGCCTTGAGGCCGAGCGCGAGGGGCAGCAGGCCGAGGTAGGGGATGACCGACTCGGGCAGGAAGGTGGCGCCGAACGCGGCGGCCACGGCCACGGCGAGGATAGCGGCGAAGCCCAGGTACTGGCCGAGCACGATCCGTCGGGTGGCGCCCGGGTGCCCGGCTCCCTGGGCGAAGAACAGCGCCAGGATCAGGATGTCGTCGATGTTCGTGACGGCGAACAGCCCGACTGCCTGCCCGATGATCCCCAGGTCCACGTGTAGACGCCCTCTCCTTCGGTACGGATGCCCCGGCGACGCTACCGGGCACCCGCACCACCCTTCGCACGGGCCGGCGCCGCGGAGCCGTGGGGCACCGGCGTCGCGTCGGATTCCGGAAGCGGTAGCCGTCGCTCTGGCAGGCGCGTCGTCGGCCCGGCACCACCGGGCGTCCGTCGGATCACCGGGGAGTGTCAGACCCCTGCGTCATGCTCGCCCGTATGAACGAAGATGCTTTCTGGCAGCTCATCGAAGACTGCAGGCCCACGGAACCCGACCCTGAGGCCGAGCTGCTCGCACCCGCGCTGACCGAGCGTCTTGCCCAGGGACCGTTGCCGCTGGTCACAGGCTTCGCGGAACAACTGTCGTGGGCGCTTTACCAGCTCGACCGTAAGGAATACGGATACGACCTGTCCGATGACTCCTTCCTCTACACCCGTGCTGCCGTCGTCGCGGCCGGCCGCGCTGTCTTCGAGAGCGTCCTTCAAGACCCTGCGGTCTTCGAGCCGTACGCCACAAAGCTCATCTGGGCCGAGAGCCTGCTCTACGCACCGGACCGTGCATACAAGCGCATCACCGGGGAGGAATGGGACCGCAACACGCGCTACTCCTACGAGTCGTGCTCGAACACCGAGGGCTGGGCTGACTGACCAGCGTTCGCCCACACCTGCTGACGGACTCACGAGCTGACGATCAACCTCACGGGATGTGTGCCTGATCCCCAAACCGGACTGCGGTCGCTCCTCAGGCCGAGTCCGCGACCGCTGCCAGCGCAAGCCGAAGGGCCTGCCGCTCGCTGAGCAGGGCTTTGTGATCCGGCTGACGGTCCGTCGCTTCATCTGCGGGTCGGCGGACTGCCCGCGTCGGACGTTCGCCGAGCCGTTCCCGGGGCTGGCCGGGCGGGCCGGAGCTCGGCCGGTGGGCCACCTGGGCTTCGGCGCGGGGGGATGGTCGTCGGCAGCCTCCTGACCTGGGCAGACGGTGCTCGTTGAGCACGATCTATGCTCCTTTGACCGCTCGGGCTCCGGGCAAATGCCGTGCGAGGATCTCACCCATGACGACCACGCCCACTCTGACGGAACGCCGCTCCCCATGGGTCGTGTTCACCTCCCCGGCCGACCCATGGCTGGCGTCGGAAGCGGCCGCGCTCGTGCAGCGGAACGGTCTCGTCCTGCGGCTCGACGGCCGGGAAATGCAGGATGCGGCGTCCGTCTTCCGCACCTTCGCCCGGGACCTGTCGTTCCTCGGCTACTTCGGCCACAACTGGGACGCGCTCGTGGACTGCCTCCACGACTGGCACGGTCCCGGCCACGGAGACCAGGACCTCGCGATTCTGATCGAGCACGCGGACGACCTGCTGAAGTCGGACTTCCTCGGGCTGTTCGTATCGGTTCTCGCCCAGGCCGCCTGGCACTCCAACCTTCGCCTGGACGCCGACGGCGAGCTCGATGAGTGGCGCCCGCGTATGGTCCAGCACTTCGTCTTCCTCCTGGACCACACGGCCCCCGTCGCGTTCGCGGAGAAGGCGGCCCGCGGCATGGACGTGGCGGTGGCGCTCGTGGACGGCCGCCTGCTCGCCACCCTGACCGACGTCGACTGGCCGGGCGGAGACCCCGTGTCCGCCCCGTGGGCGGACGACGGACCCGCTGACGCGTCCGCTCGGGCCGAACGGGGATGAAATGACGGGTGTGAGGGACCGGGTACCGGTCTCGGAGGGATGTGAGGAACGGGTGGCGCGTGCTGGTCGGGATTGAGTGGCCGCTGGTCGTCGAGGCGGCTTCGCCCGGCGATCTGCTGAGGTTCCGTCCCGATGCCGCTGCGCGGATCTGGCCCGAGGGGGACGGGGCGCGCTTCGTGACGGAGGTCGGGATCCCCTACTCCGGCGGGCTGTTCCGCATCCTCGACGAGCTGGCCGAGCGGGATCCGGCCAGTCCGGAGACGGCCTTCGCCAGGGAACCGGGCGCCCTGCCGGTCGACACCCCGGTCGGGAGGCTGCAGCCGCTGGGCCACCTCTTCCAGGCGGTCGTCTTCGTGCACCTCGGCGACGGCACGATCTGGGCCGCGGACCCGGATTCGGAGATCGAGTACGAACTGCTCCACGGGGACGTCTCGTCGCTCGGCTACCTGGTCTACAAGTTCGAGGTGGAACGGCCGGAACCGGACGAACGCCCGAACCCCCACGACTGGGCCGCGGTGGAGGAGATCGTCCGGGAGGGCATGGAGCGCTGGGACCCGTTGCCGTTCAGGAGCGAGTTCTGGACCCTCTTCCTGGACTCGTATCCCATGCTGTGACGGCGATCGCGCTCATCCTCCCACCCTCCCCGTCGTCCGCCCGGCGTGACGCCGTAGGGTTCGACGGACTGATGTGGAGGGTGAGGGCCGTGGACGGAATGGCAGCGAACGGTGGGGCCTGGCAGGTCGGTGACCAGGAGGGCGGTGTCCTGGCCGGACGCTGGTGGCAGTGGGCCCTGTCCGCCCCCGAGGACCGGAGCCCGGTGTCCGACACGACCGGTGAGCACGCCGGCTGGCAACAGCCCGACGACCTCTGGTTCCTCGCCGGCACCTACGGCGGCCGCGTGGTCCGCCGCTGCGAAGTGCCCTGCGACCGGCCCCTGTTCTTCCCCGTGCTCAACATCCAGCACACCAAGCTGTACTCCCGCAAGCCGCTGAGGCTCGACGTGGCCGAGGCCAAGGCCTTCCTCAACGGCGCTCCCCTCGACCTGCGCGAGTTCACCGCCCCGCCCTTCGCCGTGGGGCTCCGCACGCATCTCGCGTGGGGGATCTGGGCGGGTACGGCACCGCTGATCCCGGGTCAGTACGTCCTGGAGGTCAAGGGCGCCACCACCGACGGCTTCTGGGTCGACACGACCTACCACCTCACCGCCGTCCGCGCGTGAGCCCGGCCCGGGCCGGGTCCAGGTCGGTGTGCAGCAGGTGGTGGTCCGAGTACGGGCTGGGGTGGACGCGGTGCGTGCGCGGGGTGATGCCGCGCAGGAACACGTAGTCGAACTTGCTGTTCCAGTCGGTGGTGGCCGCGCAGGCGCCGGCCCCGGCGGCCGAGGGGCGGCAGCCGGGGTCCGTGTCCGTGGCCAGGGCCCACATCGGGCCGAGTTCGGGCGCGTCCGGCACGGCGTTGAAGTCGCCGAGGACGATCGCCCGGTCGTGGCGGGCGACCTGCTCGGCGAGCACCGCCACCTGGCCCGCTCGTACCTCTTCCTGCCGGCGCTGGGCGAGGTGGGTGTTGAAGACGCGGACGGGCCGGCCGCCCACCAGCGTGGTGACGACCAGGTAACCGCGGTCCTCCGAACCGCCGTCGGGGTATTCGACGCTCACCCGGTCCGTCATCGGCGCCGCCGACAGGATCGCCTGGCCGAAGCCGCCCGGCCGCCACGGCAGCCCACCGCAGCGGTTCCAGTTCCGCAGGACCGGCCCGTACTCGACCCGGTAGACCAGCCCGTAGACCTCCTCCAGGTACTCGCGGATCTCCTCGACGTCACGTACGCACGCCTCCTGCAGGCCGATGACCTGCGGTGCGTACGTGGCGATCTCCGTGGCCCGGCCGAAGTTGAGCCCGCTCCCGCACGGATTGCAGAGGTTCCACGTGCCGACCCGGTCCGGTACGACCTCCTCGGCGGCGCCGGCCGGGAGCGGCCTGGCGAGGGGAAGGCCACGGTCCGGTGTGCCGGGGCCCAGGAGCAGCAGCATGCAGACCGCGGTCAGCGCGCCCGCGGCCCACCGCGCGCCCCTGCTCAGCACCATCGCCTCCCTGAAGTGGACGCACATCATCACACACCGGGCCGCAGCCGCCCTCGACGCGCGATCGAGCCCCCGGGGCGGGCTTGCCGAGCCGCCGCGGACTACACGGGGTTCTCGGTGGCCCTGGGGTCTCCTCCGGGTCGGTACGCGGGGGGGGGCAGGTGCCGCCGGCCCCGGGTCTCGTACAGGAGGAACGCCGCGCCGGTGGCGCAGGTGACGAGGAAGGACAGCAGGGCAGCGGCGGGCCACCAGGGGTTGGCGGTACCGGCGGCGAACGGCCACAGCAGGGCCGAGGAGGCCGCGAGGACCGGGAGCAGGACGCTCCTGGCCCACAACGGCAGCAGCGTGCGGCTCACCACCAGGACGGCCCCGACGAGGGCGGCGGGCACGACGACGGCGACCAGGGCCAGGACGACGAAGAAGAGCAGGGCGAAGATCATGCGGCGGCCTCCGGGGCGCGGCGGAACGGGCGCACGGGCGTGCGCAGGAGACCTGCCGGGGCGGGCAGGTCCGTCCGCCGGATCATCCTGCCAGAGCATTTGAACACGTTCAACGCCAGGTCCGGGCCGGCCGTCCCGGCACCCGCCGTCGTCCGGGGAGTGGGAGAAGCCTCAACGATTGACGCCACAACCACCCGGCGGCGCAACCCTGTTCGGCCGGGCGGGCGCCCGGGCCCTGTGCCCATACTGGAACGAGGGGAGGAAAGGGGGCGTCCGAGCGCCGAAGGGGCTGTGGCCGAGGAGGCGAGCCGAGATGTCAGTGGAGCAGTTGTCCCGGGCCGACACGGGGTTCATCGAGCAGATGGAGAAGGCCGGCCGGCGCTACACGGCGCGTGCCGCCGAGCGTGACGGCCACAGGGAGGCGCTGGAGCGGCACGGCATCCTCCATGCCGACACCCGGGAGCGCGTGAACAGCCGCCTCGGCCGTCTGGGCGTCGACTGGGCCATGGCCACGGCGATCGAGCGGACCCCGGGGACCGCCACCACCGGTACCAGCCTGGATCTGGACCGCGAGTTCGTCAGCACCGGCCTGCTGACGCTCGAACGGTTCATGGGCCGCAACGACCTCATCGGGATCGACTACCTCGAAGGCGGATTCCTCGCCGCTCGCCCGGTCGGCCGGATCACCGTCCGCAGCCCCGGGTCGACCCTGCACGGAACCGGCTTCCTGGTCTCCCCCTCCCTGCTGCTGACCAACAACCACGTGCTGGGTTCCGCCGAGGAAGCGGCCGCCGGAGTCGTCGAGTTCGACTTCCAGACGAGCGCGAGCGGGCGGCCGCTGGTCCCGGTCGTGTTCCAGCTCGAACCGCAGCGCTTCTTCGTCACCCACCGCGACCTCGACTTCACCGTGGTCGCGGTGTCCGCACGCTCCCGGGACGGTCAGCCGCTGGTGTCGTTCGGGAGGCTCCCCCTCAAGGAGGCCCAGGGCAAGGCCGTCATCGGGGAGCTCGTCAACATCATCCAGCACCCCAACGGCGAACCGAAGCAGCTGGCCCTGCGCGACAACCAGATCGTGGACGTGCTGGACGACTACCTCCACTACGCGGCCGACACGGCTCACGGCTCCTCGGGAGCCCCCGTGTTCAACGACCAGTGGGAGGTCGTGGCCCTGCACCACTCGGGCGTGCCCCGCAGGGACCGCGACGGCAACGTGCTGGCCGTCGACGGAAGCATCTGGCATCCGGCCATGGGAGAGCACCGGGTCGACTGGAAGGCCAACGAGGGCGTACGCGTCAGCCGCATCCTCGCCGTGATCCAGCAGTTCCCCCTGTCCGGCGCCGCCGCGGCGCTCCGCGCGGAACTGATCGCGGCCGGCTCGACCCCGCACACCGTGGAAGTCCCGCCGCCGGCCGTCCTGGCCGGCCGGACGAACGGCTCCGCGCCCGAGGTCCCGCCGACGGCCCAGGGCGGTGAGCAGTACGCCGCCGCCGGGTCCGTCCGCTGGACCGTCCCCCTCACCATCAGCGTCAGCCTCGACTCCGAGGCCCTGCGGCACGGGACGGCGGTACCGGTCACGGCAGCGGCACCCGCGCCCGCGCCCGCGTCGACCGCCTCGTTCCCCGTCGGGGCGCCCGCCGGGGCCGGGCACGTCGACGGCCGGTCGCCCGCCGAGCGGGACCTGGCCGCCGCCCTGGTCAACCTGGCGGCCTCCCGGACCCGCCCCTACTACGACCAGGCCGCCGACCTGGCGGCCCGCGAGGCCTACTACGCGGGGATCGGCACCGGCGACCCCACCGCGCTGCGCCTCGCCCTGACGCAGCGGCTGGAGTCGACGCACGAACGCCGCCCGGCGTACAAGCCGATGCGCCTGCTCTACCCGTGGGTGGACCTGCACCCCGACGAGAAGCTCCACGGAATCTACTCGGACAACGCCTTCGCCCCCGAGGAGCTGATGGCGGCCGACGCGGCCGTGGAGGCGGCGCGGATCGGACGCTGGCAGGAGTTCATGCTCCTGGAGGGTGCGCCCGGACCGGACGCCGTCGAGGCCGAACTCGACCTCCTGGAGGCCTCCTTGCCCTTTAACTGCGAACACGTCGTGCCCCAGTCGTGGTTCGCCAAGAAGGAGCCGATGCGAGGGGACCTGCACCACCTCTTCGCCTGCGAGTCGACGTGCAACAGCTTCCGCGGGAACATCCCGTACTTCGACTTCCCCGATTTCGACGAGGCCGTCCGGCACAGCTGCGGGCGACGGGAGGCGGGCAGGTTCGAGCCGTCCGCGGGCAAGGGGCCGGTCGCCAGGGCGACGCTCTACTTCCTGCTGCGCTACCCGGGCAGGATCGGCGACGAATCGCGCGAACTCCAGCGGGACGGCCTGCGGATGCTGCTGGACTGGCACAAGGACCATCCGGCGGACCTCTACGAGCAGCACCGCAACGCGGCGATAGCCGAGATGCAAGGCAACCGGAACCCGCTGATAGACCACCCGGAGTGGGCGGAGCGGATCGACTTCGCGGGTGCCTGGCCCTGAAGGAACCCCTGAGGGACCCCTGAGGAACCCCCGCGGAACCCCTGCGAATGGGCCCCATGGCCGGGGCCCGCATGGGCCACGGCCGGTGGCGCCGGCCTTCGTTCGATGTGACATGCTGCGGGGACTCCGGCGGGCCGGCCGCCGGCGGCGGAGAGGACTTCCATGACCCGCAGCGCGCTCCTGGTCGGAGCCACCGGACTGGTCGGCGGACAACTGCTGGTGCGGCTGCTGCGCGACCCGCGCTACGACCGCGTCACCGTACTGGCCCGCCGCCCGCTCGGCCTCGAACACCCGCGGCTGGACGCCCGGGTGGTGGAGTTCGCCAAGCTCGGGGCCGACGACCTGCCGCACGGGCCGGGAGGGAGCGACGTGTACTGCGCGCTGGGCACCACCATCCGGCAGGCCGGCTCGCAGGAGGCCTTCCGCGAGGTGGACCAGCACCACACCGTGCGGGTGGCCGGGCTGGCCCGGGACGCGGGCGCCGAGCGGATCGCCGTCGTCTCCTCGGTCGGTGCCGGATCCGGCAGCCGGGCCTTCTACCTCCGGGTCAAGGGGGACATGGAGGCGGAGGTGACGGCCCTGGGCTACCGCCAGACCGAGTTCTTCCGGCCCTGCTTCATCCTCGGCCGCCGTTCCGCTCACCGCCCGAGCGAGGGGCTCGGCGGCACGGCCGCGGCCGTACTGGCCCCCCTGCTGGCCGGGCCCGCCCGCCCCTACCGGCCGGTGCAGGCGGGCCGCCTGGCGGCAGCCATGATCGCCGCGCTGGCCGAGGACCGGCCCGGGGTCCGGGTCCGCACCCACGACGACTTCCTGGCCCTCGCCCCGGACGCGGACGCCGGCGCGGACGCCGGCGGGCGGGGCTGACGGGGCATCCGGTTCCGGGGGGCGGCGGCGTCCCTCTCCCCTCCCCCGTCAGCGCCCCGGGGCGGCGAACTCCTCGGCCAGGGCCCTGGCCGCCCCGGACACCAGCTCGTCGTCCGCTTTCGCGTCCTGCGCCGGTTTGGTCGTCAGGACCGCCAGGACCAGCGGCGCCCCGTGCGGCCGCCACGCGATGCCGACGTCGTTGTTCGTGCCGTAGGAGCCGCCGCCCGTCTTGTCGCCGAGCCGCCACTCGACGGGCAGCCCCTTGCGGAAGCGCGCGCCGCTCGTCGTGTTCGCGCACAGCCATCCGGTCAGCAGGCCGCGGTCGGCCCGGCCGAGCGCGTCGCCCAGGACCAGCCGGGCGTACGTACGGGCGATGGCCCGCGGGGTGGTGACGTCGGTGACGCGGTCCGGTTCGGCGCTGTTCAGCTCGGGCTCCCACCGGTCCAGGCGCGTCGCCGGGTCGCCGAGGGAGCGGGCGAAGCGGGTGACGGCCGCGGGGCCGCCGAGTTCGCGCAGCAGGAGGTTGGCCGCCGTGTTGTCGCTGTAGGTGATGCTCACCTCGCACAGCTCGGCGATCGTCAGGCCGTTCGCGAGGTGCGCCGGCCGCTTGGTCCACTCGGAGTAGCCGGACCGGTCGATGTCCGCCTGGGCGTAGTGGATGCGGCGGGCGAGGACCGAGCCGTCGTGGTCGAGGTCGCGCAGCACCGCCGCGGCGGCGAGGGTCTTGAACACCGAGCACATCGGGAAGAGTTCGTCCGCCCGGTGGGTGACGGCGCGTCCGGTGCCCGTGTCCAGGGCGTACACCCCGAGCCGTGCGCCGTGCGCCCGTTCGAGCTCGGCCAGGGCCCGGGCGACCCGGGGGCCGGGCGAGGCCGCAGCGGCGGGGGCCAGGCCCGCGGTGAGCACGGTGCCGGCGCCGGCACCGAGGGCGGCCAGCACGCTGCGGCGGGCAGGAGGCATGGGCATGGGGACCTCGTCGTTCTTCCGGGAACCTTGGTGATCATGACGCAAGGAGTGGATACGACGGTTCCACCCCGGTTTGCACCGGTCCCCGGCGCCCGCTCGTGGTCCGCGGTCCCCGGTCGTACGGTGGTGAGGGGGACCGGCGCGGGCACACGCGGCCGTCGAGCCGAACGGGTGCCCCGAATCCGGTGGCTATGACCGCATGCCGAGAGCAGGTGTATCCCCTTGCGCACGTCAACCCGTATTCCGGCCCGTATCGCAGGTGTCCTCACGGGACTGGCCCTCGCGATCGGGGGCGCGGCCTTCGCCGCCCCCGCCGCGCACGCGGACGTCAGGGCCTGCATCAACCAGGTCGAGCGCGAACTGCGCGGCGGCGAGGCCCCCGAGTACGTCCGCGCGGCGTGCTCCGCCGGCCTCGGCGGCGACCACGACCGGTGCGTGTCCGGCCTGACCCAGGGCGGTGTCACCAACGGGACCGCGGTCAGCGCCTGCCGGGTCGCCCCGTAGCGGCCTCGCGAGCCCGGGCTCACAGGCGCTGTCGCACCGGCGCCGGGTTCCGCGGGCCCGTGGTGCCCGTCAGCCCGCCTCGGCGAAGCCGTAGGGCGGCAGCGGGCCGGTCGCCTGCACCCGCAGGTGCCGGTGCTGCTCGTGCAGGGCCCGGACCGCCGCGAGGAAATCCTCGCGGCGGTCGCGGTCGACGAGAGCCCCGCCCGCTCAGCAGCCGACGGCGGGGTGCGGGCCCGCGGGGAGGCCGGGCGCGGGTGCGGGGGCGGGCGCCGCGGCTACGCTGGAAGAGCGGCCGGCCAGGTGAGCGGCCTTCCGGCCGCCGGGCCCGGTCGCGGGCGTCTCCTCCCCCTCAGCAGACGCACGCGCCGGGCTTCGGGGTGCGGGTGCGTTCCGGGGCGGGCGGGGCGTCAGCGGGGTGGTTCGCAGCGGGCGGGAAGGGTCACGGTGCCGGGGCGGTGCTCGAAGGTGTCCATGACCAGCCACTCGTCGAGTTCGGGGTCGCAGAGGTTCTGGACGCCGAACTGCAGGACCTGCCAGTGGGACACCATCCCCGGAACTCAGGATTCCGAAACCGGTGGGGCGTCCGGTCGCGGCGCGGCGCGGCCGTCCGTGGTTCCGCAGGCCCCGACCGCCACGTCGAGGAGCAGGGCGTCGGCTCCGTGCCGGGCGACCAGTTGGAGTCCGACCGGTTCGCCCGCGGGCGTGCTTCCGGCGGGCAGGGTGATCGCCGGATGGCCGGACATGTTGAACGCCCAGGTGAGGGCCACGCTCATGCGGGTTCCGGGGCCGTCGTGGCCGTGCGGGGGGTGGGGGGTGGTGGGAGTGGCGATGAGGTCGAACTCGTCGAAGACCGCTCGCAGGTGCTCGGCGTTCGCCGCGGCCAGGCGTTCGGCGTCCGGGCCGGCGGCGCCGGCGCGCAGGGCGGTCCACGCGGGGGCGGGGTCGTGGAGCGCGACCGGGTGGTCGACGACGCCGGACAGGCCGGTGCGGGAGAGCCGGTGGAGGGCGCGCCGGGCCGTGTCGGCTACGTCCGGGTCGGTCGCGGCGAACCCCAGCGTGGGGGTCCAGGCCACCCTCGGTGTGCGGGGAAGCGGGGGTGTGGCCGGGGTGCCCGCGACGGCGCGGAGGTAGGCGGCGGCGTCCTGCGGGGTGCGGGTCAGCACGCCGGGGGTGTTCAGCCCGGCGCGGTCCCGGGAGGGCAGGAGGCCGTTGGTCGGCTTGAGGCCGGTGACGCCGCACCAGGCGGCGGGGATGCGGACCGATCCGGCGCCGTCGGAGCCGGTGGCGAGCGGTACGAGACCGGCGGCGACCGCGGCGGCGGAACCGGCTGACGAGCCGCCCGGCGACCAGGCGGGACCGAGGGGGTTGAGGGTGGGTCCGCGGTCGGTGGAGCCGTAGGTCTGCCAGCGGGTGCCGGCGCGCGGGACGGAGGTCGCCCCGATCGGGATGCACCCGGCGGCGGCCAGCCGCCGGTTCTGGAAGGAGTCCGGGCCCTCGCCCGCCTTGACCCCGATCGGTACGCCGGCGAGCGGGAGGCGGGCCCCGCGGGCCACCGCCGCGTCGACCTCGGCCGCCGAGGCGCGGGCGGCGTCCGCCCAGAGGGCGGTGAAGGCGCGCAGGGCGGCGTCGCGTTCGCCGGTCACCGCCAGGGCGGTGTCGACGACGTCGCGGGCGGTCACCCGGCCCTGGTTGACCAGGTCGGCGATCTCCACGGCGGACAGGGAAGCGTACAGGCGTTCTTCGAGCATGCGGTTCCCTCTGTGGGCGGGCCGTGCCGGGTGTGCGGGCCCGGCGTCAGTACGAATGGTCGACCGTGACGTCGGCCGCCAGGCGCAGTGCGGCGTGCGCCGGTTCCCCGCGCAGCTCCAGCAGGGTGAGGGTGAGGGCGTCGATCACGGTGAGGTGGGCCAGGCGGCTGGCGACGGTTTCCAGGCCGAACACCAGGTCCTGGCCGCCCGCGACCAGCGTGCGGTCGGCGGTCTCGCCGAGCGGCGAACGGGCGTAGCTGGTGAGGACGAGGACCCGTGCCCCGGCCTGCCGTGCGCGCCGGGCGGCGTCCACCGTGCTGCGCGTGGCGCCCGTGTGGCTGACGGCCAGGCAGACTCCGGCGGAGGTCAGCTGCGAGGCGGCCAGTTGCGCGGTGAGCGGGTCGGCGGGCGCGTCGACCGCGCAGCCCAGTGCGCGCAGCCGGTAGGCGGTGTCCAGGGCGACCGCGCCGGACAGTCCCGCGCCGACGACGAGGATCCGGGGAGCCGCGTCGATCAGTTCGGCCGCCGCCCTCAGGTCCGCCGGGGTCACCGTCGCCGCGACTGCGTCCAGGGCCTCCCGGCCTGCGCGGATGGTGTCGGCCAGGGCCCGGGCCGCGGGGTCGCGGTCCCGGGAGGGCTCCGGGGCGGGTGCCTGCCGGGCGGCGGCGATCTTCAACTCCTGGTACCCGCGGAAGCCCAGCCGCTGGCAGGCCCGTACGACGGAGGACGGGGCGGTACCGGCGAGCGCCGCGACGTCGCTGACGCTGAGCCGCACCAGGTCGGCGCCCTTGTCGAGGACGACCTGCGCCACCCGTGCCTCGGTGTCGCGCAGCTCGGACAGGTGGGCCCGGATGTGGGCGGCGAGCCCGCCCGCGGGTGTGGAAGAGGATTCCATGGGTTTACGCTAGCAGGGAATTCCATTCCACCACCTGTCGTGGGGAGCGCCCCGTGCCCGCAATCCTGCCGTCCGTGACGGGCGCCGCCGCCGTGCCCGCCGTCGTCCTCGCCTCGGCGGTGCTGCACGCCGTCTGGAACGGCCTGACCCACGGCCTACGGGACAAGCTCGCCGGCTTCACCCTGATCAGCCTCGCCTCCGCCGGCTGCGGAGCGGTCCTCGTCTGCCTCGCGCCACTGCCCGCGCCGGCCGCCTGGCCGTACATAGCCGCCTCCGCCGCGCTGCAGGTCACGTACCAGCTCCTGCTGCTGCGCGCCTATCAGCTCGGGGACTTCGGCCAGATGTACCCCACCGCGCGCGGCACCTCGCCCGTGGTGGTGGCCGTGGTGTCCACGGTCCTCCTCGGCCACTCCCTGGCCGCCGGGCAGGCCCTCGGCATCGCGGTGATCGCCTGCGGACTGGCCGGCCTGGCCCTCGCCGACGGGCTCCCCGGCCGCGGGCAGCTGCCGGCGCTGGCCGCCGCGGTCGGCACCGGGGTGATGATCGCCTCGTACACCCTCGTCGACGGCAGCGGCGTCCGGGTCTCCGGCAGCGTCTTCGGCTACATCGCCTGGCTGTTCCTCTGCCAGGGGCTGGTCCTGCCGCTGATCGCCGGGGCCCGCCGGGGCCGCGCGCTGTTCACCGCGCTGCGCCCGCTGTGGGGCCGGGGCCTGGCGGGCGGCCTGCTCTCGCTCCTGGCGTACGGGCTCGTCGTGTGGGCGCAGTCCCGGGGCGACCTCTCCACCATCGCCGCGCTCCGGGAGACCAGCATCGTCTTCGGGGCCCTGATCGGCGCGGTCGTCTTCCGCGAACGCCTCGGTCACCGGCGGATCGCCGCCAGCGCCACCGTCCTGGTGGGGATCGCGGTGCTCCAGCTGACGGCGGGCTCCTGAGCGGGCCCGACGCAGGGTGCGGGGGGCGCCGGGTGCCGGGGCGCCGGGTGCCGGGGCGCCGGCCTCAGTGGAGGCAGAGGCAGAAGGGGTGGCCGGCCGGGTCCGCGTAGACGCGCCAGTTGGCGTCCGGACGGAGCTGGTCCGTCCGCTCCAGCACGGTCGCCCCGAGGGCCAGTGCCCGCTCCTCCTCGCCTTCGAGGTCGTCCACGTCGAAGTCCAGGTGGAGCTGCTGCGGACGCTCCTGGCCGGGCCACTGGGGCGGCCGGTAGCCGTCCACGCGCTGGCAGGCCAGCGGGGTCCCCTCGAAGCCGTGCACCTCGACCCAGCCCGGGTCGTCGGGATCCGTGACGACGCGGCCGCCGAGCAGGGCGGCGTAGAACTCCGCCAGCCGTACCGGATCGGCGCAGTCCAGTGCGACCGCCTGCAGCTTCCGGATCACTTCCGACACCTTCTCAGCTCTGCCGCTCGCGCGGCGCTTCCGTACCGGAGGGTTCGTACCCGCCGCGGGAGCGGGCATGCCCGTCGGTCCGCGGGTCCTCGTCCGCCGGTGCCGCCGAGGGGCGCGGGCGGTAGCGGGAGACGGCCACTCCCGCCAGGCAGAGCAGGCCGCCGAGGAGGCTGAGCCAGGCCGGCACCTCGCCGAGGAGGATCCAGCTCAGCAGGACGACGATGGCCGGCACCGCGTAGGTCGTCGCGCCGAGCTTCCCGGCCGGCATCCGCGCGAGGGCGAACGTCCAGGTGGTGAAGGCGAGGGCGGTCGGGACCACGCCCAGGTAGACCATGTTCAGGGTCGCGGAGAGCGGGGCCCTCGGGACCTCGGCCACCAGCTGTCCGGCGAACGGCAGGCAGGCCACGGTTCCGGTGAGGCAGCTGTACGCGGTGACCTGCAGCGGCGTCCCGTACGAGAGGGCGGGCTTCTGCGCGACGACACCCGTCGCGTACGCCACCGCCGCGAGCAGGCACAGCACCACCCCGAGCACCGAGGTCTTGCCGTCGCCGCCGGACGACATCGACAGGCCGACGACCACGGCCCCGGTGAAGGAGACCGCCATGCCGGTCACCAGCCGCGGCGGCAGCGCCTCGCCGAGCAGGCGCGCGGCGAGGAGCGCCATCAGGATCGGCCCGGTGTTCACGAGGAGGGACGCGGTGCCCGCGTCGACGAGGCGCTCGCCCCAGTTCAGCGCGACCGTGTAGCCGGCGAACCAGACCAGGCCGGACAGCAGGATGCCGCGCCGGGCACCGCGCGGGGGCAGGCCCTCGCGGCGCAGGAGGAGGAGCGCCACGAGCACCAGCGAGGCGGCGAGGAGCCTGCCGAGGGCGAGTGCCCCCGGCGAGTAGGCGGCTCCGGCGCTGCGGATGGAGACGAAGGCGGACGCCCAGGCGAACACCGTGAAGCAGACGGCGCCGAGGGTGAGGAGGTGGGGTGCGAGGACGCGCGAGCGGACAGGCGGCTGGGTCTTCATGTCTGCTGACCTTACACCCAACACTTCGGTGGACGCCGAAGTGTTTTTACGACGCCTTCCCGGCGTCGCGTCTAGCTCCATGCAGCAGGGGCGAGGCCCAGGAGTCCGCCGAAGGCCTCCTCCCCCGCCGGCGTCACCAGCAGGCCCCGGCCGCCGCCCTCGGGCCGGACCACCCAGCCCTCGCCCAGGGCCCGCGCGCACAGCCTGGCCCCGGCCAGGCCGCCGAGGTGGCGGCGGCGTTCGGTCCAGTCCAGGCAGGAGCTCGCCAGCGGCCTGCGCCCCGCGCCCGCCACGTCGACACCCGCCTCGCGGCACCAGTCCAGGCCGGCCTCGGTCAGCGCGAAGACCGCGTCGGTGCGCAGCAGGCCACGGTGTTCCATCGCGTCCGTGACCGCCATGCCGAGCCGGCCCGCGAAGTGGTCGTAGCAGGTGCGGGCCCGGGCCAGCGGGTCGGGCGCGGCGACCACCGGAACGGTGTGCGCCGCGTCCCGGCCCGGGACGGCGTAGGAGGCCAGCGCGTCCACCAGGCGGGCCGTGGCGGCGTCGGCGATGCGCACGTAGCTGTGCCGCCCCTGCCGCTCCGTCACGCAGATCCCCGCGTCGAGGAGCCGGTTCAGGTGCCCGCTGACGGTGGAGGGGGCGACCCCGGTGGTCCGGGCCAGCTCGCCCGCGGTCCAGGCCCGCCCCTCCAGCAGCGTCATGCAGATGGCCGCCCGGGTCTCGTCGGCCAGGGCGCCGGCGAGGGCGGCCAGCCGTGCGGCGGGAGCCGGGGAGTCCGCCGGAGCGGGGGCGGGTGCTTCGTCGTGATTCATGGTTCCAGGGTGCCCCATCACTTCGGCCGATGACGAATGATTGGTGCCCGAAGTCCGGCGGCTCTGACGCGGACAGTGGGGTCAGGCCGGCCGGTGGGGGCCGGCTCCGGCCCCTGGACGGTATCCGCCATTCCGGGGCGCTCCGGTGGACAGACCGGAGAGCCGGGGCATACCTGGCCCGGGAGCGGGCCAGTACACGGGGGACCGGATCATCCGCAGCGGAAACCCGCTCAGGTGCAGGGAGAACCCGATGACCACGTCGACGATGGCGCGCATCGCCGTGACGGTGGGTATGACGACCGTGTTCACCGCGGCCTCGACCCTCGGTGCCGCCGCCCGGACCCCGGAGCCCAAGGCCCCCAGGGAGTTCGTGTCGCTGAGCTCCGTCGATCCCACGATCATCCAGGAGATGCGCTACGTGTCGGCCCACAACTTCATCGGCGAGCGGATCGACGGCTACCGGCAGCCGGTCTGCATCCTGACCCGGCCGGCGGCCGAGGCCCTGCACCGGGCCCAGAGGCGCCTCGTGCACCAGGGGTACTCGCTCAAGGTGTACGACTGCTACCGGCCGCAGCGGGCCGTCGACCACTTCGTACGGTGGGCCAAGGACCTGTCCGACGAGCGGCGGAAGGCCGAGTTCTATCCGCGGGTCGACAAGTCGCGCCTGTTCGAGGACGGCTACATCGCCGAGAAGTCCGGGCACAGCCGGGGCAGCACCATGGACCTCACGATCGTCCCCCTGCCGGCGGTCCCCGCACCCCCTCCGGCACCGGGGCAGGAATCCGTACCGTGCTACGCGCCGCAAGCGCAGCGGTACCCGGACAACTCCGTGGACATGGGCACCGGCTTCGACTGCTTCGACACGCTGTCGCACACCGACGACCCCCGCGTCCAGGGGGAGCAGCGCGCACACCGCCAGGTCCTGAAGACGGCGCTGACGGCGGAGGGCTTCGTCAACCTGCCCGAGGAGTGGTGGCACTTCACGCACAAGCCCGAGCTGTTCCCCGACACCTACTTCGACTTCCCCGTCGCGCGCCGGTCGGTGTCCGGGCACCGCCCCTGAGGGACGGTGCCCGCGTCAGCCGCACGGGCGGGATCGCCCCTTCGTGTGGCACCTGCGCGTCACCGTGGTAACGGTCTGTCACTTTCCGTAACGTCGACCGGGGCTCGGGTTTCGCCCCCTCGGACTCGACGACCAAGGAACGGCCATGCCCAAAGGACTGTCCATCCACATCGGCATCAACGAGATCGACGAGACCCGTTACGGGACCAAGGGCGAGCTGAAGAACCCCGAGAACGACGCCCTGACCATGCGGGACCTCGCCAAGGCCAACGGGTTCGACACCCTCGCGACCCTGCTCACCGAGGACGCCACCAGCGAGAAGGTCACCGCCGCCCTGAAGACGGCCGCCGCCCGGCTCAGCGGCGGCGACCTCCTGCTGCTCACCTACGCCGGCCACGGATCCCAGGTCCCCGACAAGAACGGCGACGAACCCGACCGCCGCGACGAGACGTGGGTGCTCTACGACCGGCAGTTCATCGACGACGAGCTGTACGCCCTCTTCGCCGCCTTCGCCGAGGACGTACGCATCCTCCTGCTCTCCGACAGCTGCCACAGCGGTACCGTCTCGCGCGACGTCTCGCACTTCCTCGACGACGCGGAGCTGGTGCGCGCCTTCGACACCAGTGAGCCGTCCGAGGTGCGGGCCCGCATCCGCGCCCTCCCGCAGGACGCCCAGTTCCGCAACTACCAGCGTGACCAGGAGCTGTACGACGAGATCCAGCGTTCCGTGCCCGCCCTGGACCTGCAGGACATCCGGGCCGATGTCCTGCTGATCTCCGGCTGCCAGGACAACCAGACCTCCAGCGACGGAGTGGGGCCCAACGGCCTGTTCACCGAAGTCCTGCTCAAGACGTGGAAGAACGGGGCGTTCCGGGGGAGCTACTCGACGCTCCACCGCCAGGTGGTCGAGAGCATGCCCTTCTACCAGACGCCCAACATGCTGCAGACGGGCAAGCGCAGCCAGGAGTTCGCCGCCCAGACGCCGTTCTCCGTCTGACCCTCGACCGATCCCCTAACCACCCAGTGGTAGTCATGTCTTGACCGACCCGTGCGCCCGAGAGGGGCGCACGGGTCTCGACAAGGGGGACCCATCATGACGATGACGCACCGTCGGGGCAGGCCAGTGCTCTCGGCGCTCTCCGCAGGGATCGCGGCCACCGCGCTGCTCCTGGGGCTCGCCGGACCGGCCGGCGCCGCTCCGCCTCCGGACACGGGGAAGGGCGGCCCGGCGGCCAAGGCGGTCAAGCCCGTCCGCGAGGTGCCGCCGATCCAGAACTTCGGCACCATCGACGGCTTCGGGCAGAAAACCGAGCACGAACGGATCACCCGCGCGGCCCTCGCCTGCGCACCCGGCGCCGTCCCCGGCGCGGCCGGTGCGTGCTTCCAGCCCACCTCGATCCGCCAGTTGGCGGGGGCGGACGGAACGATGGGGGCCATCGGGGCGCCGGACGCGGACCAGGTGCTCACCGAGGCCGCGCACTGCGACGGCGCCGACTACCTGAACACGCCCGGCTACCCGCGGACCAGGGCGCAGGCCACCTCGGTACTGCTGTCCTGCATCGCGCACCTCAAGGGCGAGTTCGACCGGGGGGTGGAGAAGGCGGACGTGCTCGTGAACGCCGCCGGCGCCGTCAGCGTCTCGGACACCGACCTCTCCTCGGACTGCACCTTCGTGCTGGGCGTCGCCGGCCGCGGCAAGTGCAACGCCATCGAGGGCTTCGGGCGGGCGCTGCACGGCACCGAGGACTTCTACTCGCACAGCAACTGGGCGGACCAGGCGGACAGCAGGTCCGCCATCGGCGTCACCAACCCGCCGGGCCTGGCCCGTACCGGTCCTGCGCCCTTCCTCCGGCTGGCCGCCGCTGCGCCCTCGGCCTCCGACATCCCCGGAGACCTCGCGACGGGCTGCTTCAGCCTCAACCCGTGGGGCTGCGGCAAGCGGATCACGCACGGCGTCCTGAACAAGGACAACGGGACCATCGACCCCGCCACGGGGAGGGCCACGTCCCCCACGACCGCCAGGGGGCAGGTCGCCGGCAACTTCAACGCCGCCGTCCAGACGGCCATCGCGGACACCCGTGCCCAGTGGGACGGCTTCCGCGGCTCGCTCATCGCCCGCTACGGGACCGTGCGCGGACAGCGCATGGCGTGCGCGATGACGCATGACGATCCGGCCCGCGACTGCCGCTGACGATCACGTCGCGGAAGGGGCGCGGGTCCCCTTCCGCGACGGCCGGCGCGGGCCGGTCCTGCCTCAGCCCCGGGACCGGGCCGCGGCCACGGCTTCCCTGACCGTCCGGGCCACGCGGGCCGCGTCCTCGGGGTTGTTCACCACGTCCGTCCGGCTCATGTCGACGACGAGCACCTCGCTGGCGGAGTAGTGCTTGTACACCCAGTCGTCGTAGCCGGACCAGAGCGTCCGGTAGTACTCGACAAGGCTGTCGTCCTGCTCGAAGTCGCGGCCCCGCAGCCCGATCCGGTGGAGCACCGTCTCGAAGTCCGCCTTGAGGTAGACCATGAGGTCGGGTGCCTTGCGGTAGGGCAGGCCGTCGATCTCGCGCATCATCTCGTCGAGCAGTCCCTCGTACACCTGCATCTCGAGGGTGCTGATCCGGCCGAGGTCGTGGTTGACCTTGGCGAAGTACCAGTCCTCGTAGATGGACCGGTCGAGGACGTTGTCGCCCTCCTTGTAGGCCGCCTTGATGGCGGCGAACCGCGTCTGCAGGAAGTAGAGCTGGAGGAGGAAGGGGTAGCGCTTCGCCTGGATCTCCTCCGGGCTCGCCGTGTAGAAGAGCGGCAGGATCGGGTTGTCCTCGACGCTCTCGTAGAAGACCTCGCTGCCCAGCTCCTTGGCGATCAGTTCGGCCACACTCGTCTTGCCGATTCCGATCATGCCTCCGACGCAGATCACCGACATACCTCACTTCTCCCTGGGGGTCTTCTGTTCGCGGGTGGGAGGAGCGGCCGGCACCCCATACCCCTGAGACGCACGCAGGCGGTCACCCGATGCCCCCACGACCTTCATGATTCAGCGCCACAGGGCTGTGTGCCCGGGCCGAGAACACGACGCGGGCCGTCCACTCGGCCGGTCGAACCGACCGCCTTGTGGTTGCCGCGCACAACGAGCCACCGCCCCGCGGCCGCCTTGAAGCATAAATGACGTTTCAGGCCGCGCCGGACAGTGCGGCGCCCCTGCCGTCCGACCGCCCCTATGCCCCACACGAGCGTCCGGTTAGGCTTGCCTTGCCTGACGCGCGAGCGTGCAGGTGGCGACCCATGGAACGGAACGGGCAGAGGCAGGGTGCAGGTGGGAATCGGGGACCGGGTACGTGCGCTGTGTGCGCCTGTCGGCGCGGTGCGCCCTGGCGCCGGCCCCGCGCCCGGCTGGGGGCGTCGTGGATAAGATCCTGGTCACGGCCGGGGCCCTGTACGCCATCGTCCTGCTGCGTGCCGGGGGGACGTTCGCCGTCGGGTGGCTCGCCGGCGCCGGTGCCCGACGCAGCAGGTTCGCCGACCGGATCTCCTCGGCGAAGTTCCGGCGCGCCGAACGCGCGATCCAGCGGTGGGGCGCGCCCGTGGTGGCCGCCTCCTTCCTGACCGTCGGCTTCCAGACCGCCGCCAACTTCCTCGCGGGCAGCATGCGCATGCCGCTGCCGCGCTACCTCGTCGCCCTGTTCGTGGGCGGAGCGGCCTGGGCGCTGATCTACGCGACCGCGGGGCTCGGCGTCCTCGAAGTGCTGGGACGGCTCTTCGCCGAGCGGACGGCCCTCGGGGTCGGCGCCGTCGCCCTCCTCGTCGCCGCGGCGTGCGGGGTGCTGGTGTACCGCCGGAGGCGGGCGGCCCCGTCCCCCGGCGGTACCGCGGCCGAGGAGTCCTGAGCGCGGCCTGCGAAGGCACCGACGGCGGACACGCCGGCCCGTAGGACGCTCACCCGGCCGTCCCGTCGCCCGCGCGGCCGGCCGGGCCGAACCAGCGGGTGAGCGTTTCGGCGAGACCCGCGCCACCGGCCCAGCAGACGTATCCGTCCGGGCGGACGAGTACGGCCCCGGCGTCGGGCGAGCCGGATATCGCCCGGGCCCGCACCTGCGTGATCCTGTCGCTCCAGGGGGCCGCTGCGGTGAGCGGGGCATCGCTGAGGTTGAGGAGGACGCCCCGTCCGGTCCGCGTCAGATCGCTGAACCGGACCCGCTCGCCGTCGGCGAGCTCCAGGTCGGCGTCGGGCATCCGCAGGCCCAGCAGCGGATGGGGAGCGGCGTCGGGGGACGGGAGGCAGAGGTCGAGCCCGGCCATCACGCCGGCCATGTACCGGTTGGCGTCGGGCAGGCGGAGCAGGTCGGTGAGGACGTCGCGCAGCTCGGGCAGCCCGCCGTCCTGCTGCGGCCCCATGACCACTCCCTGGGCCCGGGTGAGGGCGAGCACCCGTGCGGCGACGGGGTGCCGCTCGGCCTGGTAGGTGTCCAGCAGCTCGTCGCCCACCTCGCCGCGCAGGACGGCGGCGAGCTTCCAGCCGAGGTTGAAGGCGTCCTGGACGCCCAGGTTGAGCCCCTGGCCTCCGGCCGGGGAGTGGATGTGGGCGGAGTCCCCGGCGAAGAAGACGCGACCGTGGCGGTAGTGCTCCAGCTGCCGGCTGGCGTTGCTGAAGCGGGAGGCGTAGCGGATCTCGGCGACGTCGAGCTTCCCGCCGTGGGTGGCGTGCAGGACCTCGCGGACCTCCTCCGGTGTGACGGGGGCGTCGCGCTCGGCCGACATCGTCCGCGGGCCGCTGAAGATGATCTTGTGCAGGCCGTTCGCCAGGGGCGTGATCATGGCGAAGTGGCCCTGGGGCGAGGTGCGGATCCGTGAGCTGATGTGCCCGGCGGTGCTGTCGTCGACGTCGCCGGTGAGCACCAGGTCGGCGGTGGCCATGCGGACGGTGGCCGGCTCGCCGGGGAACGCGGCTCCGACGATCTTGCGCACGCTGCTGTGCGCGCCGTCGCACGCGACGAGGTAGCGGCCCCGCAGGGTCCGGTCGCCGTCCGGTGCGGTCACGGTGACCGTGACGCCGTCGGCGTCCTGCCGGAGGCCGGTCAGCCGGGCCTCCCTCAGCACCTGGCCGCCGAGCTCGGCGAGGCGGTCTTCGAGCACCGCCTCCAGCTGGTCCTGCGGGAGCAGGACGGGGTGCGGATAGCGAGTGTCCCACGCCGCGTAGTCCAGCGGGACGGGCAGGCCCGCGAAGTGGCCGCCGACGAGCCGGTAGTCGATCGACCGGCCGAGGGTGTCGTCCAGCAGGCCGCGCAGGGCGAGCATCTCGGCGGTCCTGGGCTGGATCGCCCCGGCCCGGGACTGGAGGTTGCGGCCGGGCAGCCGGTCCAGCACGACGGCCGGTACGCCGGCGAGGGCGAGTTCGGTGGCGAGCGTGAGCCCGGCGCCGCCGGCCCCTACGACGATGACACCGGTGACCTGCGTGTTCATGGAGCCTCCTCGGAAGATTCCTTCACTTGGTCGATAACTATACCAGGTGCAAGTTTCCCCTCGGTACCCCTTTGTTATCGTGGGCGCATGGCTGAGGAACTGGGACTCCGGGAACGCAAGAAGCAGCGCACCCGGCAGACGATCTTCGAAGAGGCACTGCGGCTGTTCCTGAGCCGCGGCTTCGACGAGGTCTCGATCGCGGAGATCGCCGAGGCGGCCGAGGTCTCCAAGCGCACGCTGTTCGCCTACTTCCCGACCAAGGAGGACCTGGTCCTGCACGTGTTCGCGGACCACGAGGACGAATCGGCCCGCGTGGTCCGCGCCCGCCCCGCCGGTACGGGCCCGCTGGCCGCCCTGCACGCGCACGAGCTCGACGCCCTGGCCCGGCGGGACCCGAACACCGGCCTCACCTCCGACCCCGACGCCGTGGCCTTCGCCCGGCTGCTGAGCACGACGGCGAGCCTGAGCGAGCGGCTGCTGCGGTACGCGGGGCACAGCATCGCGGCCCTCGCCGAGGCCCTGGAGGAGGCCGGGGCCGACGAGCTCACCGCCCGGCTCGCAGCGGTGCAGGTCGTCACGGTCCTGCGCACCCTCGCCGACCGCAACAGCGCGCAGGTCCAGGCGGGCCGCCCGGCCGACGAGGTCTACCCCGAGGCCGTGGCCGCCGCCGACCGGGCCTTCCTGCTCCTCGGCGCGGGCCTGGCCGACGCCCTCCCTTCCTAGCCGCCCGCCCCCGCGGCGCGCGCCGACTCCCGCTCCACGACGGCGCGGAAGCCCGTCGCCGGGCGGCCGGTGAGGCGTGGGACGGAGTCGGTGACGCGGTCCTCGGCGCCGGCCGCGACGGCGCGGTCCATGTCGGCGAGCATCGTGGCGAACTCCGCCGGCATCAGCGCGGCGAGCCGGCCGCGCAGCTCCGCGTGGGACAGCGACCGGTGGACCACGGGCTTGCCGGTGACCCGGGTGAGGATCGCGGCGATGTCGTCGTAGCCGAGGGCCTCGGGCCCGGTGAGGACGAGGTCGGTGTCGGGGGCGCGTACGGCGGTCAGGGCGCGGGCGGCCACCGCCGCGATGTCCTCGGCGTCGACGAAGCCGACCCGGCCGGTCCCGGCGGCGGTGCGGATGACGCCCTCGGCGCGGATGCTCCGCGCGTGGAGGTGGCCGCCGGTGAAGTTCTGCATGAACCAGGACGGCCGCAGCACCGCCCACTCGTCGAAGATGCCCGGCAGCGCGGCGTGCACCCGGCCCACCGCCGGGCCGCCCTCCGCGACGGAGGAGGCGCTCAGCAGCACCGCGCGCCGGACGCCGGACGCACGGGCCCGGCGCAGGAAGGGCAGGACGACGGCGGCCGGGTCGGGATCGCCCACGGGCGGGACCACGTAGACCCGGTCGGCCCCGGCGAGGGCGGCGGCGTGGGTGGCGGGGTCGTACCAGTCGAAGGCGACCGCCTCGGCGCCCGGCACCGGGGTGGCCCTGCGGCCGGCCGCCCTGACCGCGTGGCCGGCGGCGGTCAGCTGTGCACAGGTGCGGCTCCCGGTGGTCCCGGTGGCGCCGATGACGAGGGTGGTGCCGGTCGCGGGTGCGGCGTCCGTGGTGGTCATCGGGCGCTCCCGGCGAAGTCGGCGCCCGCTTCGAGGACGGCGAGGGGGTTCCAGTAGTCGCGGTAGGAGGTGAACCTGCCCTCCTCGACGGTGACGACGGCTATGTACGTCATGTCGAAGGGGCGGCCGTCCTCCACCCACCGTCCGACGCCCCGCATCTCGGCCACGACGGTCCGCGGATCGGTGGTGCCGTGGATCCGCAGGTCGGCCTCGGGGAAGTCGTGCAGGTCGATCCGGTCGGGGTAGGGGCGCATGTAGTCGGCGATCGCCTCCCGGCCGTCCAGCCGCCGGGGCAGGCCCGGGGGCGCGAACGGGAACTCCATCACTCCTCCTTCGGCCCACAGGCCGACCCAGCCGTCGACGTCCTTGTCGAGCAGGAGCCTGAGGCCGTGGCGGTACAGGGCGGCCGGTGCGTGCGGTGCGGCCAGGGGCATGGGTATCCTCCAGTCAGGAAATACGGACCATCGGTCCGCTTCAACAATACGGACCCCGGGTCCGCTTTTCAATCGGAGGTATCCGGTGACCCCGCCGCCCGAGCCCGAACGCCGGACACGCAAGGACGCCGCCCGCAACCGGCAGGCCGTCCTGGAGGCCGCCGACGCCCTCTTCGCCCGCTCCGAAAGCCCCGAGGAACTCACGATGGCCGACATCGCGGCGGCGGCCGGCGTCGGCAAGGGCACCCTCTTCCGCGCCTTCGGCGACCGGGCCGGACTGCTGCGCGCGCTCTACGAGGCGCGCCTGGAACCGGTCCGCGAGGCCGTGGCCGGGGGCCCGGCGCCCCTCGGGCCCGGCACTCCCCCGCGGGAGCGCGTGCCCGCCCTGCTCGACGCCCTCCTGTGCTTCAAGCTCGACAACCGCCCCCTCGCGCTCGCCCTGGAGGAGACCGGGAGCAGCGGCCCGTACCAGGCCGGGCACTACGAGGGGTGGCACGACCTGCTCCGGTCCGTGCTGGAGCAGGTCCCCGGCCTGGCCGACCCCGGCTTCACCGCACACGCCCTGCTCGCCGCCACCCGGGCCGACCTCGTCGAGCGACTGGCCGGCCGTGACGGCGTACCGCGCGAGCGGCTGCGGGCCCAGCTGGCGGCGTACGCGGGCAGGGTCGTCGGCGCGCGCTAGGAGGCGCCTTCCCGGATCAGGCGCCGTCCCGGATCGGCGGCGGGGCGGGGTCCTGCTTGCGGGCGTGCAGGACGTACGCGTCCAGGGGCAGGCGGGTGTGGCCCTGGAGGTCGAGGCCGGCGTCCGCCAGCAGCCGGGCGTAGTGGGCGGCGGTGCGTTCCCGGCCGCCCACGTTGCAGAGCATGTGCAGGTCCCAGGCGGTGGCCAGCGAGGGGGAACCGTCCGCGGGCAGGAGGCGCTCGACGATGAGCAGGTCGGCGTGGGCGGGCATCGCGCGGGCGCAGTGGCGCAGGATCTCCCGGCAGCGGTCGTCGTCCCAGTCGTGCAGGACGCGGGAGAGCAGGTAGACGTCCCCGCCGGACGGTACGTCGGCGAAGTCGCCCACGCGGTAGGCGCAGCGCGCGCCGCAGCCCGCGGTGTCGAGGAGGCGGCGGGCCGCCTCGACGGCGTGCGGGCGTTCGAGCAGGACGCCGCGCAGGCCCGGGTGGGCGGTGAGGATCTGGCCGAGGAGCTCTCCGTTGCCGCCGGCGACGTCGACGACGGTGGCGGACGCGGACGCCCGGGCCGCGGCCGTGACGGCCGGGTGCGCGGGGATCGGCCGGAACATGCGCGCGCTCGCGGCCATGGACCGGTCGAAGAGGTCGGCGAGTTCGGGGTCGCGGGCGAAGTGGTCGAAGTGGTTCTCGCCGAAGAGGTGGTCGAAGGCGGGCAGTCCGGTCCGCACGGCGTGGTCGAGGCCGCCGAAGGAGCGGTAGAACGGGCCCCCGTACATCAGGGCCAGGGAGCGCATCGACGCGGGCTCGTCCGTGCGGAGCAGGGCTCCGAGCCCGGTGAGGCGGAATCCTTCCTGCCGGCCCGGACCCGTGTCGTGGGTGACGGCGCCCAGCATCGCGAGGTACCGCAGCAGGGAGTCGAGGCCGCGGGGGTGGGTGCCGGTCAGCCGGGCGAGGTCCTCGGTACGGCACGCCGTGCGCGTGTCCATGGCGTCGGGCAGGCGCAGCCGGGCGAAGGAGGCGAGGGCCTGTGTGGTCCAGGCGCCGGTGAGCAGGTGGAGGAGCGTTTCGGCGGGCGGGCGTTCGCCCTGGTGGCCGAGGTGGTCGGCGAGGGCGCCGCGATGGTCGCCGTGGGCGTAGAGCTCCAGTCGCCGGTAACCGCAGGACGAGTCGGCGGGGGTGGTGAAGTACAGGACCGTCCCGTTCTCGTGCGGGTTGTGGCCGCCGCCGTCGGGGCGCGCACCGTGGCGGGCGAGGGTCGCGCAGAGGCCGCGCAGGACCAGCGGGTCCGGGCGTTCGATCTCGAAAGCGAGGTGCGCCTCGTGCCGGCGGGTCCGTTCGTAGGCGGCGACGGGCTCCAGCGCGGAGTGCGGGGGCACGATCAGGGCGAACACCTCGACCGCGCGGCGTTCTCCGGCGGTGCCCGGCACCTGGGGGCGCAGGATCCGGACGTCGAGTTCGGCCGGGTCGCGCCGGTGGCGCCGGGCCAGGCGGTCGCGGACGACCACGCTGGGGTGGGACGGGGTGTCCGCCGCCAGCCCGCACGCGTCGAGCTGGGCCCGCAGGGTCTGCGCGTCGGGCGGGAAGAGCAGCATCCCCGCGTGGGCGAAGCGGCAGCGCTCGGCCAGCGTCCGCAGGTCCGGGCCGTCGAGGCCGGGCAGGAGGAGCGGCAGCAGGGTGGTGCTGTCGTGCTCGCGGACGAACGCCGCGGCGGCGCGCAGGCGGGCCGTGTCGTCCGGGAGCATCGTTTCGTCGGGGAGCATCGTTTCGCCGGGCAGCATCGTTTCGCCGGCGAGCGTCGTCGTCATCGTGGGAATGTCCTCGGGCCGGTACGGGTCAGGGCGGGGCGGAGCTGGGCAGGGGGAAGCACGGGGAGGCGGGCCGGGGCCCGGCGGGGGCAGGGCTCGGCGGGGCCGGGGTCCAGTGGGGCCGGGGTCCAGTGGGGTCAGACGCCGACGTAGTTCTCGGCGAACCAGTCCTGGTGGATGCGCGAGGTGCGCAGCGAGGCGATCCGGGATCGCCGCCGGGCGGCCTGGAAGAACGATCCGGCGTCCGGGTCGCCCTCGGGGGGCCCGTGCAGCAGCCGGGTCATCCAGCCGGTGAACTCCTGCGCCCTCCAGATGTACGCCAGGCACCGGTCCGAGTAGGCGTCGAGCCCCCGGGTGTCACCGCGGGTGAGGGCGTCGACGAGTGCCTCGGCGAGGATCTCGGCCTCCAGGACGGCCAGGTTGGCGCCCTTGGCGGCTGCCGGGGCAAGCATTCCGGCCGCGTCGCCGGCCAGGAACAGCGAGCCGTGGCGCAGCGGTTCGACCACGTCGCAGGCCAGGTCGAAGAGACCGCGCTCCAGGAGGGTGCCGCGGCTCAGCGGGCCGTACTCCGGGGCGCGCATCCGGACGTCGAGCTCGTCCCAGATGCGCTGCTCGGGCCAGGCGTCGGCGGCGACGCCGCGCTGCCACTGGAGGTAGTAGCGGGTCACCTCCGCGGTGCGGGCCATGTGTCCGGCGAAGCCGCGGTCGTGGATCGCGTAGCCGACGGCGTCGAGGCTCGGCGGGGCCTGGGCGAGGAGGCCGAGCCAGGTGACGCCGTGGTCGTGGTGGTGGACGGAGGCTTCCGGCAGGGAGCGGCGGGCCGCGCCGTGGCGGCCGTCGCACCCCGCGACGTAGCGGGCCGTCCACCGGACGGTCCGGCCGTCGGGGTCGTGCGCCGTCAGGGAGGGGCGGGCGCCGCCGGTGTCGTGGACGGCGAGCGCCTCGGTCCGGAAGTGGATGCGCCCTCCGCGGGCGAGGTAGTGCCGCAGGAGGTCCGTGACGAGGTGCTGCTGCGGGTAGACGTGGTGCCGTCCGCCCCGGCCGAGGGCGCCGTAGTCGAGGCGGAACCGCCCCTCGGGGGTGCGGAACTCGCAGGTGCCGTGCGGGCGGCCGTACCGGTGCAGGCCGTCGGCGAGGCCGTGGCCGTCAAGGATCCGCACGGTGTTCGGGGCGAGGAACCCGGCGCGGGCGCGGGTCCGGACGCGGGAGGAGGAGGCCCGTTCCAGGACGACGCAGTCGATCCCGGCGGCGAGCAGGAGGTTTCCGAGGACCAGCCCGGCGGGTCCTGCACCGAGGACGATCACGTCGGCTGAGGCGCGTAAAGCGCGGGGTGTCTGGCTGTCCGTCATAGCGGGTGAAGCATAAGCATGCGAACTTCAACTAACCTACGCCAGCCATTCGTTAGCGGGAAAAGAGTGACAATCGCGCTTAAACGGTCCGGCCGGTACTGACGGGACGGAAGCGGGCTGCGCAGGCCCGGGCGGTGGTATGCGCCGGGCGTGCGGAGGCGGGATCACGCGCTCGCGTACGCCCCGGCCGAGGCCGCCCCGGGAACCGGGTGGAGCGCCCGCCGCCCGCTCTGTTACGGTCCTGTTCGCCGGCCGCGGGACTCCGGTGCGACTTCCGGAACCTGCCTCTGAAGCAATGATTCGCAGCTCGTGCCCCCATTCCCCGGCCGGCGTCCACCTCGGGGGAAGAGCGGAAATGGATTCGTACGGGGACCTCGTCGCAGCGGAAGACGTACTGCTCTTCGTCAACGCGGCGATCACCTCCACAGGCCAGCGGGAGTTCCGCGACGACGCGGACGAGCAGCGCATGTCCCTCGACTTCCTCCACGCGTACATGCTGGGGAACTACCGCGAGCTGTACGCCGGGGTCCTCGCCCTCGACATCAACGACCACAACGCGGTGCTCATCGTCCGGCGGCTGCTGGAGACCGCCGGGGAGGCCGGTGCCGACCAGCGCCGCCGCGAGGGCCGTCTGATCGCGTCGCGGCTCGCGTCGCTGCCGCCGCAGCGCGTGTACGGGCTCTTCGACGCCCTGCGCCGGGCCGGGGTGAACAACCGCCGCACCCGGGCGATCGTGCGCGACTGGCTGGCCTCCCGCAAGGACCTGGCGTTCGACGCCGTGAAGTACCGCAGCGGCCTCAAGCGCGTCCTGCGCCACACGCACCTCACGCCCGCCAACGCCCCCGAAGAGCTCGGCACGTTCCTGTTCGCGCCGCACGCCCGCACGCGCTACGCGGCACCCCTGCTGGAGACGTGGCGCCGGGCGCACTACGAGAAGGCGGCGCTGTACGAGCTGCCGTACACGGCCGCCGAGGGGTTCGCCGCCCGGCACGGCATACCCCGGGACGTGTTCCTGGAGCGCATGGCCCCGCGGCTGACCCGTCTGGAGACCCTGCGGCTGCAGGAGTCCGCGCGGGCGCGCGGGGCCACGGCGGTGCGGACCGACCTGGCCGGGATGCCGCTGACCCGCCTGGCGGCCTACGTGGTGTCGCTGCCGCTGGAGGACCGCCTGCGCCGGCGCGCCGAGCTGACCCGCGCCCTGGAGACCGCCGCCGGCCGGGTGGCGGGCGCCCACCGGGGAACCTGGGGGAAGGTCACCGCCGTCCTGGACGACAGCTTCTCCTCCTTCGGGTCGGTCCACAAGCGCCGGCGGCCGCTGGCCGTGGCACTGGCCTGCCACCACCTGCTCGCGGCCCTCGCCGGCGACTACACCGCGCTGTGGACGTCCGGGCGGACCGACGCCCTGCTGACGTACCCGTACGGGCCGACGCCGGTGGGCCGGCGGATCCTCGACGCGCTGGAGACCGCCCCGGCCAGGCTGGTGATCGTCTCCGACGGATGGGACAACGCGCCTCCCGGCCTGGCGGGCGAAGTGCTGCGCGTCTGGCGCACCCGGCTCGACCCCGGGCGCCGCACCGGCGTCGTGCACCTCAACCCCGTCTACGACGCGGGGGGTTTCGACGTGCGCCAGCTCTCCCCCACCGTGCCCACCGCGGGCATCCGGGACGCCGAGGACCTTCCGGCCCTGGTGGAACTCGCCCAGTTCGCGGAAGGCCGCACCGGCCTGGCCGAACTCACCGCGTACATGGACACCCGTGCGGCCCTCATGACGGCCGGACACGACCGGGAACGGGCACGATGACCACCACGCCGGACCTGACCGGCCTCACCGCCCGCCCCGCCCAGGTCTGGGGTGCCGTCCGCCTGGTGCCGCTCGTCCGCGACGAGCCCATCGACGACCTCCGGCTGCACGCGGAGCTCTACGGCGACGCGGCCGGCCTGGTCGAGGTCGGCCCGCGCCACGCCTACCTGTCGTACGTTCCGCACGGGTTCGTCGCCACGTGGACCGGTGACGGCACGCCGGCGGCCGCCTACGGCACACAGCTCTCCGCCGACCGCGACCAGGCCCCCGCCGCCACGATGGGCCTGCGCTTCCACCGCCGCACGACCCGCCGCCAGGCCAAGGACCGGCTGCGGTTCCTCCCCATGCACCTGTCGCTGGAGGGCTACCTGGCACTGCACTCCGGCGGTCCCACGATCGCCTGGGAGGAGTGGTCGCGGCGTGCGGTCGGCCAGGGCCTGTCCCCGCGGGCCGAGGAGGCCTACGCGGGTGCCGAGGTGCGGGGACTCGCCGACGCGCTGCGCCTCTTCGAGATCCACCCCAGCCAGTGCGGTGTGATGGTGTACGTCGCCGACGCACTGGCTGCCGCGTTCGCGGTCCCGCATCCCGACGACTACCGCGCACTGCACGCGACGCTCCTGCAGGACCTGTACGGCGAGCTGATCCACCACTACGCCACGCTGGTGCTCCCGGTCGCGGACTTCCGCGCCCGCATCGACGACACGCGCATCGGCTCCCTGGACGACCTGCGCGGGGCGGCCGACGAGCAGGAACGGGCCTGGGCCCGGTTCCACGACACGACCATGGCCGCCGGACTGCTGGGCCACGCGTACACCTGGCAGACCGTCTACCGGATGGGACGCTTCACGCTCGCGCGCTTCCGGCCGCCGTTCCGTCCCAAGGAGGAGAACCACATCGGTGAGGCCATCACCGACGACAGCGGCCGGATCGCCTACCTCAAGACGTTCCGGCTGTCGGAAGGCCAGGTCCGCCGCGGCCACCTGCTCGACAGGCTCGCCGCCCACGACTGGCACCTGTCGGACACGGCGGCCGGTCTCGGCATCGACACCGCCCGGTTGGGGCTGCGGCTGGAAGCCGCGGGCTTCGGCTTCCTGCTCCGCCAGGACGTCCTGGACGGATACCGCAAGCGGGCCCGCACCGGGACGGGATGAGCGGCGGGCCGTCGCCGTTCAGGAGCCCGGCCGCGGCGCGGTGCCTCCGATGTGGTCCCGCACCTGCCGGTAGACCCCGGCGTCGTCGGTGAAGGCCGTGTGCTGCAGGCACGGGGTCCGCGTGTTCACCGCGCCGGTGACGGCGACGGTGGAGCCGGGTCGGTTGATCGTGTCGCAGGAGGACCACCAGGTGGCGTAGCGGACGGGCCCCGGCGTCTCGTCGCCCGCGTTCAGCGCGTCGAGGAACGCGGAACCCGGACGCATCTCGACGCAGGAGGTGCCGCCGCACCAACGGGCGGTCTCCGTGCCGTGGTTGGGGCCGGCGAGGGACACCCAGGCGTCCACCTTCGCGTCGCCGCCGAGGTTCTTGAGGTAGTGGCGGGACGACAGCGAGCCCATGGAGTGGGTGACCAGGTCCACCCTGGAGGCCCCGCTCGCGGCGAGGACGCGGTCGATCTCTGTGGCGAGCTGCACGGCGGTGGTGGCGTTGGACTGCGACGTCGGGTAGGTCCACCGGTACAGGCGGCCGGCCGGCCAGCCGTCCGCCCCGAACCGGGCGGCCATGGTGTTCCAGGCCGTACCGTCGCTGTTCCAGCCGTGTACGAAGACCACCGGATCGGGAGCCGCGGCAGGAGCCGCGGGGGCGGCCGCGGCCGGAACGGCACAGACGGCCGCCGCCGTCAGGACGGCGGGGAGGGAGCGGAGCGCAGGCGTGTTCACGGCCCGTTTGTAACGGCCCTCCCCGCCCCTTCCCGGGCCCGTGCCGCGGACGCTCACCCGTCCGGCCGCCGCCGTTCACCCCAGGAACGTTTCCGCCGGGAGGCGTTCAGTCGTCGGCGAGCTGCAGGGCCAGGGCGTAGTGCTCGCCGTCGGTCCCCGCGAGCAGGCTGTCGAACACCGGGGTCAGGCCGTTCACGGCACCGCACGCGGCGTCGTGGTTGGTCCACCAGCTGCCCTCCGGTCCGAGCAGGGACACCGCCCGGTCCGCCGCGCGCTCGGCGGTCTCCGCCGGCAGGTGCCGGTGGGACGGCCACACCAGGTCGACGGCGGCGAGCCGGGCCAGGAAGCCGGCGGCCTCGTGCGGTTCCAGCGGCTCCAGGGCGGCGCAGAGCCGCGGGACGGAAGGAGGGGCGTACCCGGGCAGGTGGCGCCGCCAGGCCTCGTCGGCCGCCGCACCGGCCAGCAGTGCGCGGATCCGGTCCGCCAGCTCGGGCAGGTCGGGCTCCGGCCCGGTGAACCGTCCGGCCGCCACGTACACCCGGGCCGGCGTGCGCAGTTCCGCCATCCGCGCTTCCAGCTCCGGGAGGATCCCGGGGGACTTCACGGGGCGGTCCTGCCGGACGGCGGGGCGGGCTCCGCGGGTCCGGGGCGGTCGTCGAAGTCCACCGAGGCGGCGCCGCGATCCCGTTGGCGGCGGTCGAGCAGGACCATGGAGCCGATGCCCTGGCCGGCGGGCAGGCCGTCCCGCGCGATGCGCGCCAGGAGCCTCGCCAGCCCCCGGCGGTGGATCCCGAAGACGCGCGGTGAGGCCAGCCGCCGCCGGGCGCGCTGGCCGGACAGCGCTTCGCGGGGACCGACGTCGAGCACGACCATGTGCAGGGGGCGCCGGCCGCGGTGGGCCGTGTACGCGAGCCAGCGGCGCATCCACGGCCTGGTGCCGCAGTCGTGTATGAGGAGGGGGTGGCCCAGGCGCATCTGGGAGCCCATCCAGCGCATGTGGCCCAGTCGTGCCCACGGCCGGTACACCGCGTAGGGGAGCCAGGCGGGCATCCGCGACTCGAAGGCCTCGCGGGTGGCGCGGGGGTCGACGACCGCGGCGGCGGGGGACCACGCGCGCAGCAGGGTGCTCTTGCCGCTGCCGGGGAGTCCGGCGACGACGACGGCCGCGTTGGGCGGGTAGGACAGCCTGATGTCCCCGTCGGCCCTGCCCCGGAGGTCGACGACCCCCCGGGGGCGTATGCGGCGGCCGGGGCACGCGCTGCCCGGTTGCCGTACGGCCTCCCCGGACCCCTGTGCCCGCTGCGTCGGGTCCTCGGTGCTGGTGGGTGTGCTCACAGGTGATGTGCCGTTCGGAGGGGGGCGGGGAAGAACCCGAGGCTACCCGAGTCGGCGGCGGGGGCTCCCGGCCGCGGCCCGCTTCCCGGCGCGGCCCCGCCACGGGACACTGGCGCGATGTCGCAGCCGCCGCCCGAAACCGTCCCGGAGCCGATCACGGCCGAGCCGCCGCACACCGCCCGGCGTCCCCTCCTCACCCAGTCGTGGCTGGACCTCGCCTTCCTGCACTGGGCCGTCGACCCCGCCGACGTCGCCCCGCTGCTGCCGGCCGGTACCGTGCCGGACACCCTCGACGGGGTCACGTACGTCGGCCTGGTGGCGTTCCGGATGCACGAGGTCGGCTGGTTCCGCCTCCCCGGCGTCCCCTACCTCGGGTCCTTCCCGGAGACCAACGTCCGCCTCTACTCGGTCGACGCGCACGGTCGCCGGGGCGTGGTGTTCCGCTCGCTGGACGCCTCCCGGCTGGTCCCGGTGGCCGTCGGAAGGGTCGCGTTCCGCCTCCCGTACGTCTGGTCGCGCATGACGGTCCGCCACGGCGGCGGCACCGTCACGTACACCAGCCGCCGGCGCCGGCCCGGGGCGGCCGGCGCGTACAGCCGGATCACCGTGCGGATCGGCGAGCAGGTCACCGAACCGACCGCGCTGGAGCACTTCCTGACCGCCCGCTGGGGCATGCACACCGCGTTCCGCGGCCGGTCGCTGTACCTCCCGAACAGCCACCCGCGCTGGCCGCTGCACCGCGCCGGGCTCCTGCACTGCGAAGAGACCCTGGTGGCCGCCGCGGGCCTGCCCGCCCCGGCCGGTCCGCCCGCCAGCGTGCTCTGGTCCCCGGGGGTCCCGGTGCGGTTCGGGCCGCCACCGCGCCGCGCGCCCGCCGGACATCTCGGATGAAACCCTCCTCATCTAGGGTGCCCTCATGGATCACGAGAGCGCCGCCGGTCCGGCCGGGGACCCGCGGTTCGCGGCCGCCCGCCTCAAGGAGCGCATCTACGCGACGATCACGATCATCTCGGTGGTCATCGGGCTGCGGTCCGCCGGGCACGTGGACGCGGCCGGTGCGGCCGCCACGCTGCTCACCACCGCCGTCGGGCTGTGGCTGGCGGCGGTCGTGGCCGACCAGCAGGCCCACCGGGTGGTGCACGGCCGGCTCGCCACCGGCCACGAGCTGCGCGGGATCCTGTCCGTCAGCAGCCCGCTGCTGCTGTCCGCCGTGGGCCCGCTGGTGCTCGTCGCCTCCGCCGCGCTGGGCTTGATGAGCGTCGACACGGCGCTGCTCGCGGCGGCGGCCGTCAGCGTCACCGGCCTGTTCGTCTGGGGCTGCTACGGCGGGGTGCGCATGGGCGGCGGCGTCCTCGCCGCCCTCCTGGCCGGGGCCCTGGACGCCGCGATCGGCCTGGCCGTGGCCCTGGTGAAGGCCTTCGCCGGGCATTGAGCGCGGACGCGCCGCCGGGGCCGTCTCGGTGGCGGTCGCGGTTGCGGTCGCGGTTGCGGCAGAGTGGGCGCGGAAGTCCCCCGTCCGGGGCCGCACGAGGAGAAGATCGCCTTCCATGAGCACCAGGTCCACCCCCTTCGACGAACTCGACCGGCAGATCGTCGCGACCCTGATGGACAACGCCCGGGCGAGTTTCGCGGAGATCGGGGCGGCCGTCGGCCTGTCGGCGACCGCCGTCAAGCGGCGGGTGGACCGGCTGCGCAAGGCCGATGTGATCACCGGCTTCCGGGCCACGGTCCGGCCGGCCGCGCTGGGCTGGCGCACCGAGGCGTACATCGAGGTGTACTGCGACAGCGCGGCGCCGCCGCGGCGCCTCGCGGAAGTAGCGCGCAAGTACCCGGAGATCGCGGCGGCGATGACGGTGACGGGCGCGGCCGATGCGCTGCTGCACGTCAGGGCGACCGACGTGGAGCACTTCGAGGAGGTGCTGGAGCGGATCCGCAGCGAGCCGTTCATCCGCAAGACGATCAGCTACATGGTGCTGTCACACCTGCTGCCGGAGAGCCCGGAGGCCGGTGCCAGTGCCTCCGCGCCGCCCGAGGCCGCCGCGCGGGCGGCCGACGGCGCAGCAATCCTGCTCTGAGGGGGATGTACGCGCAAGATTCCTGCTCCGGTACGCAGCGCTTCGTTCTTGTCGCGCTGACCTGCCGCTTCCTACGGTGGGGCCACTCCCCCAGCCGTCACCGCAGGAAGCGGAGGAACCTCTGTGCCCGCAGAACACCCAGGACACCCAGGACCCGTAGGGCGCCCGAGGCGCTATGTGATGTGCGAGCCTCGCTATTTCGACGTGCGCTACGCCATCAACCCGTGGATGGACGTCCACACCCCCGTCGACGTCCCCCTGGCCCGTGAGCAGTGGCGGGCCCTGGTCGAGGCGTACCGCGCCCACGGCCACACCGTCGAGACGGTCGCCCCCGTGGAGGGCCTGCCCGACATGGTGTTCGCGGCGAACGCGGCCCTCGTCTCGGACGGCCGGGTCTTCGGATCCTCCTTCCACGCGGCCGAGCGCCGGCCCGAGTCCGCCGAGTACGAGGCCTGGTTCAAGGCCGCCGGATACGAGGTCCACCGCTCGGAGGCGGTCTGCGAGGGCGAGGGGGACCTCGTTCCCGCCGGCCCCTTCGTGCTGGCCGGCACGGGTTTCCGTACCCAGCGGGCCGCGCACCGCGAGGTGCAGGAGTTCCTCGGCCGGCCGGTGATCGGGCTCGAACTGGTCGACCCCCGCTTCTACCACCTGGACACCGCGCTGTTCTTCCTCGGTGAGGGGAACGTCGCCTACTACCCGGCGGCGTTCTCCCCCGGCAGCCGCGAGGTGCTCCGGCGGCTCTACCCGCGCGCGGTGGTCGCCACCGAGGAGGACGCCCTGGCCTTCGGCCTCAACTCCGTGTCGGACGGGCGCAACGTCTTCGTCGCCCCGCAGGCCCGCGGCCTCGTCGACCGGCTCGCCGACCGCGGTTACGTTCCCGTCCCCGTCGACCTGTCGGAGTTCCGCAAGGCCGGCGGGGGAATCAAGTGCTGCACCCTGGAGATCCGCTCATGACCACCACCGCCACCACTGCCACTGCCACCCCCACCGCGTCGCGTTCGTCGGCGCAGCTGATCCGCGCCGAGGCACCGGTCCTCGCGCACAACTACCACCCGCTGCCCGTGGTCGTGGCACGTGCGGAGGGCAGCTGGGTGGAGGACGTCGAGGGCCGCCGCTACCTCGACATGCTGGCCGGCTACTCGGCCCTGAACTTCGGGCACCGCCACCCCGCCCTCGTCGACGCCGCGCACCGGCAGCTCGACCGGGTCACGCTCACCTCGCGCGCCTTCCACAGCGACCGGCTGGCCGGCTTCGCCGAGCGCCTCGCCGAGCTGACCGGGCTCGACATGGTGCTGCCGATGAACACGGGCGCCGAGGCCGTGGAGAGCGCCGTCAAGGTGGCCCGCAAGTGGGCGTACGAGGTCAAGGGCGTCGCCCCGGACCGGGCGACGATCGTGGTGGCGGACGGCAACTTCCACGGCCGTACGACGACCATCGTGAGCTTCTCGACGGACGGGACGGCCCGCTCCGGCTTCGGCCCCTTCACCCCCGGCTTCCGCGTCGTGCCCTACGACGACCTGGCCGCGCTGGAAGCGGCGATCGACGAGACGACGGCAGCCGTCCTGATCGAGCCGATCCAGGGCGAGGCCGGGGTCCTCATCCCCTCCGACGGCTACCTCACCGGGGTGCGGGAGCTGACCCGCCGCACGGGCTGCCTCTTCATCGCCGACGAGATCCAGTCGGGCCTGGGGCGCACGGGCCGCACCCTGGCCGTCGACCACGAATCGGTCGTGCCGGACGTCCTGCTCCTGGGCAAGGCCCTGGGCGGCGGCATCGTCCCGGTCTCCGCCGTCGTCGCCCGGCGCGAGGTGCTCGGCGTCCTGCGGCCCGGCGAGCACGGGTCGACCTTCGGCGGCAACCCCCTGGCGGCGGCCGTCGGTTCGGCGGTCCTGGACCTGCTGGAGACCGGTGAGTACCAGCGGCGCGCCGCCGGGCTGGGAGCCGTGCTCGACCGGGGCCTCGCCGAGATCGGCCGCGCGGGCGGTGCCGTCACGGCCTACCGGGCGCGGGGCCTGTGGGCAGGCGTGGACGTCGACCCGGCGCTCGGTACGGGACGCCAGATCAGCGAACGGCTGCTCGCCGAGGGCGTCCTGGTCAAGGACACGCACGGCTCCACGATCCGGCTGGCCCCGCCGCTGACCATCACGGAGGAGGAACTCGGCACCGCGCTCGCCGCCCTGCGGAAGGTCCTGTCCTAGGCCGGCCGCCCCCCGACCGGATCTGATTCATCGTGCACGTACCGCGTGCCAGCATGTGGGCGGCGAGATCGCTCGCCGGAGTACCGCGACTTCGAAGGAGCACCTTCTTGACCGCCCACATCCGGCCCGGTACGGGCCCCCGGTTGTTACTGGCGCTGCTGACGGCCCTCTGCGCGGTCGTCGGCGTCACCGCGCTCGGCGCGGGTACCGCGGCGGCGGCCGATCAGCGCCGCCCGGTCTACGCCATCGCGCACCGCGTCGACACCCTGGACGGCGTGGACGCCGCACTCAAGCACGGCGCCAACGGCATCGAGATCGACGTCTGCGCCTGGTGGAACCCGAACGAATGGCGTGCCTACCACGACTGCTCCTCCGCCGGTGACAACCGGCTGGGCCCCGGCTTCGACAGCATGGTCGACCGCATCCTCTCCCACGCCGGTGCGGGGCGCCGCCTGTCGCTGGTCTGGCTGGACATCAAGGACCCCAACTACTGCGGGGAGCGGGAGAACCGCGGCTGCAGCGTCGCCGGGCTGCGGGACAGGGCGCAGCGGCTGACCGCCGCCGGGATCCAGGTGCTCTACGGGTTCTACGAGTACCACGGCGGCAGCACCCCGGACGTCGGGGGCAGGGGTTGGAAGAGCCTGGAAGGCAGGCTCGGCGCGCTGGAGGGCATCACGACGACCGGCACCCGCGACCAGGTCCGCAGCGCGTTCGACCGGTCCGGCTCCGGATTCCCCGCCGGACGCCGGGTGATGGACTACGGCGACAGCGACATCACCAAGGGGTTCGGCAACTGCACCGAAGCCACCTACTACACGTGCGCGGAGCTCAAGAAGGGTGCCGGGGACCGGGACGCCGGACGGCTCGCGGCCACGCTGTCCTGGACCACGACGTACAACGACCCGTGGTACGTGGACAAGCTGCTGGGCGACGGGCGCGTGGACGGCGTCATCGCCGGCTACGGGGCCTTCACCGGGGTGCGGGAGTACGACGACGGCTGGCAGTGCGCCAACTCCGTCGGCCTGGTCCGTGACTGGGTGAACCGCCACGGCGGCACGCACCGCATGGCCGCGCCCGGGGACCGCCTGTTCAGGTAGGACGCGGCACCACCTGGGCGCGCTGTCCGTCGAGACCCCGGACCTGGGGACGCCGGAGGCGAAGGCCGTCGTCCGGGCCGCCGCCGAGGCCGCGGCCGGTGCCGTCGCCTTCGCGGGCCACTACCCGCACCGCTCCTTCTCCGTGTTCCTCGACTACGTCAACTTCGGCATGAGCTACGACACCTGCGACGAGGACGCCTCCGACGGCCCCGAGGAGAGCGTCTCGGCGGGCGGGTGGATCGACGCCCTGTGCCTCGCGGTCCTCGCGGACCGGGCCGGCCGGCACGGTGAGGCCTTCCGCTCCGCCCGGCGCAAGTTCGCCGGGCGGGCAGTGGCGGATCCTGCGGGCGAGCTCGCCACGGGCCTGATGGCGGTGGTCGTCGAGCGGCCGGTGCAGGAGTGGCCCATGAGCGCGCAGCGCGAGGCCCGGGCCGAGCGCCGCACCCGGGAGGCGCTGGATCCGGCCGACGGCGGGGCTCCGGCGGCCTGGCGGCTCAGGGACGTCCTGCGCGACCAGGACATGCTGTTCAAGGGGCGGGCGGCGATCGCCGACGACGTGACGGACGCCCAGTGGGAGAACCTGCGGCTGGCCTCCCGGGCCGGCGCGGCACTGTTCCGCATCGCCCTGGCCGAGCCGGGCACCGTGACCGAGGTGACCGTCGCCGGGCGGACCCTGCGCTACCCGGCCGAGCGGAGCGGGGAGGCGGGCGCCGGCAACTGGGCGAAGGCCGTGGCGCTCGCGCTGATCACCGGCGAACGCGAGGACCTCGCCCCGCTGGTTCTCGCCGGCCCCGCGGCCGTCCGGCCGGACACCGGCGGGTTCGCCGCGTACCGGGAGGCCCTCCACGCCCACCTGCGGGGCGCGGACGCCGGGCCGGCGGCCGAGCGGGCGCTGCGGGAGGCCGAGAAGGCCGAGGGATCGGCCGTACCGGTGCCTCCGGCCGTCCTGCTGTCGCAGCTCGTGGACGGCAACGAGGAGAGCTTCAACCTGGCCCTCGCCGACGCCCTCGAAGCCCACCGCGACCACTTCCAGGTCGCCGACCGGGCCGACGAGCCCGACTCCGCGGTCAGCCTCGACGTCCTGGCGCTGGCCTGCCACGCCCGCCGGCGCGGCTGGGACGTCCGGGTCGGGTCCCCCTACCTGCCCGCCCGGCTCCTGGAGGCCGCCGAAGTCCGCTAGCCGGGCTGCCGGGCGTCCGGCGCCTGGCGCAGGCCCGCCAGGAGGCGGTCCAGTGCCTGCTCCGCGCCCTGCGTGTCAGCGCCCCGCGCGATCCAGAGCGCGGCCTCGTTCATGGCTCCGGAGAGGAGCCTGGCCAGCGGCTGGACCGGCTGGTCGGCGATGATCCCGGCCTCGGCGAGTGCCGTGAGGGCCTCGGCGAGGTGGCGGGCCGAGGACTCCTCGTCCATGGCCCGCCATTCCTCCCAGGCCAGCACGGTCGGTGCGTCGACCAGCAGGATCTGCCGCACCGCCGGGTCGGTGCCCGCGGCCAGGAAGGCCCGGCAGCCGGCCCGGAGCTGCTCCCAGAGGTCCTCGTGCCGCTCCGCCGCGGCCGCGACGTGCTCGCCCAGTTCCTGCTGGACCTGGGCGACGACCGCCCGGAAGAGCCCCGCTTTGCTGTCGAAGTGGTGGTAGGCCGCCCCCTTGGTGACCCCGGCGGCCCGGGCCACCTCCGCCAGCACCACGTGGTGGTACCCGTCCGCGGCGAACCGCCGCCGCCCTTCGGCCAGCAGCGCCTGCCGCGTGGCCTCCCGCTGCTCCGCCCGGTTGAGCGCCATCGGGGGCACCCCCTTCCCATTTCGCATACCGAGGGTATGCTAACGCCATAGCTCACATACCCCGGGTATGCGAAATGGACGGACCGGCGACTCGAAGGGCCTCAGCCATGACGAACGAAGCCACCACCACAGCCACCACCACAGCTGCCACCACGGCCACCACCACCCCCACGACCCGGCTCGGCGGCTTCTACCCCGTGCTCGCCACCCGTGACGTCGCCGCCTCCCGCGACTTCTACACCCGCCACCTCGGCTTCGCGGTGACCTTCGAAGCGGACTGGTACGTCAGCCTGCGCCGCCCCGACGCCCCGCAGTACGAGCTGGCCCTCCTCGCCCACTCCCACCCGACCGTGCCCGCCGGCCACCGGGTCGCGCTCGGCGGCGGTCTGCTGCTGAACTTCGAGGTGGACGACGTGGACCGCGAGCACCGGCGGCTGGTGGTGGAGGGCGGCCTGCCCGAGGTGCTGTCCCTGCGCACGGAGGAGTTCGGCCAGCGCCACTTCATCGTGGCCGCCCCCGACGGAGTGCTGATCGACGTCATCACCGTCGTCCCGCCGACCGAGGAGTACGCCGCCCAGTACACCGACGCGCAGCGGACCGGGGAACCCCGGTAGCCTTCCCCTCGCCGGTGAGCGGGGCGCGACGAGCCGGCGTTCCGATTCCGCTCGTTCCCGAAGAGGACACCACGCACATGTTCAAGGTCAACGAATACTTCGACGGCACGGTCAAGTCGATCGCCTTCAACCAGGAGCAGGGCCCCGCGACCATCGGTGTCATGGCTCCCGGCGAGTACGAGTTCGGCACGGCCGCCCCGGAGGTCATGCACGTCGTCAGCGGCGCCCTGACCGTCAGGCTTCCGGGCGCCGCCGAGTGGGAGACCTTCTCCTCCGGCAGCCACTTCAAGGTCCCCGGCGACAGCAAGTTCCAGCTCAAGGTGGCCGTCGAGACCGCCTACCTCTGCGAATACCGCTAGACCCGCCGGTCCCGGTGCCGGAGCCCCCGGTCCGGCGTGCCGCGGTCCCTTTCGGCGGCGACGGCCCCGGCCGACAGCAGGGTGGCTCCCGCGAGGGTGCCCCACAGCGCGGCCGGGCCGTGTGGGGCGAGGGCTGTGATGGCGGCCGGGGAGACGGCGAGGCCGAAGCCGGTGGAGAATTCGAAGCGGGCGAGGGTGCGTCCCAGGACGCGGGGCGGGGCGAGGGCCGTCACCAGGGCGGTGGCGCTGCCGGCGTAGACGATCTCGCCGAGGGTGCAGACGACGGAGACCGCGGCGACCGCGGGGGCGGCCCAATCGCCGCCCTCCCCTCCTCCCAGGGACGTCACCGCGAGGAAGCCTGCGTAGGACGCGGCGAGGACCGCGCCGGCAACGGCCAGCGCGGTGCGCCGGGCGTAACGGGACATCAGGACGGTGACCGGGACCTGGAGCGCGACCACCAGCACCGTGTTGGCCACGAAGATCGCCGCCGACCACACCGGTGAGGCGTGCAGCTGCGTCAGCAGGACCAGCGGGAGGGCGATCTCGGGGACGTTGAGGCAGAAGACGTAGACCACGTTGGCGGCCAGCAGGGCGCGCATGCGCGGCGGGGCGTCCTCGCGCCCCGCCGGTGCGGCGGGCCGGGCCGGCTCCCGTTCCGCGCGTACGCGCACCGACCACGCCAGGCCGGCGGCCGCCAGGTACGCCAGTCCCGTGAGGGCCGCCAGTGCCCGCAGCGCCGAGGTCCCGCCCGCCAGGCAGGCCATGGCGAGGAGCGCCCCCACCCCGAGCCCCGCGTTGCGCAGGGCGCGTGCGGCCGCGAGGGCGGTGTCGCGTTCGCGGCCGTGGGAGAGGGTGGCGACGAGCGCGGCGTGGGCGGCCGGCCAGGCCTGGTTGCCGATGCCGAGGAGGAGGGCCGCGGCCGCGAACGGCCAGACGCGGCCCGCCGGGGTCGCCACCAGTACGGCCGCGCCCAGCACGCGCACCAGCATGGACGCGGCGACGACGGTGCTGCGCGCACCGCGGTCCAGCCATCGCCCGACGGCGGGCGTGGACAGCAGGCCGATGACGATGCCGGCCGTCATGGCGAGGCCGGTGGCCGACGCGGACAGGCCGAGCACCGTCACTCCGTACAGGAGGAGGAAGGGTCTCAGCAGGCCGGTGCCGAGGGCGTCCACGGCCAGCGCGACGGCGTAGCGGGGGCCGCCGGAGGCGCGCAGGACGGCGCGGGGCCGCAGCGTGCGGGTGGTGGCGGGGGCGGGGGTGCTCGTGGCTGTCATGGGGTGAACGGTGGGTTCGCCGGCCCGGCCGGGCACGTCGGTTGACGGAGATCGTCAACAGTCGTCGGTGCTGTCCGGCGGGGCGGGGATGATGTGCGGATGACGTTGAGGATCGACATCGGCGGCATGCCGTCCGAGGGGCTGCGGTTCGCCGCGTCCCCTCTTGCCGAGCTGACCGCGATGCTGCACGTGCTCGCCGAACCGGGGCACCATCCGGAGTTCGCCGGGTGGGCCTCCGACGTCTGGGCCGGGCTCCGGCCGGGGCTGGCCGAGCGGTTGCGGGAGGCGGAGTTCCTCTGGCGCACGTCCCAGGCCGACTTCATGCTGCCGGCCCGGCCCCGGGCGACGCTCGGGGAGGAACTGGACGACGTCGACCGGATCGACGACGAGCGGTACGTGTCCGCCGCGCTGGTCACCACGTGCGGGAACCGGATCCACTTCGCCTCCCCGTCGCCGCTCACCGACGCCGGCGCGCGCGACCTGGCCCTCGACCTGGCCCAGGCACGGGGCGCACGCCAGGAGGCCTTCGCGGAGCGGCTGCTCGCGGACCCCGCGGCGGTCCGGGCGCGCGTCCGCGACACCCTGGAGGCCTGCGCCGGGGCCTTCTTCGACGCGGCCTGGGCCGACGCCGCCGTCCGGCTCGCCACGGATCTGCGTCTGAAGAACGACCTGTCGAGGCGCCACGGCCTCGGGGCGGCCCTCGCCTCGGTCTCCGGCGCGGTCACCCTGGCTCCGGACGGCGACGCCATCCTCGTGGACAAGCTGCTGGACAAGGCGACGACCGCCCACGGCAGCGGCGTCACCTTCATCCCGAGCGTCTTCGGCCGGCCGCACCTGGCGATGGTCCACGCGCCCGGGTGGCAGCCGGTGGTCCAGTACCCGGTGGACGGGCCCGGCCCGTCGGAGCCGGTCTCCCTGGAGACGGTCACCCTGCGGCTGGAGGCCCTCGCCCACCCGGCCCGGCTGCGTCTGCTGCGCACCCTGGCGCGCGGCCCGCACACCAACGGGGAGCTGGCCCACGCCTGGGACCTGACGCCCCCGGAGGTGTCCCGGCACGTGGCCCTGCTGCGGCGGGCGGGGCTGCTGACGGCCCGCCGGGAGGGGCGGTACGTGCGGTACAGCCTCAGCCTGCCGGACCTGACGGCGCTGGGGACCGACCTGCTGGCGGCCGTACTGCGGTGAGGGCGGGCCCGGGGCGGCCAGGGGAGGGTCAGGGGGTGCGGTCAGGGGGTGCGGGGGCCGCTCGTCACGGTCGTCCACGTGCCACCCGTGACCGTGTACACCGTCAGCCGGCGGTCGCGCGGGTCGCCGTACTCGTCGAAGGCCACGCGGCCCGTCACGCCGTCGAACCCGAGCCCCGACACCGCCCGCGGCATCCTCGCCCGGGCGTCCGCCGGGAGGGTGCCGCCGTTGGCCGCGACCACGGCCTTCACCGCTTCCACGAGGGCCCAGGCTGCGTCGTACGCGGCGGGGCCGAAGGCGCCCGCCGCTTCCGGGTAGCCGGCCGCGCGGTAGTCGGCGAGGAAGGACTCCCCGCGGGCGAGCCTCTCCACCGGTTCGCCGATGTTGGTGGCGAGGTCGCCCTCGGCCTTCGGGTTGGCCGTGAGGAACCGCTGGTCGAAGATGCCGTCGCCGCCCATCACCGGTACGGCCACCCCCGCCTCCTTCAGCTGCCGGGACAGGGGCGCGGCGGTGGTGTGGTAGCCGCCGAAGTACACGGCCTCGGCACCGGAGGCGCGGACCTTCGGGGCGAGGGCGGAGAAGTCGCTCCGCGCGGGTTCCACGTGGTCGGCACCGACGACGCTCCCGCCGAGCTTCCTGAACTCGGCCGTGAAGCCGGCGGCGAGGCCGGCGCCGTACTCGCTGGAGTCGTCGACGACGTAGAGCCTGGTCTTCCCGGCCGCGTCGTGCAGGTGGCGGGCGGCGAACGGCCCCTGGTCGACGTCGGTGGCGATGGTGCGGAAGTAACTGCCGTACGGGCGGGACGGGTTGCCCTTAGCCCACTGGGGGCCCAGCGTGAGGGCGGGGTCGGTGTTCGACGGTGACACGTTGACCAGGTTCGCCCGGGCGAGGGGTTCCACGAAGGTCCGGGCGACGGCCGAGGTGAACGGGCCGACCACGCCGAGCACCTTCTCGTCGGCGATGAACCGGGCGGCGTTCGGGGCGCCCTTGGCGGGGGCGGCCTCGTCGTCCAGGGCCTTGATCTCGAAGTTCACTCCGGGTACGCGCCGGGTCCGGTTGGCGGTGCGGGCCGCGAGGTCGGCGGAGTTCCTGATGCCGACGCCGAAGGAGGACAGGTCGCCGCTGAGCGGGGCGTCCACGCCGATCACCACCGTGACGGAGGAGGCGGCGGAACCGCTCCCGGCCGCTCCCGCTCCGCCGCTGCCGCTGCCGCTGCCGCCGGGTGAGTGGTCGCGGTTGAGCGTCCAGGTCAGGGCGGAGCCGGCGGCGAGGGTGGCCAGGGCCACGCCCCAGACGGCGAAGCGCCGGCCGAGGGTGCGCGGGCGGTCCGGCGCCCGTTCGCCGGGCCGGTCGGGGTCCGTCGGGCCGAGCGTGACGAGCTCCCCGGCCGGGGGGACGGAAGCGGCCGGGACGGTCGGGCGGTCCGGTACGGGCAGGACGGCGGTGCCGGCCCCGTCCGGGGGCGCCCCGCCCGGGGCCGTCACATCCGGGGCCGTCACATCCGGGGCCGTCACATCCGGGCCCGGCCCGCCCGCGCCCGGCCCGCCCGGTTCGGTGCCTGCGGCCGGGCCGGTCCCCGCCCAGGAGGACCGCGGCACGGACGCGAGCAGCTCGGACGCCTCGGCCAGGCCGATGCGCCGTTCCGGGTCCTTGGTGAGCAGGGCCTCCAGTACGGGGGCCAGCGGGCCCGCGTGGACCGGCGGCCGGTGGGGGCGGGTGAAGACGGCGACGGCGAGGGCGTGCAGCCCCTCGGCTTCGAACGGGGGCCGCCCCTCGACCGCGTGGTAGAGGGTGGCCCCGAGCGCCCACAGGTCGTTCGCGGGGGTCGGGCGCCTGCCCTCCAGCTGCTCGGGCGCCATGTACTGCGGGGTGCCGATGACGATCCCGCTGTGGCTGAGCCGGGTGGTGGCGTCCGCGAGGTGGGCGATGCCGAAATCGGTGAGGACGACGCGGTCCTTGGCCAGGAGCACGTTGTCCGGCTTGATGTCCCGGTGGACGATCCGCGCCCCGTGCGCCTCGGCGAGCGCGTCGAGCAGGGCGGAGCCGATCTCCGCCACCCGTTCCACCGGCAGCCGCCCCTGGCGGCGGATGGCCGCGGCCAGGGACTCGCCCCGGATGAGCTCCATGACGATGACGGGGGCGCCGTGGTGCTCCACGACGTCATGGACGGTGATGATGCCGGGATGGCTGATCGTGACCGCCGCGCGGGCCTCGGCGGTGAAGCGGCCGAGCAGGGCGGCCCGGTCGCGGTCCTCCAGTCCGGGCGGGAAGAGGATCTCCTTGACGGCGACCTCGCGCCCGAAGAGCTGCCGGTCGACACCTCGCCATACGCGGCCCATACCGCCCTGGCCGATGCGTTCGAGCAGCTGGTAGCGCCCGGCGATGAGTTCGGAGTTCTGCTCGGTCACGCGCACACTCTAGGACCTCGTCGGCCGGTCGGGTGGGGCCCTTCGCCCGCCCGCGAAGGGCGCCTGCCCGCCCGCGGTGGCGGTACCGTACCCTCCGCTGTCATGGACATGAATCAAGCCGGGCAGGCCGAAACCGATACCCCGGCCCGCGCCGCACGGTTCGACTACACCCCGACCGCGGCGGACTACGACAGAGCGCTGTGGCGGTACACCCTGGGCACCTGGCGGGGCCTGACCAGGTACCTGCCGTTCCTCGGCATCGCCGCGGCCGCCGCCTTCGCCATCCGGGCGTGGAGATACCACTTCGACCAGACGCAGATCATCATCGCGGCCATACCCTGCGTGATCGCCCTGTTCGTCGTGCGCCAGGTGGGGCGCAGGCACCGGACGCGCGGCCAGTTCGACAGCCACGCCGAGCACGGCACGTGCCTCACCACCGTCGACGAGAACGGGCTGACCACCACCGGCACGTCCGGCCGGACCGTCACCGACGACTGGAGCAGCTACCCCTGGTGGTTCGAGACCCCTGAACTGTTCGTCCTCACCGGCAGCATGGAGTTCTTCCTCGTGCTGCCCAAGCGCGGTGCGGCCGCCCCCGACGACGTCGAGCGGGCCCGTGAGCTCTTCACCCGGCACCTGCGACGCATCTGACCGGGGTACGCGGGAACGCCCGGCCGAGGGTCTCGGCCGGGCGTTCCCGTACGTATATCTGCTGCTGTGGTGTCCGCTGGTGGTTTAGTACCAGTGGTTGGCCTGCCAGAAGTTCCAGGCCTCGACCGGGCTGCCGTAGCGCTCGTTCATGTAGTCCAGGCCCCACTTGATCTGGGTGGCCGGGTTGGTCTTCCAGTCCGAGCCCGCCGAGGACATCTTCGACGCCGGCAGCGCCTGGACCAGGCCGTAGGCACCGGAAGAAGAGTTCGTCGCGGTGTAGTCCCAGCCGCTCTCGTGCGTGACGATCTTGTCGAAGGCGGCGAACTGGGCCGGGTCCTTGATCATCTG
>NZ_JBNNPF010000009.1:0-213450 GCF_050275515.1 Streptomyces sp. NPDC004126 | reverse complement strand
GGGCTGTTTATAGCCTCGCCGGCGTTTGAGGCGCGGGGGTCTGGGGGCGGAGCCCCCAGGGGGTCCGGGGCGCAGCCCCGGGGAACGGGCGAAGTGGGGGTCCCCCCGGACGGAGTCTGGGGGAGGGTAGGGGAACAGCCCCGCAGGGCCGGCGCCCCGCCGCGCGGCCACGGCACGGCCCCGCCAGGCAACGGCAGGGGACACGCGACACGGAACCACCCAGGAGGGGAACCGTCATGCTCGACCACCTCATCCGCGGAGCGACCGTCGTCGACGGCACCGGCGCCCCCGGATACGTCGCCGACGTCGGGATCAAGGACGGCCGCATAGCCGTCATCGCCCAGCCGGGCGGCCCGGCGCAGCCGGCCCGTACCACCGAGGACGCCACCGGCCTCGTCCTCACCCCCGGCTTCATCGACCCGCACACCCACTACGACGCCCAGCTCTTCTGGGACCCCTACGCCACCCCCTCCATGAACCACGGCGTCACCACCGTCGCCGGCGGCAACTGCGGGTTCACCCTCGCGCCCCTCAACCCCGACCGCCCCGAGGACGCCGACTACACCCGCCGCATGATGAGCAAGGTCGAGGGCATGGCCCTCGCCGCGCTCGAAGAGGGCGTCGACTGGTCCTGGTCCACCTTCGGCGAGTACCTCGCCGCCCTCGAAGGCCGCATCGCCGTCAACGCCGGCTTCATGGTCGGCCACTGCGCCCTGCGCCGGCACGTCATGGGCGAGGACGCCGTCGGCGGGCAGCCCACCCCCGCCCAGATGGAGCAGATGCTGGCGCTCCTCCACGAGGCCATGGACGCCGGCGCCTGGGGGCTGTCCACCACCCAGTCCTCCACCCACTCCGACGGCGCCGGCGCCCCCGTCGCCTCCCGGCACGCGAAACCGGCCGAGCTCCTCGCGCTGTCCCGCGCCGTCGGCGAACACGAGGGGACCCAGCTCGAAGCCATCGTCGCCGGCTGCCTCGACCAGTTCTCCGACGACGAGATCGACCTCTTCGTCGAGATGAGCGCCGCCGCCGGCCGGCCCCTCAACTGGAACGTCCTCACCATCGACGCCGCCGTCCCCGAACGCGTCCCGCGCCAGCTCGTCGCCAGCGAGCGCGCCCGCAAGTCCGGCGGCCGGATCGTCGCGCTGACCATGCCGATCCTCACCCCCATGAACATGTCCCTCGGCACCTTCTGCGCGCTCAACCTCATCCCCGGCTGGGGCGAGGTCCTCGCCCTCCCCGTCCCCGAGCGGATCGCCAGGCTCCGCGACGCGGACGTCCGCGCCGAGATGCTGCGCCGCGCCGACAGCAAGGAGGCCGGGGTCTTCCGGCGCCTCGCGAACTTCGGGCGGTACGTCATCGGCGACACGTACAGCAAGGAGAACGAGGGGCTCAGCGGGCGCGTCGTCGGCGACATCGCCGCCGAACGCGGCCAGGACGCCTTCCACTGCCTCGTCGAGATCTGCGCGGGCGACGACCTGCGCACGGTCCTGTGGCCGATGCCCACCGACAACGACCCCGCCACCTGGGCCCTGCGCGCCGAGACCTGGCAGCACGAGGACGTCATGCTCGGCGGCTCCGACGCGGGCGCCCACCTGGACCGGATGTGCGGGGCCCCGTACACGACCCGGTTCCTCGGCGACTGCCTGCGCGGCCGCCGGCTCGTCCCGCTGGAGCAGGCGGTACGGATGCTCACCGAGGACCCGGCCCGGCTGTTCGGGCTGCGCGAGCGCGGCCGGATCGCCGAGGGCTTCCACGCCGACCTGGTCCTCTTCGACCCCGAGCGCATCGACGCGGGCCCGGCGACCCTGGTCCACGACCTGCCCGGCGACAGCCCCCGGCTGGACGCGCGGGCGATCGGAGTGGTCTCCGTACGCGTCAACGGCGTCGAGACCATCCGCGACGACGAGGTGACCGGCGCCGTCCCGGGGATCGTGCTCCGGTCCGGCCGCGACACGAGGACGGTGAGCACCCGATGACGCGCCTGTACATCGGCGGCGAGTGGGTCGAGCCCGACGGCGGCCACTACGAGGTCGTCAACCCGGCCGACGAGTCCGTCGTCGGCCTGGCCCCCGAGGCCTCCCGCACCCAGGTCGAGGAGGCGTGCCGGGCCGCCGCCGAGGCCTTCGGGACGTGGTCCCGTACGGCCCCCGAGGAACGCGCGGCCATCCTCGACCGGGCCGCGGACGTCATCCAGCGGGAGTTCGAACCGTGGGCGGCCCTGGCGCAGGCCGAGACCGGCGCGCCGACGGGCATCGCCCGCGGCATGCAGGTCGGCGTCGGCGTGTCCCGCTTCCGGCGGTACGCGAAGGGCGCCCTGGAGCCGGTGGAGAAAGGGCTCCCGCCGCAGGTCACCGAGGCCGGCCCGATGGGGAAGGCGTCCGTCCTGGGCGCGCTGGAGGTCCGCCAGCCGGTCGGCGTGGTCACCTGCGTCACCTCGTACAACAACCCGTGGGCGAATCCGGCCGGCAAGGTCGCCCCGGCGCTCGCCATGGGCAACACGGTGGTGGTGAAGCCCGCCCCGCAGGACCCGCTGTCGGTGTTCAGGATGGCCGAGGCGCTGCACGAGGCGGGCGTCCCGGCCGGGGTGGTGAACGTGGTCTCCGGGGCCTCGGTGGAGGTCGGCGAGGCGGCGGTGGACTCCCCGTACGTGGACATGGTCTCCTTCACCGGCTCCACGGGCGTCGGGCAGCGCATCGCCGAGGTGTGCGGGCGGTCCATGAAGCGGCAGCTGATGGAGCTGGGCGGCAAGGGCGCGGCGGTCGTCTTCGGGGACGCCGACCTGGACGCGGCGGTGATGGGGATCGGCACCACCTTCTCCTTCTACAGCGGCCAGATCTGCACCGCGCCCACCCGGGTGATCGTCCACCGGTCGGTGTACGAGCCGCTGGTGGAGAAGCTGCGCGGCTACCTGGCCTTCATGAAGGTCGGCGATCCGGGCGAGCGGGGCACGGTGGTCGGCCCGGTGATCTCGGCGGCGCACCGCGACCGGGTGGAGTCGTACGTGGAGCTGGGCCGCAAGGAGGGCGCGCGGATCGCCTTCGGCGGCGAGCGCCCGGTGGTCGGGGACGGCCGGGGCTTCTACGTGGCGCCGACGCTGCTGGTGGACTGCACGAACGACATGCGGGTGGTGCGGGAGGAGATCTTCGGCCCGGTGGTGGTCGTGGTCCCGTTCGACGGGGACGAGGAGGAGGCCGTCCGGCTGGCGAACGACAGCGACTTCGGGCTGATCAGCTACGTGTGGTCGGGGGACTCCGCCCGCGCCTTCCGGGTGGCGCGCAGGCTGCGGTCGGGCGGGGTCGGGGTCAACACCGTCGGCCGGAACATGGAGGCCCCGTTCGGCGGGTTCAAGCGGTCGGGGGTCGGGCGGGACGTGGGCTCGTACGCGTTGCACGCGTACAGCGAGGTGCAGTCGGTGGTCTGGACGACGTGATGACGACGTGATTCCGTAGGTCGCGCCGGGAGCCTGCCGGGGCCGGTCACGGGCCGTCCGGCAGGGTTCACGGGGTGCAGTCGTTCGGGGGTCTGGGGTGGGTTCCGGGGGCCCCGAAAATTGGCACGGGAAAGTTTTGAAACGGACAAATGGGGTACTCCTGCGGTTTCCGCATTCCGGAACACCCGTCTCGATGCCTCTCGAACCGTGGATGGGTGCCTGAGTGAACCTTGTATTGCCAGTTCATGAACGGATCTGATCTTCGTAATCCAAGGAATTTAGCCCTGTGAATTACTGGACTTAAGTCTTCCGGATCAGGAAACCGCAGCATCTACCGTCCTGTCCCATGACACAGCTGGACACGCGGCCTCGGGTCGGAGACACGGTAAGCGGCGTCGCCGAGGGCGGCGCCGAGAACGCGGCCGGGACCGGGAACGCGGGCGACGTCCGCGGCAAGGGCCTCGGCAAGGGCTCCGTGGGCCTCATGGGCAGCGCCGTCATCGGCATCTCCACCGTCGCCCCCGTCTACTGCCTGACCTCCACCCTCGGCTCCACCGCCGGCGAGGTCGGGGTCCAGATGCCCGCCGTCTTCCTGGCCGGCTTCCTCCCGATGCTCCTGGTGGCCTTCGCCTACCGCGAGCTCAACAAGGCCGTGCCGGACTGCGGCACCTCCTTCACCTGGACCGTCAAGGCCTTCGGCCCGCGGATCGGCTGGATGTGCGGCTGGGGCCTGGTCATCGCCACGATCATCGTGCTGTCCAACCTGGCGGGCGTGGCCACCTCGTACTTCTGGCTGCTGGCCGGCGAGATCACCGGCAACCCGTCGATCGCCGCCCTCGACGACAACAAGTTCGCCCACATCGCCACCTGCCTGACGCTGATCGCCGTCGCGACCGCCATCAGCTACCGCGGCATGACCGCCACCAAGGGCGTCCAGTACACCCTCGTCGGCCTCCAGCTCGTCGTCCTCGCGGTCTTCGTCGCCATGGCCCTCCAGAAGGCCTCCGCCGGCACCTTCGACACCGGCATGGACTTCTCCTGGGAGTGGATGAACCCCTTCGCGGTCGAGTCCATGGGCGCCTTCACCGCCGGACTCTCCCTCTCGATCTTCATGTACTGGGGCTGGGACGCCTGCCTGGCCACCAACGAGGAGACCACCGGCTCCGCCAAGACCCCCGGCCGCGCCTCCCTCATCGCCATGATCGTCCTCGTCGGCTCCTACCTGGCCACCGGCATCGCCGCCCAGATGGCCGTCGGCTCCGGCGCCGAAGGCCTCGGCCTCGGCAACGCCGAGACCTCCGGCAACGTCTTCGCCGCCCTCGCCGGCCCCGTCATGGGCCCCGTCCTCGGCATCCTGCTCTTCGTCGCGGTCCTGGCCTCCGCCGCCGCCTCCCTGCAGACCACCTTCATCCCGGTGGCGCGCACCGTGCTGGCCATGTCCACCTACGAGGCCCTGCCGCCCTCGTACGCCAAGGTCCACCCCAAGTTCAAGACCCCCGGACGCGCCACCGTCATGGCGGGCATCGCGACCGGCGCCTTCTACACGGTGATGACCCTGGTCAGCGAGAACGTCCTCACCGACACGATCTTCGCGCTCGGCCTGATGATCTGCTTCTACTACTCGCTGACGGCCTTCGCCTGCGCCTGGTACTTCCGCGGCGACCTGCGCCGCTCCGCCCGCGACCTGTTCTTCAAGGGCGTCTTCCCGGTCCTGGGCGGCCTGCTGCTCGCCGCGGTCTTCTTCAAGACCCTGACGGACGCCTGGGACCCCTCCTACGGCTCCGGGTCCGACGTCCTCGGCGTCGGCAGCGTCTTCGTCATCGGCGTCGGTCTGCTCGCCCTCGGCCTGGTCGTCATGTTCGTCACCGAACGCCGCAGCCCCGCCTTCTTCCGCGGCCAGGTCCTGACGAAGTCCACCCCGGCCCTGGTGGTGGAGGACTGACCGCCTGACCGCCTGACCGCCTGTGCCCGTCGTGTCATGGCCCGCGGCCCCGGATCGATCCCCCGATCCGGGGCCGCCGGCGTACGCGGGCCCGGGTCATCCGATGCGCGGAACGGGCGGGCCCGGCGGTGACCCGGGACGCGGGGAGGTCGTTGGGCGGGGCATGAAGGCAATGAAGCGCACCCTCACCGCCCTCGCCCTCACCGGCGGAGCCGCACTCGCACTCACCCCCCTCACCGCCCACGCCGCCGGCGGGGGCGAGGGCGCCACCCTCGGCGGGCAGCCCCCGGTCAAGCGCGTCGTCGGCATCGTCGACCACCCCGGCCAGGCCGTCCAGGACACCCGCACCGCCGTGGCCATCACCGGCGCGGCCGTCGGCAGCGCGACCAACTCCACCAACAGCTCCCTCGCGGGCGCCGGCAGCGCCCTGGACGCCGGCGTCCCCGACGCCCCCAAGGTGAAGGGCTAGGGGGCGCCTCCCGGCGGTCCCTCAGGCGGCCGCCGCCCCTACGACGCCCGCGTGGACCGCGTGCAGGGCCGGGGCCGGGGCCGTGGCCTCGTCGAGCACGGCCTCGGCGAAGGCGGCCGGGCTGATCCGGCCGTCCGCGTCGGCGGGCGCGTACGCGTAGCCGCCGGCGGGGGCGTCATCGTGGGTGCCGTCGTGGGTGCCGTCGTGGTCGAAGTCCCCGGCCGGGGACAGCACCGCCCAGTCCAGGGCCTCCGGGGCGGCGGCCCGCAGCGCCTCGGTGCCGGCGCCGTGGCCGACGTAGAACTCCCGCCACTCCTGCGGGTACCCGGGGGTGTCCATCAGCGGGGTCCCGTCCGCCGTCGGCAGTACGGAGGCCAGCCCGACCGACACCAGCCGCCGCACCCCCGCCCCCGGCAGCCCCGCCGCCATCGCCCGCGCCACGGCCGGGAAGAACTCCCCGGGCACTGCCTGCGCGTCGTACACCGACACCACCGCCGCGTCGTGCCCGGCCGCCAGCCGCGCCACGTCCGCCGCCGAGGTCACCTCCCCGTCGGCCCGCCCCACCGCCGTCACCTCGACCCCGCGCGCCCGCGCCGCCGCGACCACCGCCCGGCCGACGCGGCCGGTGGCGCCGAAGACGATGAGGCGGGTGCTGTCGGTCTTGCCGTTGCTGTTGCTGTTCGTCATGCCGGCGAGCGTAGGGAAGGGGGTGGTTACCGATCGGATACCGGCCTACGGTGGCGATCATGACGCAGCCGCCCCTGGACCCCGACATGTTCGACCCCGTCTGCCCCTCGACGCTGGTGCCGTTCCGCGTCGGGGACAAGTGGGCCCCCCTGCTCCTGCGCTGCCTCGAAGACGGCCCGCGCCGCTTCTCGGAGCTCAAGGTCCCCCTGCGGGGGATCACCGCCAAGTCCCTGACGCAGTCCCTGCGCGGGCTGGAGCGCGACGGCTTCGTGGTGCGCGAGGAGCCGGGCGGCTACGCCCTCACCGTGCTCGGCCGAGGCCTGCTCGGGCCGCTGGACGCGGCGTGCGAGTGGACGCGGGAGCACTGGGACGAGCTCATCGACGCCCGGGAGGCGGGACTCGCCGCCCGGGCGTCGGACGCTCAGCCCCAGGTACGGGAGCAGAGCACGAGCCGGTAGCCGTCGGGGTCCTCGACCGTGACGCCGTACTCGTCCCAGTACGGGTTGTGCGAGGGCACCCGGGTCCCGCCGCACTCGACGAGACGGGCCACGAGCTTCTCGTCGGGGGCCTCGCCGAGGTAGACGACGAACAGGTCGTCCACGGTGGGGGAGGGCTCGACCGGGTTGTCGGGGTCGAGCGTCAGCTCGAAGTGCCACCCGCCCCCGGCGGGCCCGACCATCAGCAGGTCGTGCTCCCCGGGCACGCGCTCGGTGCTCCGCCACACGACGTCGAGCCCGAGCCCGTCGACGTAGAACCGGTGGGCGGCCTCCAGGTCCTTGGAGGGCCGGGCGACACGGATGTGGGTTTGTGTGTTGATCATGCGAGGAGCGTAATCGCCCGCATAATCGGCGGGTGATCAAGGCTGAGAGCGTACGTACCGACCGGCTGGACCTCGTGCCCCTGCGCGTCGGGCACGCCGAGGAGATGGCCGTCGTGCTGGGCGATCCCGCCCTGCACGTGTTCATCGGCGGTGAGCCCGAGGGCGTCGACGAGCTGCGTGCCCGTTACGTGCGGTGGGACGCCGGGTCGCCGGATCCGGCCGTCTCCTGGTGCAACTGGGTGGTGCGGCTGCGGGCGGAGGGGTGCCTGGTCGGCACCGTTCAGGCGACCGTCGGGGGCGGCGGCGCCGAGGTGTCCTGGGTGGTGGGAACGCCCTGGCAGGGCCGGGGCATTGCCGCCGAGGCGGCTCGGGGGCTGGTCGCCTGGCTGCGGGAGCAGGGGCTCGCCAAGGTCGTCGCGCACGTCCACCCCGACCACGCGGCGTCGGCCGCCGTCGCCGCCGCGGCCGGCCTCGCCCCCACCGACCGGCGGCAGGACGGCGAGGTCCGGTGGGAGGGCTAGCGGGGGCCGAGGAGGCAGAACTCGTTGCCCTCGGGGTCGGCCATGACCGTCCAGTGGATCGCTGACGGGTCGAAGCCGGCGCCGGTGGGGTCCTGGGCGCCCAGTTCGCGCAGCCGCGCCGCCTCCGCCTCCAGGTCGTCGCCCTTGTAGGGGGCGACGTCGAGGTGGACGCGGTTCCAGCCGCTCTTGGGGTCGGGGGTGCGGACGAACTCCAGGTAGGGGCCGACTCCCTTGGCGGACCGCAGGGTCGCCTGGGTGTCGGTGACCTCGTGCACCGTCCAGTCCGTGACCCGGCCCCAGAAGTCGGCCATCGCCCGGGGGGCGGCGCAGTCGACGACCACGGCGGCGATCGGGCCGGTGTCCCGGTAGACCTCGCGGGGTTCCAGGACGCAGAACTCGTTGCCCTCCGGGTCGGCCATGACCGTCCAGGGGACGTCGCCCTGGCCGACGTCGGCGAGGGTGGCGCCGAGGCCCTTCAGACGGGCGACCAGCTCCGCCTGGTGGGCGGCCGAGGTGGTGGCCAGGTCGAGGTGCACCCGGTTCTTGACCGTCTTGGGTTCGGGGCGGGCGATGATGTCGACGTAGACGAACGCGGGGTCGGGGTAGGTGTAACCGGCGGGTTCGAGGTTGGTGACCCCGGGCCCCTCGCTGTCGATGCCCCAGCCGAGGGCTTCCGCCCAGAACCGGCCGAGCGCGGCGTCGTCGTGGGCCTTCATGTTGATCTGTACGAGTCTCGTCGTCATGCGGCAGATCCTAAGATCCGCCGCCTTCGCCGAGAGCCTTGGCCCAGCCGGGTGCGCGGCGGCACCCGTAGGTGTCGTCCGGCGCGACACCGGTCGCGGGCGGTGCGCAGGATGGGATTCCCGGCGGGACGGGGGAGGCGAGGCGGTCCGGCCACAGTTGAGGGAGCCTCCATGCCCGGTCGCCCCGCGCGCGCCACCGTACCGATCGGCCTCGTCGCCGCCGCGCTGTGCCTGACCGCACCGGCGACGGCCGCCGCGCCGGCCGCCGCGCCGACGGCCCGGCAGGCCGCCGTCGTCGTCCACAGCCGCACCGTCCAGCTCCCGCTGGACGGGACGTTCGAGGAGAGCGGTGCCGAGCCGATCCACCTCACCGGCAGCATCCGCGTCCGGGTCGTCACCCGGACGACCGCAGGGGCAGGGGGCACCGCGCAGATCACCAGCACCCTCTTCGGCACCACCGGAACCGGCGAGGACACCGGCGCCCGTTACCGCTTCGCCGGTACCGACATCGCCCTGCGCGCCCTTCCTCCCAATCCGGTCACCCCGGTCGAAGTCACGCCGCGCTTCCTCAAGTTCTATCCCCCGGACCCCGTCCTGCCTCCGCACCCGGTCTTGCCTCCGCACCCGGTCCGGCCCGTGCTCGTGCGGGCCGCCATCGCCGCCGACGGCTCGGTCGGGGCGGTCACCGCGGAGGTCGCCGGGGACGGGCCGGATCCCAACCCCTGACCGGCGTCAGGCCCCGGACCGCTCCGCGGCGCTGCGTTCCACGCAGAACTCGTTGCCCTCCGGGTCGGTCATGGTCGCCCAGCCGGTGCCGTCCGGGTTGCGGTGGTCGCCGGAGAGGGTGGCGCCGAGGGCGGTCAGGCGTTCCACCTCCTCGTCGCGGGTGCGGTCCTGCGGCTGGACGTCGAGGTGGACCCGGTTCTTCGCCGCCTTGCCCTCGGGGACCCGGATGAACAGCAGGTCGCCGCCGGTGGTTTCGACCAGTACCTCGGGGTCGCCGGGCTGGTCGCCTTCGCCGAGCTTGCCGTCGAGGGCGGCGATCCAGAACTGCGCCAGGGCGTAGGGGTCGGAGCAGTCGAAGGTCACGTGTCGCACGAGAGATGCCATGGCGGCACTATCGATCAAGCTCCGGCCCCTGTCCATCACTTATGTACGAGGATGTCACTTCCGCCAGAACAGGTGATGGATCACGCTGCCGCCCGGGCTGGGGACGACGTCCAGGTGGAAGCGGTCGAGCAGTTCGTCCGGCGACTTCCACAGCCGCGTCCCGGAGCCGATCTCGATGCCGGGGGAGACCGCCACGTGGAGGCTGTCGACGAGGTCGGCGTCGAGGAACTCGCGGATGGTGGAGGCCCCGCCGCCGAGGCGTACGTCCTTGCCCTGCGCGGCCTCCTTCGCCCGCGCGAGGACGGTGGCCGGGTCGGCGCCGGTGAAGTGGAAGGTGGTGTCGGAGAGGCTGAACGAGGGCCGCTCGTGGTGGGTCATCACGAACACCGGGGTGTGGAAGGGCGGCTCGTCGCCCCACCAGCCCTGCCACTCGTGGTCCTGCCAGGGTCCGCGCTGGGGTCCGAACTTGTTGCGGCCCATGATCTCGGCGCCGATGTTGTTGGCGAAGTCCCGGGTGAGGTAGTCGTCGAGGCCGCGGCTGCCGCCGGGATCGGTGCGGTTCGGCCAGCTCGCGGTGGCCCCGGCCCACGCGAACATGGCCCCGGGGTCGGCGTCGCCGAAGGGCCGTTCCAGGCTCTGGTTCTCGCCCGCGCCGAACCCGTCCCGCGAGACGTTGAAGTTCTGCACTCTCAGCAGCTGCTGCCGCGCCATGGTCTGTCTCCTCCTCCGTGTACGGACGAGGACTGAGACTGCACGGGCCGGCGGAACTCATCGCCCGCCGACACGCGGATTCTCCTACGGGGTCTGCTCGGGCTTGGTGTGCAGGATCTCGCGGGCCTGGTCGGCGGCGCGGACGATGCTCTCGGAGACGAAGTCGACGAAGCGGCCGATGTTCTCCAGACGGGTGGCGGCGGGGGTGTTGCGGCCGAGGACGCCCACGCCCTTGCGCGCGGTCTCTGCGAGCAGGGCGGTGGAGCGGGCGCTGGCCATCATCGACTCGTACCAGACGTCGTCGTCGACGATGTAGCGCTCGCGGCGGCGTTCGTCGCGTTCCCGGCGGATGAGGCCCTGGCCTTCGAGCAGCGCGACCGCCTTGGAGATGGAGCCGGGGCTGACCTGGAGCCGCTGGACGAGTTCGGACGCGGTGAGGGTGCCGGAATCGGCTATGTAGAGGGCGACGAGGACCTTGGCCGTCATCTTGGGCAGGCCCGACTGGATCAGGACGGTCGCGAACATCTCCTCGTACTCGGCCACCGCCTCCGGGTCGCGGCCGTGGGCCTGTGCGGGGGCCTGGGGCCCCCGGGGCGCGGCCTGCTTGCGGCGGTGGGTGCGGTGTTCGGTGGCGCGCTGGGCGAGGTCGGCGCGGTAGCCGGCGGGGCCCCCGTTGCGCATGACCTCGCGGGTGACCGTCGAGGTGGGGCGGTCGAGGCGCCTGGCGATCTCCGCGTAGGCGAGGCCGTCGGCCACTCCCAGTGCGATCTGCTGGCGTTCCTGCGGGGTGAGCCTGCCTCCCGGCATGTGCGGTCTCCTTCGCGCTGCTGTTGCTGCCGGGCCCAGCGTAGCGTTCAAATCCAATCTGTTGCAACGGAAACGGAGCTGTCGTTGCATTAGATTTAGGCACGGTGCAACGATATTGCGGGTCTGACCTGCGCTGATATGGATTCTTCGCAACGAAGTCGTTGCTCGACTGGTGAACGCGACGTAGCGTTCAGGTCATCGGAAACAGCGAGCGACACAAACCCGAAGGAAGAGAAACCATGCAGAACTTCGCCACCACCACCGCCATCGCCACCATCCTCGACGTCCCCGCCGGCGCCGTCCGCTTCATCGCCACCGACCGCGCCGACACCACCGTCGAGATCCTCCCGGCCAACGCCGGCAAGAGCCGCGACGTGAAGGCCGCCGAGGAGACCACCGTCGACCTCCGGGACGGCGTCCTGCGGATCAACACCCCGCAGAAGAACGAGGCGTTCGGTGCCTCCGGCTCCGTCAGCGTCACCGTCCAGCTGCCCGCCGGGTCCAGCGTCCAGGCCAAGACGGCCTCGGCCGAGTTCACCACCACCGGCCGCCTCGGCGACGTCTCCCTGGAGAGCGCCCACGGCACCGTCAAGCTCGACGAGGCCGCCGGTACCCGCATCGCCCTCGCCGCCGGCGACATCACCGTCGGCCGCCTCACCGGCTCCGCCGACATCCACACCCAGAAGGGCGACCTGACGATCGGTGAGGCCACCACCGGCACCGTCACCCTGCGCACCGAGCACGGCGACATCACCGTCGGCGCCGCCCGCGGCGTCTCCGCCACCCTCGACGCCGGCACCTCCTACGGCCGGATCAGCAACGCCCTCCAGAACGCGGGCGGCGGCGACACCCTCACCATCCACGCCACCACCGCCGCCGGCGACATCACCGCCCGCACCGTCTGACCCGCCACCCGCCCCGCACCGCCCCGAACCGCACGCCCCCACGCCCGACACCCCGAGGAGCACACCACCATGTCCGTCACCACGCCGAACGACCGCACGCAGCAGCTCCAGAAGGCCGTGGAGGAGATCGCCGCATCCGGCAGCTGGGCCGGGATCCAGGTGCGCGTCAACGACCCGGACGGCGAACGGGTCGCCTCCGCCGGCGTCGCCGAGCTCGGTGGGAACACCGCCCCGCGGACCGACGGCCACTTCCGGATCGGCAGCAACACCAAGACCTTCACCGCGACCCTCGTCCTCCAGCTGGTCGCCGACGGCCGGATAGCCCTCGACGGCACCGTCGACGACTACCTCCCCGAGTACGGGATCGACCGCCGCATCACCGTCCGGATGCTCCTCCAGCACACCAGCGGCCTCTTCAACTTCACCGGCGAGTACTACGAGGACGGCACCATCGCCCCGGGCATCGACTGGGAGGGCCAGGCGTGGGTGGACAAGCTCTTCCACACCTACGAGCCCGAGGAGCTCGTCCGGTTCTCCCTCTCCAAGCCCGCCCGCTTCGAGCCGGGCACGGACTGGAGCTACGCCAACACCAACTACGTCGTCCTGCGGCTCCTGGTCGAGAAGGTCGCCGGCCGCCCCTTCGCCGAGGAGATGCAGGAGCGGCTCCTGACCCCGCTCGGCCTGACCGGCACCGGCATCCCGGGCGCCTCGCCCGAGATCGCCGAGCCGCACGCCCACGGCTACTACACCTACCAGGACGGCGAGGAGTGGAAGACGGTCGACGTCACCCGCGCCAACCCCTCCTGGATCTCCGCCGCCGGCGACATGATCTCCACCACCAAGGACCTCCACACCTTCTTCTCCGCCCTGATGCGCGGCGACCTCCTGCCCGCCGACCTCCTCGACCAGATGCGCAGCCCGCACACCAAGTTCGCCTACGGCCTCGGCCTGATCGTCCAGGAGACCGAGTACGGGACGCTCTACACCCACAACGGCGGCTTCTGGGGCTGGGGCGCCCTGATGTTCAGCTCCCCCGACGGCCGCACCACCCTCACCGCCTCCCTCACCACGGGCGACGCGCGACTCGACCTCGCCAAGGCGGCGGAGGCCTTCGCGGCGGTCCAGCAGTCCCTGCTCGCCGAGGCGTTCGGCGCCTGAGCGCCGGGAAAAGCAGGTGCGGCGGCCCTCAGGGGCCGCCTAGCTTGATCCGGATGAGCAGCGACTATCCATTCGCGGACGGGTACAACCTCGTCTGGGACCTGACCGGATTCGGTGACGCGGACGAAGAGATAGTCGAGTCCGTGTCCCTCACCCGGGACCAGTTCCTCAAGATCCGGCACCTCTTCGTGCTGGGCGACGACCCCTGGATGGTGAGCGGCGAGTACCGCGTGGCGCCGAGCATCTGGGCACACGTACGCGGCGCCGTGCCGGGTGTCCGGTTCCAGCGCGATGCCGACTACTTCCTCGGCGCCCGTCAGGCCCTGCCTGACGGGCGCTTCTGGCGTCCGGCCCCTGGCGTGGCGGCGCCGGGCCCGATCCCGCCGCCCTAGCGGGTGACCCCGCCGAGGAACGCGGTCCAGGTGGCGGGGCTGACCGCCAGCTCGGGGCTCGCGGAGAGCTTCGAGTCCCGGACGTGGACGGTGTCGGCGCAGGCGGCGACCTCGACGCAGTCGTCGCCCTGGCTTCCGCTGTAGGTGGACTTGTGCCAGGAGAGGGCGACCTCGACGCAGCTGTCGCCCTGGCTGCTGCTGTAGCTGCTCTTGAACCAGTGGAGCTGATGGCTGTTCACAGGGAGCCTCGCAATCGCATCAACAGGCCCGCAGTGTCTGCGGGATTGAGGGCCTGGATGCGAAGTTTCGCATACTGCTGGTGGAGGTCGCTTACGGCCTTTGGGTCGGAGATGACCTGGCCATACTTCTGGCCTTCGCTGTAGCCCAACCACTCGTGCTCGTGCGATTCAAGGAGCTGAAAGGGGCCGTCGGTGCCGGCGTGTTCCGGACTAACCGTCGGCATGAGCTGGATGTCTACGTTGGGCAGCTGAGCGCATTGCAGCATGTGGTCGATGAGGCTGCGCGTCACGTCGGAGCCACCTGTCCGGCGCTCGATGACTGTCTGCTCGATGATGAAGCTGAAAGTGGCGTACGGGACGCGGGTCAGCACCTTCTGACGGTCCAGGCGCAGCGTGATCCGATCTTCCGCCTCGTGTGAAGTCAGCCTGGGCGGGACGTTCTCGATCTGCGCCCGCGCGTAGGCCTCGGTCTGCAACAGCCCCGGAACCGACCTGCACTCGTACGTGTTGAGCGCGACTGCCGTCTCTTCCAGTTCGGCCCACCGCCTGAACCACGAGGCGAGCCCGCGCCTCCGCGTCATCTGTTTCGCTGCGATCTGGATGACTCCGAAGGTGTTCAGCACCTCCTCCGCCTTGTTCACGAACTTCGCGGACGGATGTCGACGCCCCTGCTCCACGGACGCCACGTACTGCACCGAGTAGCCGACCCGCGGCCCGAACTGCTCCTGAGTCAGATCCGCGCGTTTGCGGGACGCCTTGAGCATGTCCCCGAAGTGCTTCAGGTCGGGATCGGGTTCCACCTGGTTGTCACCGTTGCTGCCCTCGCCAGCCGTCATCACGGTCACCTCCCGATTAATCATGCTCACGGTCGGTGACTGCGCTTGTCCAGTCACTGGACTACTACAGTTCAACAGTAGTAGTTGCTTTGCTGGGAACTCCCCTGCCCACACGGGACGTTCTAGCCATGACGACTGCCCCCGGCCACCCCCAGGCCTTCGTACGCGTGTTCACTCAGCGTTTCAGCTGCACCCCCCGCGGCGCCCGCCTCGCCCGGCAGCTGGCCCTCGTTTCGCTGCACGACTGGGGCGTCCCCGAAGGGACGGGGCTCTCCGGCGACGCCGGGCTCCTCGTCGCGGAGCTCGCCTCCAACGCCGTCACCCACGGCCGCGTCATCGGGCGGGACTTCGAGCTGCGCATGACCCTGCTGGAGGGCGTCCTCCGCCTGGAGGTGTCCGACCCCCGGCGGGACCGGCGGCCCGCCGTCCAGCCTCATGCCTACCAGGCGGAGTCCGGGTACGGGCTGCGCATCGTGGACGCCCTCGCGACCGACTGGGGGGTCATGGACCGGATCATCGGCAAGACCGTCTGGGCGGAGCTGGCCCGCTAGGGGCGGTGTCACACGTGGCGGCTACCTTGCACAGGCAACAGGACACGAGCAAGGAGCCGTCATGGTCGTCGAGGTGGGGTACGCGCAGGCGTGGGACCCGGAGGCCCGCGCGGCGTGGCGGCCGCTGACCGTCGGGGAGGCCCGGGAGCGGGACGCGGCCGGGCTGCCGTACGTGGTGGTGTATCGGACGGCGGGCCGGGCGGCGCCGCTGGAGGTCCGGCTCGTCTCCTGGCGGGACCACCACGTCGGGCTGTGGGTCTACGACGACCAGGGCCGACGTAGGTTCGACTGGGACCTGCGGCTGCTTGACGACCCGGCGCGGCTCTTCTACCGGTACTCCACCGCCTGGAGCTATCCGGACCCGGAGATGGCCGAGTTCGACCCGAAGTGCCCGCGCGTCATCCTGGACCTCTTCCCGGACGGGAGGGGCTGTCAGAACGAGGAGCCCCGGGGCTACTCGACCGCCCCCTCCCTCCGCGAGGACCAGCGGTGGATGGACCGGCCCGCCTTCGGGGAGTGGCCGTTGATCTCGGCGCAGCTGCACGGATTTGCGGAGCAGCCGGTGCTGGAGGCGGCCGAGGTCTCCGAGGGCGACGGCGGCGCGGCGCCCGCCACCTGCTGGCGGGCGCCGCGGCCCGCGCAGCCGGGTCGGATCGGCGAGCTGTTCCGGCCCGGGGTGCGGGTCACTGACGGGTACCACCCCGAGCAGACCGTCGTGGAGCCGCGCCGGGTCGGCACGCTGCGCGTGCCCAGCGGGCTGCTGGCCGTGCACGGCCCCGACAACTGCGACAAGCCTCCGGCGATAACCGTTCCCGTCCCGCCCGGGGAGTACGTGCTCGACGAGGCGCGGGTCGAGTACACCTACCACTGCGAGTGGCGGGACGCCCAGGTCGAGACCACCGACCCCACCGCCGTCCGCCTGCGGCTCGGCGAGACCCCCGCCGCGTCCTGGGAGATGGCCCTCGGCGCGGACGACGACCTCCGGATCTTCATCGAGAAGCAGATAGCCGGCTTCGACACCGACGGCGCCACCGGGTGCTTCGCCGACGCCGGGTCCTTCGAGTCGCTCCTCTCGCTCTTCGAGCGGGGGCTGATCAAGGGCGAGCCGGACCTCGACGGGTACGAGGACCTCCCCGCCGGGTCGATGTTCATCCACCGCACCTGGGACACCGCCACCGGCGGCGAGCTGATGGCCTTCGCGACGACCGGGGACGGCACCTACCCGGTCTGGCTGGGCCGTTCCGCGGCCGGCGAGCTGGTCAGCGTGGTGGTGCTGATCGAGGGGATGCCCGAGATCCTTCCGGAGCGGGACGGGGACGCCCTCCATGACTGAGGTGACCTACGAGGAGTCCTGGCACGCCGGGTCCCGTACCGGCGGGCGGGAGCTGTCCGCCGAGGAGGCGCGGGCCCGGGACGCGGCGGGGCTGCCGTACGCGGTGGTCTACCGGGAGCCGGGGCGGGAAGTGCCGGTCGGGGTGCGGATGGTGGCCTGGCGGGCGGGGACCGTTGATGTCTGGGCGTACGACGAGCAGGGCCGCCGGACCGCCGAGACGGAACTGCGGCTGAGGGAGGACGCGGGGCGGCTGCTGGTGCGGCGGCTGTTCGTGCGGCGGTATCCGGACGCGGGCACGGCGGAGTACGCGGTGGACTGCCCCCGGACGGCGGTGGAGCTGTCGGCCGAGGGCACGGCCCGGATCTCGCACCAGCCCGGCGGGATGCGGGGCGACTCCCTGGAGGCCGAGGTGGCGGTGGCGGACGGGGACCTGTGGACGGCCCGGCCGGGGTTCGACGACTGGGCGGGACTGCCCGTCGCGGACGTGCTCCCGGAGTGGGTGGGCGTGCTGCCCGACGCGGAGGCGGCCGGCTGGCGGCGGGAGCCGTCGCGGCTGCGCGGGACGGTCGACTTCGACCGGGTGTTCCGGCCCGGGACGGAGCTCCCGGGGCTGAAGGTCCTCGACCCGGTGCCGTGCGGGAGCGTGCGCGTGCCGAGCGGGGTGCTGGCCGTGGCCTGCCCGGACACGGGGGAGGGGCTGTCCCGGATCACGGTGGAGGTGCCGCCGGGCACGTACCCGGTCGAGGCGGCCTGGGTCGAGGTCGGCGAGGAGTACTGGGGCTCGTACCAGGACGTCGTGGCCGTCCGGCTGCGGATCGGCGACGACCCCGTCGAGGCCTGGGAGATGGCGCTCGGGCCGGGTGACGACACGATCCGGCTGAGGGAAGGCGAGGCCTTCGGCTTCGGCACGGACGCGGCGAGCGGTGCCTTCGGTGACGCCGAGGCCTGGCCGGACCTGTGCGACCTGCTGGCGCGGGCACGGGAGGGCTGGACGAGGTCCCCCGAGTACGACCGGCTCGACAACACCGCCGCCGGCATGAACCTGGACGGCGGGAGCCTCGGCGCGGACCTGGCGCTGTTCTGCACGGGCGGCGACGGGGTCTACCCGGTGTGGGTCGGGCGGTCGGCGTCCGGCGAGGTGGTCCGGGTGACCGTGGAGACTGCCTTGTAGCGCGCGGGAGTCGTACCGACATGGCGTGTGAAGTGCCGGTGCAGATGGGCTTGGTCGTGGAATCCCACGGTCGCGGCGACCTCGGCGGGCCGGTGGCCGTCGAGGAGGAGGCGGCGTGCCCGGTCGATCCGCTTGCCGGTGAGGTAGGCGTGCGGCGGCAGGCCGTAGGTCTGCTTGAAGCAGCGGATCAGGTGTGTGGGGTGGGCGTGCAGGACGGCGGCGGCCGCGTGCAGGGACATGCCGGCGCGTATCCGTGAGTCCAGTAGTTCCCGCAGCTCGGAGGCGAGCCGGTTCGCCTCACGCCCGGGTGCGCGGGGCCGGAGCGCGTCGAGGCGGGAGTGGAGCCGTTCCCGGATGAACGCGAGGCGGGACTCGGCTTCGAACCCGTCGTCGGTATGGACGAGAGCGGCGTGCAGCTGGTGGATCCGGTGGCGCAGCAGCCCGTCGTCGATGACCGGAGCGTCCGCCGCACGGCCGGCCAGGCGCTGCGGGAGTACGGAGACGTCCAGGTAGAGGTTGCGTTTGCGGAAACCGGACGCCGTGACGGTCCGGCCGTCGTGGGGGATGCCGGGCGGCAGCAGGAGGACGCTGGCGGTGCCGGTCGCTCCGTGGCGGTGGCGGTCGAGCGCGAAGTCGACCGAACCGTCGTCAAGGATCATCAGGTCCCACGTGTCGTGGGTGTGGACCGGGTACGCGTGGTCGGTGAAGTGCGCGTGGAAGACCTCGGCGATGCCCGGGACGTGCGGCTTCCAGGCGGCGATGGACGTGGGGGGCCGGTCTCCACTCATGCCAGGAACGTACAAGACCGGCGGAGTGCGAGCGCGGCAGGCTCGTACCGCCGGCCGGAGGGGCCAGAGGAGCCGCTCCCGGTTGACCGGCCCCGAGGAGGAGGTCCCGTATGTCCGACCCTGTTGCTCCCGTCAATCTCGCCGCCAAGCTGTCGCAGTTCAGCGATCTGTGGGCGCAGAAGACGGTGGCCGTTCTCAACGACTACGAGGTCAAGCTGGCCAAGCTGAAGGGGGAGTTCGTCTGGCACACCCACGAGGACACCGATGAGCTGTTCCTGGTCATCAGCGGGCGGCTGACCATCCAGCTCAGGGACGCCGATGTGGTGCTGGAACCCGGTGAGTTGTTCGTGGTTCCGCGCGGGGTCGAACACTGCCCCGTGGCGGACGAGGAGACCGCGATCCTGTTGTTCGAACCGGCGGGAACGCTCAACACCGGCGACGCGGGCGGGTCGATGACGAAAGCGGCCGAGATCCTCGGCTGACGACCGCCACGGACAGGCCCCGGACGCCGACGCCCCGCGACCGCCGCGCGGGGGCGGCGGTGGCGGGGCGTCGGCCGGGCCGTGTGGGACGGCCGGTGGCTTACGACTTCGGGAGCGCCGGGAGGGAGGGCAGCTTGCCCGGCTCGCTCTTCTGGAAGGTGTCCTGGCCGGCGCCCTCCCACGTGACCTTCAGGGTGGTGGCGTCGACCGAGTCGACCTTGCCCTTGGAACGGGTGGCGCCCGCCGGGCACTTCAGGTCCAGGGTCTTGCCGCTCGCGGTGCCCTCGCAGGTGAGGCCGGTGGCGGCCTCGACGACGAACGCCTTCTGCCCCTTGACGGTGAGCACCACGCCCTTGCCCGGGGTCTGCATGGAGATCCAGCCGCCGTCCAGGCTGCCCGCGGCCGGCGCGCCGCCGCCCGCGCTCGGCGTGGCGGCCGGGGTGGCGGCCGGCGGGACGGAGGTGGTGGTGTCCGGCTTCTTGGTGTCGGCCGGCTTGCTGTCGCTGCCGCAGGCGGTCAGGGTGAGCAGGGCCGCGACTCCGGCTGCGGCGGCGACGGAGATACGCAGGTTGCTGTGCACGGGAAGTCCCCCAGGGGCGGTTCGGCGAAAGACGGGCCAAGTTAGCAGCCGTCCGGGCAGGCGGCGGCCACCCGCAGACACGCCGGGGCGGGGTGGTCCGGTTCCGTCAGAGGTATTGGGCGAAGTCGTCCAGGGTGCGCAGGACTTCCGCCTCCTGGGCCGAGGGGAGCTGGAGGACGACCTCCTCGATGCCCAGTTCGGCGTAGTGCCCGAGCTTGCCGGGCGTCGGCTGGACGGCGTACGGGACGACCTGGAGGGTCTTGGGGTCGCGCCCGGCTTCCTCCCAGACGCGGCGGAGTACCGGTACGGACTCGGTGAGGCCGCGGCCGCCGATGGGGAGCCAGCCGTCGGCGTGGTCGGCGATCGCGGCGAACAGCTTCGGGCCGGCCGCCCCGCCGATCATGGTGCGCGGTCCGTACAGGTGTTTCCCGGGGGCGAGTTCGCGCGGGGCCTGGACCGGCTTCGGGTGGGCGGAGCTGGCGCGGACGGAGCCGTACGGGCCCTCGTACGCGGTCGGCTCCGGCGCCCACAGGGCGCGCATCAGGGCCATGTGGTCCCGGACGCGTTCGCGGCGGGTCGGCCAGTCGACGCCGTGGTCGGCGGCCTCCTCGACGTTCCAGCCGTAGCCGATGCCGAGGGTGAGGCGGCCGCCGCTGAGGTGGTCGACGGTGGCGACCTGCTTGGCGAGGCCGATCGGGTCGTGCTGGGCGACCAGGGTGATGCCGGTGCCGAGATGGAGGCGTTCGGTGACGGCGGCGGCCTGGCCGAGGGCGACGAAGGGGTCGAGGGTACGGCCGTACTGGTCGGGGAGTTCGCCGCCCATGGGGGCGTCGGTGTCCCGGCTGACGGGGATGTGGGTGTGCTCGGGGAGGTAGAGGCCGGAGAAGCCGCGCTGCTCCAGGGCGCGGGCGAGGCGGGTGGGGGAGACGGTGCGGTCGGTGAGGAAGATGGTCGTGGCGATCCGCATGGGCGAGGGCACCTCCGAGACGTCGGGAGGGCCAAGGTACGGGCTCGGGCGTGCGGGCGGCAGGGTCTGGAGGGCGGCCCGGTCGGTGTCCGGCCCGTCCGGGCCGGTTCCGGTGGTGCGGCCGTCCCCCGTGCGGCCGGTCAGTCGACCACGAAGAGACGGGCGCCCTCCCGGGTGCTGGAGCGGTGTGCCTCCATGTCGTTTCCGACCTGGTAGCTGGTGCCCGCGGTGAGCGTGACGACCTCACCGTCCGCGAGCTCGGTGGTGAGGGACCCCTCCAGGACCAGCAGGACGTGGCCCCGGCTGCACCAGTGGTCGGCCAGGTACCCGGGGCTGTACTCCACCATCCGGACGCGCACGGAACCGAACTCGCGGGTGCGCCACGTCGCGCTCCCCGATTCGCCCTTGTGCTCCGTCGCGGGGACGGACGACCAGTCGGTGGTGCCGAAATGAATGCCTGTCATGTCCATTTAGGGAGCCTAGATCACTTCGGCCCGCCGCGCGGGTAGCGGGTCAGCCAGGCCGAGGTGGTGAGCCCGGGGCCGTGCAGGGACGGGCCGTGGGTGAGTTCCAGGGCGAAGTCGTCGGCCAGTTGCAGGAGGAGGGCGCGGCCCTCCAGTTCGGCCAGCCCGGCGGCCGGGAGGGCCGTCTCGCCGTGCAGGGCGCCGAGCAGGGCCCCGCACAGGGGGCCGGCGTGGCCGGCGGCGGCCAGGCGCAGCCCGTGCGGGACGTCCTCGGCGACCAGCGCGCAGTAGACGGCGGCGGCGAGGGCGTCCTCGGCGGTGCGGGTCCCGCCGGGGGAGAGGGCCTCGACGGCGTCGGGCCCGGGCGTGCCCCGGGTGACGGCGGTGAGGGCGCGGTGCAGGGCCTCGGTGACGGGTGCGTGGCCGGGGCGGGCGGGGAGCAGGGCGAGGGCGCGCCCGACGGCGGTGTCGAGGGAGTCGCCCCGGGTCAGGCCGTGCACGATCACGGCGAAGGCCCCGGCGGACAGGTACGCGGCGGGGTGGCCGTGGCTCTGGAGCGCGCCCTCGGCGGCCAGCTGGAGGACCAGCGAGGGCTCCCATCCGACCAGCAGCCCGAAGGGGGCCGAGCGTTCGGTGGCGGCCGCGTCCCGGGCGGTGGGGTTCTTCGGCCGGTCGAAGGTGGCGAGGGCGTCGTCGCCGAAGCCGGTCAGGCAGGCCCGGTCGGGGTCGCGGCGGGCGTAGAACCACTCCTCGTCGGCCAGCCAGCCGTTGTCCTCGCGGCGCTCGTCGGGGCCCCAGTCGTGCTGGGTGGCGTACCAGCGGCGGTAGGCGCGGTGGACGTCGGTCGGCGGGTGCCAGGTGCCGGTGTCCCGGCGCACGTGGGCCCGTATCAGGCCGTCGACGGTGAACATGGTCAGCTGCGTGGCGGCGGTGACGGCCCCCGCGCGGCCGTGCGCGTCCCCGAGCGCCCCGCCGAGCAGCACCCCGCGCACCCGGCTCCGAAAGTCCTGCTGCTCCCGCCGCCCCCACAGAACGGCCCCGGCAGCCCGCAGCCCCGCCCCTCCAACGGTCCCTCCGCCCGCGCCCGCGTCCCGGGCGGTGGCTGCCGGGGAGCCGGGCCCGGTGGCCCCGGCGGTCCCAACGGGCCCGGTGCCCGCGCCCGTGGCGGTTCCCGCGAGGCGGGCGCCCGTGCCTGCGGCGGTGGCCTCCGGGGAGCCGGACCCCGCACTCCCGGGGTGTTCCGTGTGCGCGGGTCCGGCGGTCCCGGTGTCTGTGGCCGCGGCCGCCGCCGCGAGGCCCGTGCCTGCGATGGTGGCTCCCGTGTGCCCGGCGCTCACACCCCCGGAGGGTTGGGCCGCCGCCGCGATGCCGGCGGCCGCGCGGGCCGCGCCGGCGGAGGCGGCCCGGGCCGCCCTGGCGGCGACCGGCCCGGCCGTGACGGCCCTCAGCACGGCCGTGTCCCCGGCGGAGCCGTCCGCGGAGCCACCCGTGTTCGTCGTCGTATCCATGCCGTCCCCCCCAGGCTCAGGACGCGCACTGTAGTGGACGGGTTCGGTCCTGTTCGGAAACGCTCTGGCGGGTCGCCCGTAACTGAACGGAGAACGGCCGGATGCGAACGGTTCCGGCCAGCGCCCAGCCAAGTGGCACGTTTTGCCACTCGTCTTCGACCCGGTCGTTTTCGGCCACACCTCGTTCATCCGGCGTTCGCCGCGCGCCCACAGCCTCGGAGGCATGAAGAAGGCCCTCCTCGCCGCGACCGTCGTCGCCTCCGCACTCGCCGCCTCCCTGGTCGCCGTCCCCACCGCCAACGCCTCCGACTGGGAGTGGTTCGGCAGCCACCAGGACCGCTCCGCCGTCCCCTTCACCGAGGCCACCGTCACCGCCGCCGCCGACGGCTCGTACACCCTGAAGTGGAACACCAAGGGCACCAAGCGCGTCGCGATCAAGGCCAACGGCAAGGTCGTCGCCAAGGGCGGCGCCCAGGGCCAGGCCGTCGTCAAGGGGCTGCCCGCCGCCGACCGCCAGTGGTTCGACTTCCAGCCGGACCACGGCCAGGGGCTCCGCCTCGCCGACCGCCTGATCAAGCTGGAGGGCACGGCCAACTTCCGCGACGCCGGCGGCTACCGCACCACCAACGGCCAGTGGGTCAAGATGGGCGAGGTCTACCGCTCCGACGCCCTCAACAAGCTCACCCCGAACGACCTCGCCAAGCTGGAGCGCCTCCGCGTCCGCACCGTCTTCGACCTGCGCATGCAGGACGAGCGCACCAAGGACGCCGACAAGGTCCCGGCCGGCGCGAACTACGTCGTCGCCGACGTCTTCGCGGGCTCGGGCTCCTTCCAGACCATGCCCAAGTCCCCCGACGAGGCCGTCAAGGCCATGGTCGACGCCGAGAAGACCATGGTCAGCGGCGAGGGCGGCAAGAAGGCGTACACGCAGGTCCTCGACGGCATACGCAGCGACCGCGGCCGCGCCGCGCTCTTCCACTGCACCGCCGGCAAGGACCGCACGGGCTGGGCGAACGCCACCCTGCTGACCGCCCTCGGCGTCCCCCAGGAGACGGTGATGGCCGACTACCTGGCCAGCAACGACTACCGCAAGGCCGCCAACGACGCGATCCTCTCGCACCTCCCGGCCCCGCAGGCCGCCGTCTACAAGCCGCTGCTCGACGTCCGCCCCGAGTACCTGAACGCGGGCTACGACGAGGTCAAGGCCAAGTACGGCTCCTTCGACCGCTACCTCAAGGACGGGCTCGGCATCGACGCCCGCGAGCTGCGCGAGCTGAAGAAGGACCTCCTGGTCGGCTGACCGGGAGGGAGGAGCAGGACGGAGCGGGGCCCGCCGCACCGGCGGGCCCCGCTCCCGTACGGACTACGGCTCCAGGACCGGCAGCAGCTCCGGCAGGTGGCCGTCCGAGGCGCGGGCCGCGTCCTGGCGCTCCTGCGGGACCTCCCCGTACAGGGTCGTGCGCGGCTTCGCCGGCCGGCCCGCCGCCTCTGCGACCGCGACCAGGTCCTGGACGGACTTGTACGAGCCGTAACTCGACCCCGCCATCCGGGAGATGGTCTCCTCCATCAGGGTCCCGCCCAGGTCGTTGGCCCCGGAGCGGAGCATCTCCGCCGCGCCCTCCGCGCCCAGCTTCACCCAGCTCGTCTGGATGTTGGGGATGTGCGGGTGCAGCAGCAGCCGCGCCATCGCCGTGACCGCCCGGTTGTCGCGGACCGTCGGGCCGGGCCGGGCGATGCCCGCCAGGTAGACGGGGGCGTTGGTGTGGATGAAGGGCAGCGTCACGAACTCCGTGAAGCCCCCGGTCTGCTGCTGGATGCGGGACAGGGTGCGGAAGTGGCCGAGCCAGTGCCGGGGCTGGTCCACGTGCCCGTACATCATGGTGGACGAGGAGCGGATGCCCAGCTCGTGCGCCGTCGTGACGACCTCGATCCAGTCGGCGGTGGGCAGCTTGCCCTTGGTCAGCACCCAGCGGACCTCGTCGTCCAGGATCTCCGCCGCCGTGCCCGGGATCGAGTCCAGCCCGGCCTCCTTGGCCGCCGTCAGCCAGTCCCGTACGGACATCCCGGTGCGGGTGGCGCCGTTGACGACCTCCATCGGGGAGAAGGCGTGCACGTGCATGCCCGGGACCCGTTCCTTCACGGCCCGCGCGATGTCGAAGTACGCCGTCCCCGGCAGGTCCGGGTGGATGCCGCCCTGCATGCACACCTCGACCGCGCCGACGTCCCAGGCCTGCGCCGCCCGGTCGGCGACCTGCTCCAGGGACAGGGTGTAGGCGTCGGCGTCCGTGCGGCGCTGCGCGAAGGCGCAGAAGCGGCAGCCGGTGTAGCAGACGTTGGTGAAGTTGATGTTGCGCGTGACGATGTACGTGACGTCGTCGCCCACCACCGAGCGGCGCAGGTCGTCCGCGATCCGGCACAGCGCGTCCAGCGCCGGGCCGTCCGCGTGCAGCAGGGCCAGCGCCTGGTCGTCGCCGAGCCCCTCCGGGTCGTCGGCGGCCTGTGCCAGGGCCGCCCGTACGTCGGTGTCGATGCGCTCGGGCACCATGCCCGGCGCCGCGGCCTCGCGCAGGGCCCCCCAGTCGCCGTACACCTCGTCGAAGTCCTCGCGGCGGTCGCCGGTGCGGCCCTCGGAGTCGATCGCCGTGTGCAGGTCGGTGCGCCCGTAGGAGGCGAAGGAGTCGTCCGGCTCCTGCCACGGGTGCCCCTCGACGGCGGCGTCCGGGTCGGCGAGGCCGGTCTCCGGGTCCGCGAGGGCCCGTACGTGGGGCAGCAGGCGGGGGTCCAGCCACGGCTCGCCGCGCTGCACGAACTCCGGGTACACGCAGAGGCGTTCGCGGAGCTCGAAGCCGGCCCCGGCGGACTGCTCGGCGAGCAGGTCGATCTGGGGCCAGGGCCGCTCGGGGTTGACGTGGTCCGGGGTGAGCGGGGAGACGCCGCCCCAGTCGTCGATGCCGGCGCCGATGAGGCGGGCGTACTCGCCGTCGACCAGGTTGGGCGGGGCCTGCAGGCAGGCCGAGGGGCCCATGATGTGGCGGGCGACGGCGATCGTGGCGACGAGGTCGTCCAGCTCGGCGTCCGGCATCCCGCGCATGGCCGTGTCCGGCTTCGCGCGGAAGTTCTGGATGATCAGCTCCTGGATGCCGTGGTAGGCCCGGGAGATCCGGCGCAGCGCGAAGAGCGACTCGGCGCGCTCCTCGTACGTCTCCCCGATGCCGATCAGCAGCCCGGAGGTGAAGGGGACCGAGGACCGCCCGGCGTCCTCCAGCACGCGCAGCCGGACGGCCGGCTCCTTGTCGGGGGAGCCGTGGTGCGGGCCGCCGGGCTCCGACCACAGGCGGGTGGCGGTGGTCTCCAGCATCATCCCCATGGAGGGGGCGACGGGCTTGAGGCGCTGGAAGTCCGACCAGGACATCACCCCCGGGTTGAGGTGGGGCAGCAGCCCGGTCTCCTCCAGGATGCGGATGGAGATGGCCCGCACGTAGGAGATCGTGTCGTCGTAGCCGTGCGCCTCCAGCCACTCGCGGGCCTCCGGCCAGCGGTCCTCGGGCTTGTCCCCGAGGGTGATGAGGGCTTCCTTGCAGCCGAGGGCCGCGCCGCGGCGGGCGATGTCGAGGACCTCGTCCGGGGACATGTACATCCCGTGGCCGGCGCGGCGCAGCTTGCCGGGGACGGTGGCGAAGGTGCAGTAGTGGCACTTGTCGCGGCAGAGACGGGTGAGGGGGATGAACACGCTCTTCGAGTACGTGATCACGCCCGGCCGGCCGGCGGCCGCCAGGCCCGCGTCGCGGACCCGGGCGGCGGAGGCGGTCAGGTCCTCCAGGGCCGCGCCGCGGGCCTGGAGGAGTACGGCCGCCTCGGCCGCGTCGAGCGCGACGCCGTCGCGGGCTCGCCGCAGCGCACGGCGCATCGCGTTGTCGGTCGGGGCGTCACTCGGAGTGGTCATGTGGCGAGCATACGATCCGTCCGGATGCCGGTGGAGGGCGTCATCGCATCAGCTCACCGGCGTTGACCAGCAGGGATTGGCCGGTTATCGCCCGCGCCCGGTCGGAGGCGAGGAAGACGGCGGCGTCGGCGACGTCCCCGTCGGTGGCGAGGTCGGGCAGGGCCATCCGGTCGGCCAGGCGCTGGTGGACCTCGGCCTCCGGCACGCCCTCGGTGTGGGCGGTGAAGGTGACGAAGGCCTGCACGGGCGGGCCCCACATCCAGCCGGGCAGCACGGTGTTGACGCGGATCCGGTGCGGGCCGAGCTCCCGGGCCAGGGAGTACATGGCGGAGGTCAGCGCGCCCTTGGAGGCGGCGTAGGCGGCCTGGCGGACCTCGTTGGGGGCGGCCACGGCGGACTGGGTGCCGATGAAGACGACGGAGCCGCCGCCGGCCTTGAGGGAGGGCAGGCAGGCGCGGGTCATGCGCAGGCTGCCGAGGAGGTTGACGTCGATGATCTGCTGCCAGGTCCCGAAGTCGGCGTCCTCCAGGCCGCCGAAGTACGAGTCCCAGGCGGCGACGTGGACGACGGCGTCGATGCCGCCGAAGCGCTCGGCGGCGAGCGCGGCGAGGGCCTCGCACTGCCGCTCGTCGGAGATGTCGGTGGGCAGGTGGGCGGTGTGGGTGCCGTCGGGGTCGATCTCGGCGGCGGACTTGGCCAGGTTGGCCTCGGTGCGGGCGCCGAGGACGGCGTTGCCGCCGTCGCGGACCACGGCGGCGGCCACCTGGTGGCCGAGTCCGGCCCCCACACCGGAGACGACGACGGTCTTCCCTCGCAGCAGCATCACGCGCCCCCTGGCGGTTCGGCTCGGATCAAAGGATCTGACGGGCCGTCAGGGTAGGGGCGCGGGGCGCCGGTGTGAAGGGGTGCGGGGGCCGGGGCCGGGGCCGGGAGTCGGGCGCCGCGGGGCTCAGCGGCGGCCGCTCACGTCCAGGAAGATGTTCACGGCGACCCAGGTGGCCCAGAGCAGCGGGATGATCGCCACGTAGGCGAGCGGCCGCGCGTGCACCGGCGGGCCCTCCTCCAGCGGCTGCCGGCCCGGCGCGGGCGTGGGCTCCGGGAGCCCCGCGTACTTCATCGCCGCGAACAGGTTCCACAGCAGGGTGAACGGCGTGAAGATCACCAGGGAGATCGGGCTCCACCAGCCCTGGCACAGGGTCTTGGTGGTCATGGTGCGGATCAGCGACCGGGCGCACCGGCGGCAGAACGGGCCGTTGAGGGTGTGGAAGCGCATCAGGATCAGTACGCCGACGTGCGCGCGCACCGCGAAGTTCGCCGTCTCCGCGGCCCCGCACTGGCGGCAGCCCGGCGCCGGGGCGTGCGGGTGCGGGTAGGGGGCGGCGTACTGCGGGTGCTGCGCCTGCTGCGGGTAGCCCGGGGCGGGGTAGCCCGGGGTGGGGTAGCCCGGGGTCGGGTGGCCCTGGCCCGGGTGGCCGCCGGGGCCCGGCTGCTGCCCGTACGGGTTCTGCCCCGCGCCCGGCTGCTGCCCGTACGGGTTCGCGCCCGCCTGGGGCTGCCCGTACGGGTTCGCGCCCGCCGGGGCGCCGGGGTGCGGGCCGGGCGGGACGGGGGCTCCGGAGTAGGGGTTGGGCGGCGGAGTGCTCATGGGAGGGCCTTCGGGATCGGCGGCGGCAGGCAACGGCGACCGGCGGGACCCCCGGACCGGTTCCGCTTCCGGATCCGGATCCGGAACCGATTCCGTTTCCGCTTCCGGGCGTTCTCACGGAAGGGCCCACGGAAGAGGGGTGCCGAACACCAGTGCGCTCGATTGGCCTGAAACGTATCAGGCCCGTGTGACAGCCCCTGTTACGTTTCAGGACCTCCGGTTGGCCGCCACCAGTTGGGCGAAGGCCTCCGGGGAGACCGCCTCGCCCCGGCCCGACAGCACCCCCACCTCCTTGCCGTTGACCTCCACCGACGGGGTGCCCCGCTTGCCGCTCTCGCCGAAGGCCTTCGAGACCTTGTCGACCCACGGCATGTACGAGAGCTCCTCGACGGCCCGGTCGAAGTCCGGCGTCCGCAGCCCCGGCACCTGCCCGGCGAGGTCCAGCAGGGTGTCCGTGGAGCCGAACCTGTCGTCCGTCTCCCTGCTCGGATGGTTCTCGTAGAGCACCCGGAGGTAGTCCATGAACTTCTGGGGGCTCTCGTTCACCGCCGCACCCAGCGCGTTCAGCGCCCGCTTGGAGCCCTTGCCGCCCAGGCCCCCGTCCAGGAAGGTCGCGAAGTGGTACTCGACGCGGTAGGTCCCGGCGTCCGCCTGCTCCTTGAAGGACGGGCCCAGTCCCGTCTCCACGTTCGCGCAGAACGGGCAGCGCGGATCCAGCCACACGGACACGACGTCCTTCGCGTCGGCCCGGCCGTACGGGACCACCACCCCGTCCTCGCCGGTCGTGTGCGCCGGCCGCAGGAAGGGCTTGTCCGCCGCCTCGCTCCTGCCCGGCCCGGCCCGCCCCGCCGCGTACGCCCCCACGCCGACCGCGACCGCCAGCACGGCCGCCAGCGCCCCGCCGACGAGCAGCCGTCCGCGCAGCCGCGCCCGCCGGGCCTCGGCCTCCCGCTCCGCCCGGAGCCGCTCCCGGGCCTCGCGGCGGTGGTCCTTCCTGCTGCTGCTCGCCATGAGAAAAAGGGTAAAGGCCAACGAGCCGTGTCAGTACGGGTCTTTGGGATGTTACGGACAGGGTCGAAGGGCCCACCGGGGTCGGGCCGGAGGGCCGCCGGAGCCGGGCTGGACGTCCTGGGCCACAGCCGGGTGAAGCCGAGACGAATGGTGCGTCACATCTGCGGGGGCGACGGTGAGTCGTGTCGGAATACCTGATAGACAGAACAATCGCGGCCCGACCGGCCGCACGCCTTTGACGGCCGCCTTGGGGGGATCGCCGCACCGTGAAGCCGCTTCACCGCCACGTAGTCAACACCTCGCGCAAGGTTCTGTGCACGGCCGCCCTCGCAGCCAGCCTCACCACGGCCGCCGTCGTGACCAACACCCCGGTCGCCGGTGCCGGAGAGGCCGAGCCCACGCCCGACAGCCCGCAGGCCACCGACCGCGGCGACGCCCGCCTCGACCTGCCCGGCCAGCTCGCCGACCCGGTCGTCCCGCCCGCCGCCGGCACGGGGGGCAACCCGGCCGAGGGCTCCTCCGCCATCCCCGCGACCGCCCTCGACGCCTACAAGCGCTCCGAGGTGGCCGTGGCCGCCGCCCTCCCCAAGTGCAAGCTGCCCTGGACGCTGGTCGCGGCGATAGGCCGCGTCGAGTCCGTGCACGCCTCCGGCTACGGGCTCAAGAGCGACGGCACCACGGAGAAGCCGATCCGCGGCCCGCGCCTGGACGGCAACGGCTTCGCGAAGATCCTCGACACCGACAAGGGCGAGTTCGACGGCGACACCGAGTACGACCGCGCCTTCGGCCCGCTCCAGTTCATCCCCTCCACCTGGGCCACCTGGAAGGCCGACGGCAACGGCGACGGCAAGCGCGACGCCAACAACATCTACGACGCGTCGCTCGGCGCGGGCCTCTACCTCTGCTCCGGCGGCAAGGACCTCTCGCTCCCGGCGGACCTCGACAAGGCGATCCTCGGCTACAACTCGTCGCGCGAGTACGTGAACTCCGTGCTCGGCTACATGCGCCAGTACCAGCAGGACGGCACGGCCGGGATCCCGAACCCGCCCGTCGGCAACTACCCGACGCCGCCCACGCCGACCATCCCCACGCCGCGCGTCCCCACCCCCCAGCCGCCGGCCACGCGGCCGAACAACCCGACGAACCCCTCCAACCCGGGCAACCAGACCCCGAAGCCCACCCCGGAGCCGTCGAAGCCCACGCCCACCCCCGAGCCCTCCAAGCCGACCCCGGCGCCCGCGACCCTGGCCAAGCTGGAGCGGGTCGGCGAGGCGAAGCTGGAGGCCGAGGCCGGCAGCCTCTTCGCGGAGGGCGCCCGCTTCAAGGCGGTCCTCAGCGACGGCAAGCCGGCCGTCGGCCAGGCCGTCGTCGTCGCCGTCGAGCAGGACACCACCGGCGGCACGGGCTTCGTCTTCGGCAGCGAGGCGAGCGTGGTCGTCCGCACCGACGCCCAGGGCATAGCCACCACCCCGCGGCTGAAGGCCGGCCCGAAGGCGGGCACCTTCACCCTGCGGGCCACCGCCTACGACGCCAAGAACCAGCTCACCGTGGCCGTGGACGGCAGGACCACCGAGAAGCCGGCCGAGAAGCCCGTCGAGATCACCGGCACCAAGACGGTGAAGGTCGCCGCGGGCGCCCCGGTCACCGGCCTGCAGTACCTGGTCGCCCGCGGCGGCAAGCCGGTGGAGGGCGCCGAGCTCACCGCCGCGCTCGTCGAGAAGACGGCCGGCGGGGCCTGGACCCCGGTGGACGCCAAGACCGCCAAGGGTCCGTGGTTCCAGGGCGCCACGGCCGAGGAGAAGCTGTTCACGAAGGCGCTCAGGACCGGCGCCGACGGCAAGACGACCCTGCCCGCGCTGCTCACCGCGGACGTCCCCGCGGGCACGTACCACCTGCGGCTGCTCATGGCGGACAAGACCGAGCTGATCGTCACCATCGAGATCACCGCTCCCGCCCCCGCCGCCCCCGCCGCCCCCGCGGCCCCGAAGGCCTGACCCGGGGAAGCGCACCCGGACACGACACGGCACGGCCGGCCGCCCTGCGCGGCCGGCCGTGCCGTGTCGTCAGGGGCCTCAGACCGGGGTGGCCTGGAGGGCCTGGAAGCCGACGCCGCAGGTGCCCGGCAGGTTGGTCGGGCTGAAGGCGGTCGCGCTGGTGGTGCAGCGGGCCTCGTAGATCACGCCGCTCTTGCTGAGCAGGGAGAGGGTGAGGACCCCGAAGGACTCCTCGACGGAGGCCGCGACGTCCACGACGCACTTGGGGGCGTTCGGGACGACCTTGAGGTCGATCCACACGCCCTGGTTGCGGCTGTCGTTGAGGAAGGCGTGCCCGTCCCGGTTGGTCGCCAGACGGAAGACGGTGCCCCTCAGGCTGCCGAAGTCGGGAGCGGCGGAGGCGACGTGCCGCGCCACCGGCCCGCACTTCTTCTTGCCGTGTTCCGGCTCCGGCGTCGGACCGCCGCTGGCCGCCGCGGACGGCACCATCAGGGCTCCGAGGAGCAGCGCTCCCGTAGCGGCGGAGATGCCCCGTGTGGCCCAAGCGAGCTTCCTCATGTGCTGTGCGTCCTTTCCCGTGACGGCCTCGTACCAGGACCGACCATCCCCGGGCCGCGCGAAACGCACACGCAACGTGATGGACGGTCACTCAGGGGAACCAGCGGCACGCCCCGAACGGCGGGAAAAGGCAGGAGCCCCGCCGCCTCCGCTCGCGCGGAGGAGGCAGGGCTCCTTGGGTACTGCAAATCCGACCGCGATCCGGTCGGCCTGGCGACTAGGCCGGGGTGACGTTCTCCGCCTGCGGACCCTTCGGGCCCTGCGTGACGTCGAAGTTGACCTGCTGGTTCTCCTCGAGGGAGCGGAAGCCAGAGGCGTTGATCGCGGAGTAGTGGACGAAGACATCCGGGCCGCCGCCGTCCTGGGCGATGAAGCCGAAGCCCTTTTCAGCGTTGAACCACTTCACGGTTCCGGTAGCCATGAGCCCTCCTATGGGCCAAAGGGTCGCCCTGCTCCAGAACCTGCTAAGAAGTCTGAAAACTACAAAAGCCTGCGGGTTACATGCTCCGCAGGCCTCGTACTGCAAGGGAAACCAAACTGCAACTTGCGTCGAGCCTAGCACGCACCCTCGGGCCGAGACCAGAGGGAAAGATCACGTCACCCGGACGTTTGAGACCCGCTCGATCGCTGACGGAGAACCGCGGCTAGTCTCGCGATGTGGACGTCTATCGCAGCCGGCCCCGCGTCGGCCACATCCAGTTCCTGAACTGCCTGCCCCTCTACTGGGGGCTGGCCCGAACCGGCACGCTGCTGGACATGGAGCTGACCAAGGACACCCCCGAGAAGCTGAGCGAGCGGCTGATCGAGGGCGACCTCGACATCGCTCCCGTCACCCTCGTGGAGTTCCTCCGCAACGCCGACGAGCTCGTCGCCTTCCCCGACCTCGCGGTCGGCTGCGACGGCCCGGTCATGTCCTGCGTGATCGTCTCGCAGGTCCCGCTGGAGCAGCTGGACGGCGCCCGCGTCGCCCTCGGCTCGACCTCCCGCACCTCCGTACGCCTCGCCCAGCTGCTGCTCGCCGAGCAGTACGGAGTCCGCCCCGACTACTACACCTGCCCCCCTGACCTGGGGCTGATGATGCAGGAGGCCGACGCGGCGGTGCTGATCGGCGACGCCGCGCTGCGCGCCTCCCTGCACGACGCCCCCAGGCTCGGGCTGGCCGTGCACGACCTCGGCCGGATGTGGAAGGAATGGACGGGGCTGCCGTTCGTCTTCGCCGTCTGGGCCGCCCGCAAGGAGTACCTGGAGCGCGAGCCCGTCCTCGTGCGGGAGGTCCACGAGGCCTTCCTCGCCTCCCGGGACGTCTCCCTGGAGGAGGTCGTCAAGGTCGCCGAGCAGGCCGCCCGCTGGGAGGCCTTCGACGCCGAGCTGCTCCAGCGCTACTTCACCACGCTCGACTTCCGCTTCGGCCCCGACCAACTGGCCGGCGTACGGGAATTCGCGCGCCGGACCGGAGCGGACACCGGCTACGACGCCGATGTCACCGTCGAACTGCTGAAGGCCGCCGCGCCGGATCAGTGATCGCGATATCCCCGCCGATCTTCCGCTTCTCTCCCCTTCACTCCCGGGAATGTTCCGTTTGCCGGGAATTCGTTCCCCTTTCGTATTCATGTGGCCCCAAGGCGAATGCGAAGGGGAGCGGGGGAAGCGGAAGCTATTCGGCGGGAACGCGCCCCCGTCACCCCCTAAGGTGCTGTCTGTTCGCACGAACGCGAACAAGGATCTCGGGGGACGGGGGACGCGATGCAGCCGCTCGAAGCCGGCGAGCCTCGCACCGTCGGCGCCTACCGGCTGCTCGGCCGGCTGGGCGCGGGCGGCATGGGCCGGGTCTATCTGGGGCGCAGCGCCGGCGGCCGGACCGTCGCCGTCAAGATCGTGCACCCGCACTTCGCCTCCGACACGGAGTTCCGCGCGCGCTTCCGCCGCGAGGTGGAGGCCGCCCGCCGGGTCGGCGGGGAGTGGACCGCGCCCGTGCTGGACGCCGACCCGGAGGCCCCCGTGCCGTGGGTGGCGACCGGGTACGTGGCGGGCCCCTCCCTGGACCGGGCGGTGGCCGGGCACGGGCCGCTGCCCGAGGCCTCGGTACGGGCGGTCGGCGCGGGGCTGGCCCGCGCGCTGGTGGCGGTGCACGGGCTGGGCCTCGTTCACCGGGACGTGAAGCCCTCCAACGTGATGCTCACCCTGGACGGACCGCGGCTGATCGACTTCGGGATCGCCCGGGCCACGGACGGCACCGCCTCGCTGACCTCCACCGGCGTCTCCATCGGCTCGCCCGGCTACATGTCCCCGGAGCAGATCCTCGGCAAGGGCGTCACGGGCGCCTCGGACGTGTTCTCCCTGGGCGCGGTCATGGCCTTCGCGGCGACCGGCCGGCCGCCCTTCAGCGGGGACAACTCCGCGACCCTGCTCTACAAGGTGGTCCACGAGCCGCCGGAGCTCGACGGGATCCCCGCCGGGGAGCTGCGCGAGCTGGTCGGCTCCTGCCTGGCCAAGGCCGCCGCCGACCGCCCGGCCCCGGAGGCCCTCGCGGCGGCCCTGGGCGGCGCCCTGGGCGCCCCGGGCTGGCTCCCGGCCCCGCTGGTCGAGGAGGCGAGCCGCGCGGCGGTGGCCCTGCTGGACCTGGACGCCGACGCCCCCGAGGGCGGCGGCGGATCCGGGGCATCGGCCGGGCCGGCCGCGGCGGGCGGCTCCGCGGCCGGTGCGTGGTCCGGCCACTCCTCCGGGTCCGGGCCGGTGTCGGGCTCCGGGCCGGTGCCGTTCACGGACGGCTCCTTCGGGGGGCCGGCCCGGGTCGGCTTCGGCACGCCCGACCCCTCCTACGGCTCCGCCGCACAGCCGGCCGGTTCCGCCCACCCCGCGACGGCGGGCCCGTACGGCTCCTCCGGCGCGGGCGGGTACCCCGCCGGCGGGGTGTACGGGGCCCCCACCGAGACGGCCGGCCAGGCCATGGGCGCCGCCCCCGGTGACACGGCGGGCCAGGCCGGCGGCGGCCGCGGGGTCACCGTCACCGCCGCCGGGCGCCGCTTCAGCTGCACCCTGGTGCTCGGCGCCGCCGCGGCCGTGCTGGCGCTGACGTCCGGCGGGCTGTACGCGCTGGACCTGCTGCCGGGCCAGGGGAAGACCCGGGACTCCGCCTCCAGCAGCCACGACCAGCAGGTCACCCCGGCCCCGGCCGGCTCCGCACCGGCCTCGGGCGCGCCGTCGCCGTCCGCGTCGTCGTCGGCCCCGCCCAAGGGGACCCGTAACGACGTGCCCAAGGAGCTCGTCGGCACCTGGAAGGGCACCGTCACCACCAACCTCGGCGCGACCGCCGAGTTCGAGATCACCATCAAGGCCGGCAAGGTCGGCGAGGTCGTGGGCCGGGACAAGTCGGTCCTGCCCCTGTTCGGCACCGACTGCAGCGGCGACTGGAAGCTCGCCTCCGCCACCGACCGCTCCCTGGTCCTGGACACGGCGGGCGGGCCCAACCCGCACCCCGGCATCTGCGCCGGCGGCTCCGCCGACGAGCGCTTCACCCTCAACACCGGCGGCTCGCTGCACTACAAGTCGGGCGACAGGGCCGCCGGGAACCCCGAAGGGGACCTCACGCGCAGCCCGTGACCCCCGCCCTGAAGGAGGCGTCCGGGCCCTGGCGTAGGCTGGATCGGTCCGGACCCTTGACACACCGCCGAAAGGTGATCCACCGGTGACCGACCTGGCCGCACTCCAGTCCGTCCTCGACCGCGCCGCAGCAGGGGGCCGGATCACCAAGGAAGAGGCCCTCGACCTCTACCGGCACGCCCCGCTGCACGCGCTCGGCCAGGCCGCCGACGCCGTGCGCCGCCGCCGCTACGCCGGTACGGAGCACATCGCGACGTACATCATCGAGCGCAACATCAACTACACCAACGTGTGCGTCACGGCGTGCAAGTTCTGCGCCTTCTACGCGGCCCCCAAGGACACGAAGAAGGGCTGGTCGCGCGACCTCGACGACATCCTGCGCCGCTGCGCGGAGACCGTCGAGCTGGGCGGCACCCAGATCATGTTCCAGGGCGGGCACCACCCGGACTACGGCGTCGAGTACTACGAGCACCACTTCTCGGCGATCAAGAAGGACTTCCCGCAGCTGGTCATCCACTCCCTCGGCGCGTCCGAGGTCGACCACATGGCCCGCATCTCCGGCGTCTCCGCCGAGGAGGCCATCAAGCGGATCCACGCCGCCGGCCTCGACTCCTTCGCCGGCGCCGGCGCCGAGCTGCTCCCGGAGCGCCCGCGCAAGGCGATCGCCCCGCTGAAGGAGTCCGGCGAGCGCTGGCTGGAGATCATGGAGATCGCCCACAAGCTGGGCGTGGAGTCCACCTCCACCATGCTGATGGGCACCGGCGAGACCAACGCCGAGCGCATCGAGCACATCGCGATGATCCGGGACACGCAGGACCGCACCGGCGGCTTCCGCGCGTTCATCCCGTACACGTACCAGCCCGAGAACAACCACCTCAAGGGCCGCACCCAGGCGACCGTCTTCGAGTACCTGCGCATGATCGCGATCGCGCGGCTCTTCCTCGACAACATCGCCCACATCCAGGGCTCCTGGCTCACCGTCGGCAAGGAGGCGGGCCAGCTCTCCCTGCACTACGGCGCCGACGACCTCGGTTCGATCATGCTGGAGGAGAACGTGGTCTCCTCGGCCGGTGCCAAGCACCGCTCGAACCGCCAGGAGATCATCGACCTGATCCGCAAGGCCGGCCGCGTACCCGCGCAGCGCGCGACCACGTACGAGCACCTCGCGGTGCACGAGGACCCGGCGAACGACCCCGTCGACGACCGCGTGGTCTCGCACATCTCCTCGACCGCCATCGAGGGGGGCACCGCGCACCCCGAGCTGAAGCTCATCTCCACGAACTGACGCCCGATGCTGACGCTGCACACCGCCGACCTCCTCGTCACCGGACCGGGGGCCGCACCGCTGGAAGGCGGCGCGGTCCTGGTCGAGGGCGACCGGATCGTGCGCACGGGCCCGTACGAGGAGCTCGCGGCGGCCGCGCCGCACGCCCGGGTCCGCCGCTGGCCCGGGCTGCTGACGCCGGGGCTGCTGGCGCGCGGGGCGGACGAGCTGCTGGAGCGCACGTACTACCCGGACGACCCGTACGAGGTCACCGAACTCGGCGCCGACCCGATCACCGGGGCCGAGGCCCTGGACGCGCTGAAGATGACCGAGTCCCGCTGGGGCAACAGCGCCCGGCGGGGCACGCAGAAGCTCCTCGCCCGCGGGGTGGTGGCGGTCGCGGGCCGCTTCACGACCGGCTCCGTCCGCACGGCGGTGACCCGCTCGGGCCTGGCCGTGGTGCCGCCCGCCCCGTACGAGGGCGTCCCCGCCCTGGACCCGCTCACGGGGCGGGAGTCGGCAGGGGAGGCCTTCCACGGGGTGCTGGAGGCGGGAGCGGCGGCCCGGTTCGCGGTCTTCGCGGTGGCGGACGAGGCCGAGCTGCTGGAGCGCGGCGCGACGACGTGCGTGGCCACGGTCATCGCGGGACGGCTGCTGCACCGGCGCCGCTAGACCGGGTCCTTCGGATCGGATCGGGCCGGCCGCGCCGCGGTCCCCGCTACGGCACCGGGGGACCGGCCAGGTAGGTTCCGCCGGCGGTGTGCGGCCAGGCGTTCGACGTGCAGCCCTGGAGCCCCTTGATCTGCTGCATCATCGCCGGGGCGGGGGCGCCCGGCCGCGGGCAGGTCTCGTGGCCGCGGCCCAGTTCGTGGCCCACCTCGTGGTTGATGATCAGCGCCCGGTACTCGGCGGCCGAGCCCCGGAACTTCGGTGAGCCCTCCTTCCAGCGCTTCAGGTTCACCACGATGGTGTGGTGGGCCTGGCAGTTGGTCTCCCCGATCAGCTCGGGGGTCACCACCTCGCACAGCCGGTCGGTGGTGGCGGGCGTGGCGATCTTCACGGTGAAGTCCACCGGTTCGCCCGGGCCGGCCAGCCGGAAGCCGTACGAGGGGTCGCGTATCCACCCGCGGCGGTCCCCGAGTATCGCCTCGATGTCCCGGGCGGCGGATTCGGGGTCGACGCCGCTGCTGTTCTCCGTCTCCACCCGCCAGCGCCGCGGACGCCCCTCGCCCTGGGTCCGGCCGGCGGTGGCGGAGGCGGTGAACTCCCCCGGCGCCTTCGTCGGGCTCGGGCTCGGATTCGTACTCGGGCTCGCGGTCGGGCTCGCGGTCGGGCTCGGGGACGGGGGCGGTGCCGCGTGCTCGGCCGGGGCCGCCGCGCGCCCGGTCGCCGGGGACGGGCCGCCCCGCGCGGCGGTGGAGGCGCCCCTCTCGTGCCCGAGCCAGTAGGTGGCGCCGGAGAGCGCGACCAACGCCGTCGAGCCGAGGACCGTGCGGCGCAGTCGCCTGCGCCGTTCGGCCCGTCGTGCCTTGACTGATCGGCGTGTCCCCACTGATAGCCCCCCTATTTGTTCTGATTGCCCGCCCAGTCTGCCCGTTTCCGGTCCTGATCTGCCGGATTTTCTCCCGGGCGCGGGCGGGCCGGGCCGGGGCGGCCGCGGTGGCGGCGGCCTGAGAGGATGACGGGGTACGACCTGTCCGCCGCAGAAACACCGAGCACCGAGGGGCCAACGCCAGTGACAAGGGCTTCCCTGGACAAGCAGCCGCACGAAGTCGCCTCCATGTTCGACGGGGTGGCCGCGAACTACGACCTCACCAACGACGTCCTGTCCCTCGGCCAGGCGCGCCTGTGGCGCAAGGAGGCCGCCCGGGCGGTCGCCGCCCGCCCGGGGCACAAGGTGCTCGACCTGGCCGCGGGCACCGCGACCTCGTCCCTCCCGTACGCGGCGACCGGCGCCTACGTCGTCCCCTGCGACTTCTCCCTCGGCATGCTCCGCGAGGGCAAGAAGCGCCACGCGTGGCTGCCGCTGACCGCGGGCGACGCGACGAAGCTCCCCTTCAAGGACGACACGTTCGACACCGTGACGATCTCCTTCGGGCTCCGCAACGTCCAGGACACCGACGGGGCGCTGCGCGAGATGTACCGGGTGACCAAGCCCGGCGGCCAGGTCGTGATCAGCGAGTTCTCGCAGCCCGTCTGGGCGCCCTTCCGGACGGTCTACACCGAGTACCTGATGCGCGCCCTGCCGCCGGTGGCGCGTGCGGTGTCCTCCAACCCGGACGCGTACGTGTACCTCGCCGAGTCCATCCGCGAGTGGCCCGACCAGCCGGCGCTGGCGGCCCTGCTGCAGAAGGCCGGCTGGTCGAAGGTGGCCTGGCGGAACCTGAGCGGCGGCATCGTGGCGCTGCACCGCGGGGTCAAGGCGTAACCCTGCATGTCCATGGACTACCAGGGCCTGCTGGAGCGGATCGCGGCCGACGTCTCCCCGCTGGTGGGCAGCGGCACGCCCGCCGAGTACATCCCGGCGCTGGCGAAGGTCGATCCGCGGCGGTTCGGCATGGCGGTCGCCGACCTCGACGGCAACGTCTTCGGGGTCGGCGACTGGCGCGTCCCGTTCTCCGCCCAGTCCGTCACGAAGGTCTTCGCGCTGGCGCTGGCCCTCGCGGAGGGCGGCGACAGCCTGTGGGAGCGGGTGGGCCGGGAGCCGTCGGGCAACCCGTTCAACTCCCTGGTGCAGCTGGAGTACGAGAACGGCATCCCGCGGAATCCTTTCATCAACGCGGGCGCGCTCGTCGTCACCGACCGGCTCCAGACCCTGACGGGCGACGCGAGCAGCGAACTCCTGGACTTCCTCCGGCAGGAGAGCGGCAACCCGGACCTCGGCTTCGACCCGGACGTCGCCGCGTCCGAGCAGGAACACGGCGACCGCAACGCGGCGGTGGCCCACTTCATGGCCTCGTACGGCAACATCGACAACCCGGTGCCGGCGCTGCTGGAGCACTACTTCTGGCAGTGCTCGATCGAGATGAGCTGCGCGGACCTGGCTCTGGCGGGCGGTTTCCTGGCCCGGCACGGCCTGCGGGCGGACGGCTCGCGGCTGTTGACGCGCAGCGAGGCGAAGCAGATCAACGCGGTGATGCTGACGTGCGGGACGTACGACGCGGCGGGTGAGTTCGCGTACCGCGTGGGCCTGCCGGGCAAGAGCGGCGTGGGCGGCGGCATCGTCGCGGTGGTCCCGGGCCGCTGCACCCTCGCGGTCTGGAGCCCGGGCCTCGACGCCCAGGGCAACTCGGTAGCGGGCGTGGCCGCCCTCGACCGCTTCACGACTTTGACGGGCCTGAGCATCTTCTGACCCCGCGCCCCGGCGACCCCGCGCAGCGGACGCGGGTACCCGCGCACCGCACCCCCCGGCCAGGGGCAGGGCCTCCACCCGCACCCCAGCGGCAGCGCCCCGGCTGCATAGACTGCGTCATGTCCTGTGCCGCTGGGCACTTTCCACCGAGCCTTCAGGAGACCCCGCAGTGACCGAGCCCCTCACCGAACACTCCGCGGACGTGATCGTCGTCGGGGCCGGGCCCGCCGGTTCCACGACCGCCTACTACCTCGCCAAGGCCGGGCTCGACGTCCTGCTCCTGGAGAAGACGGCGTTCCCGCGCGAGAAGGTCTGCGGCGACGGTCTGACCCCGCGTGCGACCAAGCAGCTGGTCGCCATGGGCATCGACATCTCCGAAGAGGCCGGCTGGCTCCGCAACAAGGGCCTGCGCATCATCGGCGGCGGGCAGCGCCTCCAGCTGGACTGGCCGGAACTCGCCTCCTACCCGGACTACGGACTCGTCCGCAAGCGCGACGACTTCGACGAGACCCTGGCCCGCCAGGCGCAGAAGGCCGGCGCCCGCCTGTACGAGCGCTGCAACGTCGGCGAGCCGGTCCGCGACCCCCGCACCGGGCACATCACCGGCGTGCAGGCCAAGCTCGGCGAGGACAAGACGCCGGTGACCTTCCACGCCCCGCTCGTGGTCGCCGCCGACGGCAACTCCTCGCGCCTCTCCCTGGCGATGGGCCTGCACCGGCGCGAGGACCGCCCGATGGGCGTGGCCGTCCGCACCTACTTCACCTCCCCGCGGCACGACGACGACTACCTGGAGTCCTGGCTGGAGCTGTGGGACCGGCGCGGTCCGCAGGACCGGCTGCTGCCCGGCTACGGCTGGATCTTCGGCATGGGCGACGGCACGTCCAACGTCGGCCTCGGCATCCTCAACTCCTCCTCCGCCTTCAAGGAGCTGGACTGGCGCGAGGTCCTCAAGGCCTGGTGCGCGTCCATGCCGGAGGACTGGGGCTACACCCCGGAGAACATGACGCAGCCGATCCGCGGCGCGGCGCTGCCGATGGCCTTCAACCGGCAGCCGCACTACACCAAGGGCCTGCTGCTGGTCGGTGACGCGGGCGGGCTCGTCAACCCGTTCAACGGCGAGGGCATCGCCTACGCGATGGAGTCGGGGCAGATCGCGGCGGAGGTCATCGTGCAGGCGCACGCCCGCGCGACGCCGGCGCAGCGCGAGCTGGCCCTGCACAACTACCCGAAGGTGCTCAAGGAGACCTACGGCGGCTACTACACGCTGGGCCGCGCCTTCGTGAAGCTGATCGGCAACCCCACGGTCATGAAGATCGCCGCCCAGCGCGGCCTGACGCACCCGGTGCTGATGCGCTTCACGCTGAAGATGCTGGCGAACCTGACCGACCCGACGGGCGGCGACGCGATGGACCGCATCATCAACGGCCTCTCGAAGGTGGCCCCGAAGGCCTGAGCGGAGGCCTGCGCGGAGGCCTGAGGGCCTGTGAGCCGCTCCCGGGTGTTCCGGGGGCGGCTCAGCCGTTCCCGGCCCCCTCGGGGGCGTCGGGCGCGTCGGGGGTGCCGTGGACGGTGCGGACGCAGCGGGCCAGCAGGACGAGCCCGGACAGCAGCAGGGCGCCGGACACGGTCCAGCCGAGGCCCAGGGTGAGGGGGTTGCCCGGTTTGTGCCACGGCCGGGTGGTGGTCAGCAGCCAGCCGCCGACCGACAGGAGGCCCAGCCCGAGGGCGGCCGGGACGGCGGTGGGGTCGGCGGCGCCGTGGTCCTCGTAGGACGGTCTGCTCACGGGACCACCACCTCCAGGGTCTGCTCGAACGGCCGGGCGACACGCACCGGCCATCTTCTCAGCATGCCGAAGGTCCGGTACTCCGCCCCCGAGCAGGGGAGTACCGGACCTTGCGGGCGATCGTGCGACCGTGCGTCAGAGGACGCGGACGGCGCCGGTCGGCATGTCGTAGCTCAGGCTGCGCTCGACGATGCCGGTGCTGGGGTTCTGCGCACCGATGAACTTGCCGTTGCCGGAGTAGATGGCGACGTGGTACGCGCTGCCCTTGGCGCCCCAGTAGACGATGTCGCCGGGCTGCAGGGCGTTCAGCGAGACCGAGCGGCCGGCCAGGGACTGGTCCTGGGAGACGCGGTCCAGCTTGATGCCCGCCTGGCGGTAGGCGGCCTGGACGAGGCCCGAGCAGTCGTACGCGGTGGGACCGGTGGAGCCGAGGACGTACGGCTTGCCGATCTGGGCGCGGGCGAAGGCGATGATGGCGGCCGCCGAGCCGGTGGCCGGCTTCGAGGCGGTGGAGCCGCTGCCGGAGCCGGTGACGGCGGAGGAACCGCCGCCGTTGTCGGCGGCGGAGGCGTTGGTGAGGTCGGTGCGGTCGGTACCGCGGCCCGCGCGCTCGGCCTCGGCCTTGCGGTCGGCCTCCTGCTTCGCCTTGAGCTCGGCGGCCTTGGTGGCGTCTTCCTTCGCCTGCTTCGCCTCGGCGGCGGCACCCGTGCGGGCGCTCTCCTCCTGGGCGTTCAGCTCGCCGGTGACGGCGGCTTCGACGGCGGCGACGCGGGTGTTCTCCGCAGCCGTGTTGACGGCGTTGGAGACCTCGGTGCCGAGGTCCAGGTTGAGGACCGGCATCTCGAGCGTCGTCTCGGCCACGGGCTCGGACGGGGACGCGCTCGCGGTTCCGGCCATGGCCAGGGTGCTGAGGACGCCACCGGCAACTCCGGCGCGGACCGCGAGCTTCGAGGCGCTGCGGCGGGGCTTCCGGTGGCTGGGTATGTGAGCGGTGTGGGACATGGGACAACCGCTATCAGTGGAGCCGGGTTCCCTTCAAGAAACGTGGTCTGCGCCACAGTTGCCCGCGGAGGCCGTTAACCGGGCGCGTCGCGCGTCTTATTGACGCCGTAACGGACGTAACGGACACGCTTTCACAAGCCTGTGATCATGGGGTTTCAGTAATAAGTCCGAATTGATCCACGGCCTACCATCGACCCGGACAGTTGGCCAAGCCCCCTTTTCGCGGCCTCCGTTCGACGTGACGCAGGTCACAGTTACCTGCCGCCGTGAGGCGGTCGTGGCCCGTCCGTGATCCGACCGTGAACTTGCCGCGCGGTTCGTGAACGGATGCACAGGATCTCTCCCCGGATCCGGCCGGCGGCGACTTCCGGCCACCCTGTCCACTCCCGTACGCACGGAGTCCCCCGGGCGGGGGACCCGCGTTCCCTTATCACTTGAGCGGCCGAGCCGCCAATTTGCCTGCACTGCCCATCGTTTGATAGGGCGACACCCCTTTCACCTGCGCCTACGGGCCCGGATGTCACCTTTGGTGATCATGTGGATGCCTTGAGTGCGAAGATCACCACTCATCGCCCTTCATGATCGTTCGTCAGGTGGTGGAGATCACAAACTCGGTGTTGTTACCCGTGTCGCAGATCACAGACCGGCAGGCATAAGATGCGCACCAGTCCGGCTTGTGAACTGCCTCACATGCGATCGGTCCCTGTTCGAAGGGGCGGCCCTCCGAGGGGTGGGGCACTCGGCGCCGGCGCAGCGGTCCAACGGTCAAGGACGACTGGAAGGAGCGAGGAGCGTGAATGCGTACGCACCCATCCTCGTGCTCGGCGCCATCGGCGCAGGGTTTGCGATCTTCTCCGTGGTCATGGCCACGCTGATCGGCCCAAAACGGTACAACCGGGCGAAGCTCGAAGCCTACGAGTGCGGCATCGAGCCCACCCCGATGCCCGCCGGCGGCGGTCGCTTCCCCATCAAGTACTACCTGACGGCGATGCTCTTCATCGTCTTCGACATCGAGATCGTCTTCCTCTACCCCTGGGCGGTCACCTTCGACTCCCTGGGGATCTTCGGGCTCGTCGAGATGCTGCTCTTCGTGCTCACCGTCTTCGTCGCCTACGCGTACGTGTGGCGCCGCGGCGGCCTGGAATGGGACTGAGGGGCTGAATTTCCCATGGGACTGGAAGAGAAGCTGCCGAGCGGCTTTCTGCTCACCACCGTCGAACAGGCCGCGGGCTGGGTGCGCAAGTCATCCGTCTTCCCGGCCACCTTCGGCCTCGCGTGCTGCGCCATCGAGATGATGACCACCGGCGCCGGCCGCTACGACCTGGCCCGCTTCGGCATGGAGGTCTTCCGCGGCTCCCCGCGCCAGGCCGACCTGATGATCGTGGCGGGACGCGTCAGCCAGAAGATGGCGCCGGTGCTGCGCCAGGTCTACGACCAGATGCCCGCCCCCAAGTGGGTCATCTCCATGGGCGTGTGCGCCTCCTCGGGCGGCATGTTCAACAACTACGCGATCGTCCAGGGCGTCGACCACATCGTCCCGGTGGACATCTACCTGCCCGGCTGCCCGCCCCGCCCCGAGATGCTGATGGACGCGATCCTCAAGCTCCACCAGAAGATCCAGGGCTCGAAGCTCGGCGTGAACCGGGAAGAGGCGGCGCGCGAGGCGGAGGAGGCAGCCCTCAAGGCGCTCCCCACCATCGAGATGAAGGGGCTCCTCCGTTGAGCGACGACCCGGCCGTCGAGAACGGCGACAACGTCCCCGCCCCCAGGGCCGCCTCCGGACCCGAGGTCATCGGCGTCCGCAAGGGCATGTTCGGCACCAGGAACGGCGGCGACACCAGCGGCTACGGCGGCCTCGTGCGCACCGTGGCCCTGCCCGGCGCGACCAGCCGCCCGTACGGCTCGTACTTCGACGAGGTCGTCGACGAGCTGGAGGGCGCCCTGGAGGAGCAGGACCTGCTCCCGCAGAACGCGATCGAGAAGACCGTGGTCGACCGGGGGGAGCTGACCCTCCACATCGCCCGCGAGCACCTCGTCCGCGTCGCCGCCACCCTGCGTGACGACCCGGCGCTGCGCTTCGAGCTGTGCACCGGGGTGTCGGGGGTGCACTTCCCCGGCGACAAGGGCCGCGAGCTGCACGCCGTCTACCACCTGCGCTCGCTCACCCACGGCCGGATCCTGCGGCTGGAGGTGTCCGTCCCGGACGGCGACCCGCACCTGCCCTCGCTCGTCGCCGTCTACCCGACGAACGACTGGCACGAGCGCGAGGCCTACGACTTCTTCGGCCTGGTCTTCGACGGCCACCCGGCCCTCACCCGGATCATGATGCCGGACGACTGGCAGGGCTTCCCCCAGCGCAAGGACTACCCGCTCGGCGGCATCCCCGTCGAGTACAAGGGCGCCCAGATCCCGGCTCCCGACCAGCGGAGGTCGTACAGCTGATGTCCCCCACCCGGAACCACGCGGAAAACCACGCGTCCTCCCGCGAGACGACCGAGGGCACCGTCTACACCGTCACCGGCGGCGACTGGGACGAGATCGCCCGCACGGCGGCCAGGGCGGACGACGAGCGCATCGTCGTCAACATGGGTCCGCAGCACCCCTCCACCCACGGAGTGCTGCGCCTGATCCTGGAGATCGACGGCGAGACGGTCACCGAGGCCCGCTGCGGCATCGGCTACCTGCACACCGGCATCGAGAAGAACCTCGAATTCCGGAACTGGACGCAGGGCACCACCTTCGTGACGCGCATGGACTACCTGACGCCGTTCTTCAACGAGACGGCGTACTGCCTCGGCGTCGAGAAGCTCCTCGGCATCACCGACCAGATCCCCGACCGCGCCACCGTCATCCGCGTCCTGCTGATGGAGCTCAACCGGCTCTCCTCGCACCTGGTGTGCATCGCCACCGGCGGCATGGAGCTCGGCGCGACCACGATCATGATCTACGGGTTCCGGGACCGCGAGCTGATCCTCGACGTCTTCGAGCTGATCACCGGCCTGCGCATGAACCACGCCTTCGTCCGCCCCGGCGGCCTCGCCCAGGACCTGCCCCCCGGCGCGGTCGACCAGCTGCGCGAGTTCGTCAAGACGATGAAGAAGAACCTGCCGGAGTACGACAAGCTCGCCACCGGCAACCCCATCTTCAAGGCCCGCATGCAGGACGTCGGCTACCTCGACCTCACCGGCTGCATGGCCCTCGGCGCCACCGGCCCGATCCTCCGCTCGGCCGGCCTGCCGCACGACCTGCGCAAGGCCGACCCGTACTGCGGCTACGAGGACTACGAGTTCGACGTCCCCACCACCGAGAGCTGCGACTCCTACGGGCGCTTCCTGGTCCGCCTGGAGGAGATGCGCCAGTCGCTGCGGATCGTCGAGCAGTGCCTGGACCGGCTGGAGCCCGGACCGGTGATGGTCGCCGACAAGAAGATCGCCTGGCCGGCGCAGCTCGCCATGGGCCCCGACGGCCTCGGCAACTCCCTCGACCACATCAAGAACATCATGGGCACCTCCATGGAGGCCCTCATCCACCACTTCAAGCTGGTGACCGAGGGCTTCCGGGTCCCCGCCGGACAGGCGTACGCGGCCGTCGAGTCCCCCAAGGGCGAACTCGGCGTGCACGTCGTCTCCGACGGCGGCACCCGCCCCTACCGGGTCCACTTCCGCGACCCGTCCTTCACCAACCTGCAGGCCATGGCCGCGATGTGCGAGGGCGGCCAGGTCGCCGACGTCATCGTGGCCGTCGCCTCCATCGACCCCGTGATGGGAGGCGTCGACCGATGACGGAGATCTCGCTGGGCATGCCCCAGCTGCCCGCCCCCGACTATCCGGCGGAGGTGCGCGAGCGGCTGGCGGCCGACGCCGCCGACGTCATCGCCCGCTACCCCGACAGCCGCTCCGCGCTGCTGCCGCTGCTGCACCTGACGCAGTCCGAGGAGGGCTACGTCTCGCGCACCGGCATCCGCTTCTGCGCCGAGACGCTGGGCCTGACCACGGCCGAGGTCACCGCGGTCGCCACCTTCTACACGATGTACCGCAGGAAGCCCTCCGGGGACTACCAGGTCGGCGTCTGCACCAACACCCTGTGCGCGGTGATGGGCGGCGACGCCATCTTCGACGAGCTCAAGGAACACCTGGGGGTCGGCAACAACGAGACCACCGACGACGGCAAGGTCACGCTGGAGCACATCGAGTGCAACGCGGCCTGCGACTACGCGCCCGTGGTGATGGTCAACTGGGAGTTCTTCGACAACCAGACCCCCGAGTCCGCCAAGGCGCTCGTCGACGACCTCCTCGCGGGCCGCCCGGTCGAGCCGACCCGGGGCGCGCCGCTGTGCACGTACAAGGAGACCGCCCGGATCCTGGCGGGCTTCCCCGACGAGCGCGAGGGCGCGGTGGAGGCGAGCGGCGGCGCGGGCCCCGCCTCCCTGATCGGCCTGCGCATCGCCCGCGGCGAGACCCCGCACACCCCGATCGTGCACCCGCGCGGCGAGGCGCGTACCGAAGGAGGGGAGGCATGACCGTGTCGTCCAAGGAAAGCCATGGGGGCACCTCCCAGCCGGAGGCTGGGGGAGGTACGAGTCCGGAGAAGCTGCTCTCGCCCGTCCTGTCGGCCTTCTGGGACGACCCCCGGTCCTGGACGCTGGAGACCTACCGGCGCCACGAGGGCTACGAGGGCCTGCGCAAGGCCCTCGCGATGACCCCGGACGAGGTGATCGCGTACGTCAAGGACTCAGGTCTGCGCGGACGCGGCGGCGCGGGCTTCCCCACCGGGATGAAGTGGCAGTTCATCCCGCAGGGCGACGGAAAGCCGCACTACCTCGTCGTGAACGCGGACGAGTCGGAGCCGGGCACCTGCAAGGACATCCCCCTCCTCTTCGCCAATCCGCACTCCCTCGTCGAGGGAATGATCATCGCCTGCTACGCGATCCGGTCGGAGCACGCCTTCATCTACCTGCGCGGTGAGACGGTCCCCGTGCTGCGGCGCCTGCACGAGGCCGTACGGGAGGCCTACGCCGCCGGATACCTCGGCAAGGACATCGACGGCACCGGCCGCAACCTCGACATCACGGTGCACGCGGGCGCGGGCGCGTACATCTGCGGCGAGGAGACGGCACTGCTCGACTCCCTCGAAGGCCGGCGCGGTCAGCCCCGGCTGCGTCCCCCCTTCCCCGCCGTCGAGGGGCTCTACGCGTGCCCCACTGTCGTCAACAACGTCGAGTCCATCGCCTCGGTTCCCGCGATCCTGAACAAGGGCAAGGACTGGTTCAAGGCGATGGGGACGGAGAAGTCCCCCGGCTTCACCCTGTACTCGCTCTCCGGGCACGTCGCGGGCCCCGGCCAGTACGAAGCCCCCCTCGGCATCACCCTGCGCCAGCTCCTCGACATGAGCGGCGGGATGCGTCCCGGGCACCGGCTGAAGTTCTGGACCCCCGGCGGCTCCTCCACCCCCATGTTCACCGACGAGCACCTCGACGTCCCCCTCGACTACGAGGGCGTCGGCGCCGCCGGCTCCATGCTCGGCACCAAGGCGCTCCAGTGCTTCGACGAGACCACCTGCGTGGTCCGCGCCGTCACCCGCTGGACCGAGTTCTACGCCCACGAGTCCTGCGGCAAGTGCACCCCCTGCCGCGAGGGCACGTACTGGCTCGTCCAGCTCCTGCGCGACATCGAGGCGGGCAAGGGCGTCATGTCCGACCTCGACAAGCTGAACGACATCGCCGACAACATCAACGGCAAGTCCTTCTGCGCGCTCGGCGACGGCGCGGCCAGCCCGATCTTCTCCTCGCTGAAGTACTTCCGCGCGGAGTACGAGCAGCACGTCACCGGCAAGGGCTGCCCCTTCGACCCCAGGAAGTCGACCCTCTGGGCCGACACGGAGGTACACGCATGACCGTCGTCACGAACGCCCCGGCGGGCGGCGGCGAGGCGGCCAAGCCGCCGCAGGACCTGGTGTCGCTGACCATCGACGGCATCGAACTGTCCGTCCCCAAGGGGACCCTGGTCATCCGGGCCGCCGAACAGCTCGGCATCGAGATCCCCCGCTTCTGCGACCACCCCCTCCTCGACCCGGCCGGCGCCTGCCGGCAGTGCATCGTCGAGGTCGAGGGCCAGCGCAAGCCGATGGCCTCCTGCACCATCACCTGCACCGACGGCATGGTCGTCAAGACCCAGCTGACCTCCGAGGCCGCCGACAAGGCCCAGCGCGGCGTGATGGAGCTGCTGCTCATCAACCACCCGCTGGACTGCCCCGTCTGCGACAAGGGCGGCGAATGCCCCCTGCAGAACCAGGCGATGTCCCACGGCAACGCCGAATCCCGCTTCGAGGGCCGCAAGCGGACCTACGAGAAGCCGGTCCCGATCTCCACGCAGGTGCTGCTGGACCGCGAGCGGTGCGTGCTGTGCGCGCGCTGCACCCGCTTCTCCAACCAGGTCGCCGGCGACCCGATGATCGAGCTCGTCGAGCGCGGCGCCCTCCAGCAGGTCGGCACCGGCGAGGGCGACCCGTTCGAGTCGTACTTCTCCGGCAACACCATCCAGATCTGCCCCGTCGGCGCCCTCACCTCGGCCGCCTACCGGTTCCGCTCCCGCCCCTTCGACCTCGTCTCCTCCCCGAGCGTGTGCGAGCACTGCGCGGGCGGCTGCGCGACCCGGACCGACCACCGGCGCGGCAAGGTGCTGCGCCGCCTCGCCGCCGAGGACCCCGAGGTCAACGAGGAGTGGATCTGCGACAAGGGCCGCTTCGCGTTCCGGTACGCGCAGCGCCCCGACCGGCTGACCACCCCGCTGGTGCGCGGTACGGACGGGGTCCTCGCCCCGGCGAGCTGGCCCGAGGCACTGGAGGCCGCCGCCGCCGGACTCGCCGCCGCGCGCGGCCGGGCCGGCGTCCTGACCGGCGGGCGGCTGACCGTCGAGGACGCCTACGCGTACGCCAAGTTCGCCCGGGTGGTGCTCGACACCAACGACATCGACTTCCGGGCCCGGGTGCACAGCGCGGAGGAGACCGAGTTCCTGGCCGCCGCCGTCGCCGGCACCGGCAAGGACCTCGACGGCACGGGCGTCACGTACGCCTCCCTGGAGGCGGCCCCCGCCGTGCTCCTCGTCGGGATCGAGGCCGAGGAGGAGGCCCCCGGGGTCTTCCTGCGGCTGCGCAAGGCCCACCGCAAGCACAAGCAGCGGACCTTCGCCCTCGCCCCCTTCGCCACCCGCGGCCTCACCAAGGCGGGCGGCACCCTGCTGGCCGCCGCCCCCGGCACCGAGCCCGAGTGGCTCGACGCCCTCGCCACCCGCACCGGCCTGGAGGCCGGCGGCTCCGAGGCCGCCGAGGCGGTCCGGCTGCCCGGCGCGGTCATCGTCGTCGGGGAGCGCCTCGCCGGCGTGCCCGGCGCGCTGACCGCCGCCGTACGCACCGCCACCGCCACCGGCGCCCGGCTGGTGTGGATCCCGCGCCGGGCCGGGGAGCGGGCCGCCGTGGAGGCCGGTGCGCTGCCGTCCCTGCTGCCGGGCGGCCGCCCCGCGACGGACCCGCGGGCCCGCCAGGAGGTCGCCGCCGCCTGGGGGCTGGAGGAACTCCCGCACCGCTACGGCCGCGACACCGGGCAGATCGTCGAGGCCGCCGCCGGCCGGGAGCTGTCGGCCCTGCTGGTCGCGGGCGTCGAGGTCGCCGACCTGCCCGACCCGGAGCGCGCCCGCACCGCGCTGAAGGAGGCCTTCGTGGTCTCCCTGGAGCTGCGGCCCGGCGAGGTCACCGACCACGCCGACGTGGTGCTGCCGGTCGCCGCCGTCGCCGAGAAGGCCGGCACGTTCATCAACTGGGAGGGCCGGGTCCGCCCGTTCGAGGCGGCCCTCAAGCCCGACCAGATGACCCGCCGCCTGGCCCCCGCCGACGCCCGCGTGCTGCACATGCTGGCCGACGCCGCCGACCGGCCCCTCGCGCTGCCCGACGTGCACGCCGTACGCCGGGAGCTGGAGCGGCTCGGCCCCTGGGAGGGGGAGCTCGCGCCCGAGCGGTCCACCGGCCCCGAGCCGCTGCCCCGCCCCGGCGCCGGCGAGGCGATCCTGGCCGGCCACCGGCTGCTGCTGGACCTCGGCCGGCTCCAGGAGGGCGACGACGCCCTCGCCGGGACCCGGCACGAGGCCAGTGCCCGGCTCTCTGCCGCCACCGCCGCCGAGACCGGCGTCAAGGACGGCGACGCCCTCGCCGTGACCGGCCCGGCCGGCTCGGTGGAACTCCCGCTGCGGATCACCGAGATGCCCGACCGGGTCGTGTGGCTCCCGCTGAACTCCACCGGCTCCGGCGTCCTCGCCGACACCGGAGCCCGCCCCGGAACCCTCGTACGGATCGGCCCGGCCGGGACCGGCCCCGCGGCCGGAGCGGAGGTACGACCGTGACCCACCTCGCCCAGCTCGCGGCCCAGCCGCAGCACCTCCTGGCCGCCGAGGACCTGTCCCTGTTCGGCAGGGACGTCTGGTGGCTCGTCCTCCTGAAGGCGGTGTTCTGCTTCGCCTTCCTGATGGTGACCGTGCTCTTCTCCATCGTGTGGGAGCGCAAGGTCGTCGCCTGGATGCAGCTGCGCATCGGCCCCAACCGGCACGGCCCCTGGGGCATGCTCCAGTCGCTCGCCGACGGCGTGAAGCTGATGCTGAAGGAAGACGTCGTCGTCAAGCGCGCCGACAAGGTCGTCTACGTCCTGGCGCCGATCATCGCGGCGATCCCGGCGTTCATGGCCATCGCGGTGATCCCCTTCGGCCCCTCGGGCAACGAGGTGTCCATCTTCGGGCAGCGCACCACGATGCAGCTGACCGACCTGCCGATCGCGATGCTGTACGTCCTCGCGGTCGCCTCGGTCGGCATCTACGGCATCGTCCTCGCCGGCTGGTCCTCGGGCTCCACGTACCCGCTGCTCGGCGGCCTGCGCTCCTGCGCGCAGATGATCTCGTACGAGATCGCGATGGGCGCCGCGTTCGCGTCGGTGTTCCTCTACTCCGGGTCGATGTCGACCTCGGCGATCGTGGAGGCGCAGGCGGACCGCTGGTACATCGTGCTGCTGCCGGTGTCCTTCATCATCTACGTCGTCACGATGGTCGGCGAGACGAACCGCGCCCCCTTCGACATGCCGGAGTCCGAGGGCGACCTCGTCGGCGGCTTCAACACCGAGTACTCCTCCATCAAGTTCGCGCTGTTCATGCTGGCCGAGTACGTCAACATGGTCACCGTCTCCGCGGTCTCGGTCACCCTCTTCCTGGGCGGCTGGCGGGCCCCGGCGCCGATCTCCACGTACTGGGAGGGCGCGAACCACGGCTGGTGGCCGATGCTCTGGTTCGTCATCAAGGTGCAGCTGCTGCTGTTCTTCTTCATCTGGCTGCGCGGCACCCTCCCGCGCGTGCGCTACGACCAGCTGATGAAGCTCGGCTGGAAGGTGCTGATCCCGGTCTCCGTGGTCTGGCTGATGCTGGTCGCCACCGTCCGGGCGCTGCGCAACGAGCGCTACGACTTCAGCGAGATCGTCCTCTACGTCGGGGGCGCGGTCATCGCGATCCTGCTGATCTCCTCCGTCGCCGACCACTTCAGGGACCGGCGGGAGAAGACGGCCGCGGCCGGGAAGGCCGCCGCGGCCGAGCCCTTCGACCCGATGGCGGGCGGTTTCCCCGTACCGCCCAAGCCCGGCCAGCACCTGGCACCCGTACCGCGCCGACGTCCCCGCGCGGAGCGGGAGCTGATTGTCAGTGGCGGGGCGAATACTGACAGTGACCGAGAGGAGGGTGCTGACAATGTCTGACGCTGACCAGAGCGAGAAGTGGCAGAACCCGGTGGCCGGCTTCGGCGTGACCTTCAAGGCCATGTTCAAGAAGCGGCTCACCGAGCAGTACCCGGAGCAGCAGAAGACCACCGCTCCGCGCTTCCACGGGCGGCACCAGCTCAACCGCCACCCCGACGGTCTGGAGAAGTGCATCGGGTGCGAACTGTGCGCCTGGGCCTGTCCCGCCGACGCGATCTACGTGGAGGGCGCGGACAACACCGAGGAGGAGCGCTACTCCCCGGGCGAGCGGTACGGGCGCGTCTACCAGATCAACTACGCCCGCTGCATCCTGTGCGGGCTGTGCATCGAGGCGTGCCCGACGCGCGCGCTGACGATGACGAACGAGTTCGAACTGGCCGACGCCAGCCGCGAGTCCCTGATCTACACCAAGGAGCAGCTCCTCGCCGGGCTGACCGAGGGCATGGTCGAGGCCCCGCACTCGGTCTTCCCGGGCACCGACGAGCAGGACTACTACCGCGGTCTGGTGACGGGCGCCGCCCCGGGCACGGTCCGGCAGGTGGCGGTCTCCAAGGGCGAGACGGCCGAGGGCGGGACGGCGGAGGCCGGCAAGGCCGAGGAGGTCGGGGCATGAGCGCCATCGCCGCGGCCGCCTCCGCGACCTCCACCGGCGAGGCCATCCAGTTCTGGGTGCTCGGCACGGTCGCCGTCATCGGCGCGCTGTGCACGATCCTGATGAAGAAGGCCGTGCACAGCGCCCTCTGCCTCGCCGGGACGATGATCATCCTGGCGGTCTTCTACCTCGCCAACGGGGCCTACTTCCTGGGTGTCGTCCAGGTCGTCGTCTACACCGGCGCCATCATGATGCTGTTCCTCTTCGTGGTCATGCTCGTCGGCGTCACGGCCGCGGACTCCCTGAAGGAGACCATCAAGGGGCAGCGCTGGCTGGCCGTTCTGTGCGGGCTCGGCTTCGGCATCCTGCTGATCGCCGGCATCGGCAACGCGGGCCTGACCCACTTCAACGGACTCGGCAAGGTCAACTCCGCCGGGCACGTCGAGGGCCTCGCCGAACTGATCTTCACCCGCTACATCTTCGCCTTCGAGATCACCGGCGCCCTGCTGATCACGGCGGCCGTCGGCGCGATGGTGCTCACCCACCGCGAGCGCACCGAGCGGGCCGCCACCCAGCGCGAGCTCGCCGAGCAGCGCGTACGCGACGGCGTGCAGCTCCCGCCGCTGCCGGCCCCCGGCGTCTACGCCCGGCACAACGCCGTGGACGTCGCCGGCCTGCTCCCGGACGGCACCCCGTCCGAGCTGACCGTCAACAAGACGCTGCGCGCCCGCGGCCAGATCCGCGACGTGTCCGCCCAGGCCCTGGACGACCTCAAGGCGCTGGAGCAGGCCTCCGCGGAGCGCCTCGGCCGAGAGGAGGCCTCGAAGTGAATCCGGTCAACTACCTGTACCTGGCCGCCCTGCTGTTCACCATCGGCGCGGCCGGCGTCCTCATCCGGAAGAACGCGATCGTGCTGTTCATGTGCGTCGAGCTGATGCTCAACGCCTGCAACCTCGCCTTCGTGACCTTCTCCCGGATGCACGGCAACCTCGACGGCCAGATCATCGCGTTCTTCACGATGGTCGTCGCCGCCGCGGAGGTCGTGGTGGGCCTCGCGATCATCGTGTCGCTGTTCCGTACCCGCCACTCGGCCTCGGTCGACGACGCCAGCCTGATGAAGCTGTAAGGGGCGTTCACAGTGGAGAATCTGATTGCGCTGCTCGTGGCGGCGCCCCTGCTCGGAGCGGCGGTGCTGCTGTGCGGCGGCCGGCGCCTCGACAAGGCCGGCCACTGGATCGGCACCCTGCTCGCGGCCGTCTCCTTCGGCATCGGCGTCGTCCTCTTCGCGGACATGCTGGGGCGCGGGGCCGAGGACCGGGCCCTGCACCAGCGGCTGTTCAGCTGGATCCCGGTGGAGGGCTTCCAGGCGGACATCGCCTTCCAGCTGGACCAGCTGTCGATGACCTTCGTCCTGCTGATCTCCGGGGTGGGCACGCTCATCCACGTGTACTCGATCGGGTACATGGAGCACGACGAGCGCCGCCGCCGCTTCTTCGGCTACCTCAACCTGTTCGTCGCGGCGATGCTGCTGCTCGTCCTCGCCGACAACTACCTGCTGCTGTACTTCGGCTGGGAGGGCGTCGGCCTCGCCTCGTACCTCCTGATCGGCTTCTGGCAGCACAAGCCCAGCGCGGCCACCGCCGCGAAGAAGGCCTTCCTGGTCAACCGGGTCGGCGACATCGGCCTGTCGATCGCGATCATGCTGATGTTCACCACCTTCGGGACCTTCGCCTTCGGGCCGGTCCTCGCGTCCGTCGGGGAGACGGGCGAGGGCACGCTGACGGCGATCGGCCTGATGCTGCTGCTCGCCGCCTGCGGCAAGTCGGCGCAGGTGCCGCTGCAGTCCTGGCTCGGCGACGCGATGGAGGGCCCGACCCCGGTCTCGGCCCTGATCCACGCGGCCACCATGGTCACCGCCGGCGTCTACCTGATCGTCCGCTCCGGGGCCGTCTTCAACGGGGCGCCCGACGCCCAGCTCGTCACCACCGTCGTGGGCGCGGTGACGCTCCTCTTCGGTGCGATCGTCGGTTGCGCCAAGGACGACATCAAGAAGGCCCTGGCCGGCTCGACGATGTCGCAGATCGGCTACATGATCCTCGCCGCCGGCCTCGGCCCGATCGGCTACGTCTTCGCGATCATGCACCTGGTCACGCACGGCTTCTTCAAGGCCGGCCTCTTCCTCGGCGCCGGATCGGTCATGCACGGCATGAACGACGAGGTCGACATGCGCAAGTACGGCGCCCTGCGGACGTACATGCCGGTCACCTTCGTCACCTTCGGCCTCGGCTACCTCGCGATCATCGGCTTCCCCGGCCTGTCCGGCTTCTTCTCCAAGGACATGATCATCGAGGCGGCCTTCGCCAAGGGCGGCACCCAGGGCTGGATCCTCGGCGGGGTCGCCCTGCTGGGCGCCGGCATCACCGCCTTCTACATGACCCGGGTCATGCTCCTCACCTTCTTCGGCGAGAAGCGCTGGCAGCCCGACGCAGAGGGCCACGAGCCGCACCCGCACGAGTCCCCGAAGTCCATGACCATCCCGATGATCATCCTGGCGTTCGGATCGGTCTTCGCCGGCGGGTTCTTCGAGATCGGCGAGCGCTTCCTGAACTGGCTGGAGCCCGTCACCGGCTACGAGCACGGCAACCCGCCGGTCAGCGCCATGACGGTCACCGCCTCCACCATGGTCGTCCTCGTCGTCGGCGTCGCCATCGCCTGGTCGATGTACGGCCGCCGGCCCGTCCCGGTCACCGCCCCGCGCGGCTCGTTCCTCACCCGCGCGGCCCGCCGGGACCTGTTCCAGGACGACTTCAACCACGTGGTCCTCGTCCGCGGCGGCGAGCACCTGACCCGCTCCCTCGTCTACCTCGACCACAGCGTCGTCGACGGAGTGGTCAACGGCACGGCCGCCTCGGTCGGCGGGCTCTCCGGCCGGCTGCGCAAGCTGCAGAACGGCTACGCCCGCAGCTACGCGGTGTCGATGTTCGGGGGCACGGCGATCCTCATCGCCGCGACCCTGCTGATGAGGGCGGTGTGAGATGAGTTTCCCGCTACTGACGCTGACGGCCGCGGTCCCCGCGGCCGGCGCGATCCTCACGGCGGCCGTCCCGGCCGCCCGCCGGACCGTCGCCAAATGGCTCGCCCTGCTGTTCTCGCTCGCCACGCTGGCCCTGGCCGTCCTGGTCGCGGTCCGCTTCGAGCCCGGCGGCGACCGCTACCAGCTCACCGAGTCCCACGCCTGGATCGCCGACTTCGGCGTCCGCTACGAACTGGGCGTCGACGGCATCGGCGTGGCGCTCATCGCCCTCACCGCGCTGCTGATCCCCTTCGTGATCGTCGCCGGCTGGCACGACGCCGACCCGCTGGAGACCAACTCATCCCGCTGGCGGCCCACCCAGGGCTTCTTCGCCCTGATCCTGCTGGTCGAGGCGATGGTGGTGATCTCCTTCGAGGCCACCGACGTCTTCCTCTTCTACATCTTCTTCGAAGCCATGCTCATCCCGATGTACTTCCTCATCGGCGGCTTCGGAGACCGTGCCCACGCCGGCACCGACGAGAACGCCGCCGCGCAGCGCTCGTACGCGGCGGTCAAGTTCCTCCTCTACAACCTCGTCGGCGGCCTGATCATGCTGGCCGCCGTCATCGGGCTGTACGTCGTCGCCGGGAACTTCTCCCTCCAGGAGATCGCGGAGGCCCGCGCCGCGGGCACCCTCGACATGGCGACCAACACCGAGCGGCTGCTCTTCCTCGGCTTCTTCTTCGCCTTCGCCGTGAAGGCCCCGCTGTGGCCGCTGCACACCTGGCTGCCCAACGCGATGGGCGAGTCCACCGCCCCCGTCGCCGTCCTCATCACCGCGATCGTCGACAAGGTCGGCACCTTCGCGATGCTCCGCTTCTGCCTCGGGCTCTTCCCCGAGGCCAGCAAGTGGGCCACCCCCGTGATCCTCGTCCTGGCCCTGATCAGCATCGTCTACGGCGCGCTCCTCGCCGTCGGCCAGCGCGACATCAAGAGGCTGATCGCCTACGCCTCGATCTCGCACTTCGGCTTCATCATCCTGGGCATCTTCGCGATGACCTCCCAGGGCCAGTCCGGAGCCACCCTCTACATGGTCAACCACGGGATCTCCACGGCGGCGCTGATGCTCGTCGCCGGATTCCTGATCTCCCGGCGCGGCTCCCGCCTCATCGCCGACTACGGCGGCGTGCAGAAGGTGGCCCCGGTCCTCGCCGGCACCTTCCTGATCGGCGGCCTCGCCACCCTGTCCCTGCCCGGCCTCGCCCCCTTCGTCAGCGAGTTCCTCGTCCTCGTCGGCACCTTCGCCCGCTACCCGGTCGTCGGGATCATCGCCACCGTCGGGATCGTCCTCGCCGCCCTGTACGTGCTGGTCCTCTACCAGCGCACCATGACCGGCCCCGTGAAGGAGGAGGTCCGCAGCATGCCGGACCTGCGCGCACGGGAACTGCTGGTGGTCGCCCCGCTGATCGCGCTGCTGATCGGACTGGGCGTCTACCCGAAGGTGCTCACCGACATCGTCAACCCGGCGGTGGAGCACACCATGTCGGACGTGAAGCAGACGGACCCGAAGCCCGAGGTCCCCGTCCAGAACGTGGAGGCGGCCAAGTGATCGCTGCCCAGAGCCTGCTGACCCTGGCGGCCGAAGGACCGGCCGACCGGATCCCGGCCCCGCACATCGAGTACGCACAGCTCGCGCCCACGCTGATCGTGGTGGGCGCGGCGATCCTCGGAGTCCTCGTCGAGGCCTTCGTCCCCCGCAAGTCCCGCTACCCCGTGCAGGTGTTCCTCGCCGTCGCCGCGCTGGCCGCCGCCTTCGCGGCCGTCGTCGCCCTCGCCGCCGGCGGCTACGGCAGCACCAAGGCGCACGTCGCGGCCATGGGCGCCATCGCCGTCGACGGCCCGGCGCTCTTCCTGCAGGGCACCATCCTGCTGGCCTCCGTCGTCGCGGTGTTCACCTTCGCCGAGCGCCGCCTCGACCCCAAGGCACATGGCAAGCGGGTCGACTCCTTCGCCGCCCAGGCCGCGTCCGTACCGGGCAGCGACAGCGAGAAGGCCGCCGTCAAGGCCGGGTTCACCACCACCGAGGTGTTCCCGCTGGCCCTGTTCGCGGTCTCCGGCATGCTGATCTTCCCGGCCGCCGACGACCTGCTGACGCTGTTCATCGCGCTGGAGGTCTTCTCCCTCCCGCTGTACCTGCTCTGCGCCCTCGCCCGCCGCCAGCGGCTGATGTCGCAGGAGGCCGCGGTCAAGTACTTCCTGCTCGGCGCCTTCTCCTCCGCCTTCCTCCTCTTCGGCATCGCGCTGCTCTACGGCTACGCGGGCTCGGTCTCCTACGCGGTGATCGCCGACGTCGTCGACGGCACCGTCGCCCGGATCGACCCGGCGCTCGCCTCCACCATGGGCAACGACGCGCTGCTGCTCATCGGCGGCGCGCTGATCCTGATGGGCCTGCTGTTCAAGGTCGGCGCGGTCCCCTTCCACATGTGGACCCCGGACGTCTACCAGGGCGCCCCGACCCCGGTCACCGGCTTCATGGCGGCGGCGACCAAGGTGGCCGCGTTCGGCGCACTGCTGCGGCTGCTGTACGTGGTGCTGCCCGGCCTGCGGTGGGACTGGCGGCCGGTGATGTGGGGCGTCGCGATCGTCACGATGCTCGCGGGCGCCGTGATCGCGGTGACCCAGACCGACGTGAAGCGGCTGCTGGCGTACTCCTCCATCGCGCACGCCGGGTTCATCCTGGCCGGTGTGATCGCCACCTCGGAGGAGGGCGTCAAGTCCGTCCTGTTCTACCTGGGCGCCTACTCCTTCGTGACGATCGGCGCGTTCGCGGTGGTCACCCTGGTGCGGGACGCGGGCGGCGAGGCGACGCACCTGTCGAAGTGGGCGGGGCTCGGGCGGCGTTCGCCGCTGACCGCGGCCGTCTTCGCGGTGTTCCTGCTGGCCTTCGCGGGCATCCCGCTGACCTCCGGCTTCACGGGCAAGTTCGCGGTGTTCAAGGCGGCGGCGGAGGGCGGTGCCGGGGCGCTGGTCGTCGTCGGTGTGATCTCGTCGGCGATCGCCGCGTTCTTCTACATCCGCGTCATCGTGCTGATGTTCTTCAGCGAGCCGAAGGCCGACGGCCCGACGGTTGCCGTGCCGTCGCCGCTGACGATGACCACGATCGCGGTGGGCGTGGCGGTCACCCTGGTCCTCGGTCTGGCCCCGCAGTACTTCCTGGACCTGGCGGGACAGGCGAGCACGTTCGTCCGCTGATCCGGTCCCGGCTCCGCGTACGGAAGGGCCCGGCCCCCTCGGGGGGCCGGGCCCTTCGCCGTGCGGCCTAGTGGCTGTGCGCGTGCGCGTGCGCCGGGGTCTTCTTCGGGGGACAGGTCAGGGCGGGGTTCCAGTTGTGGAAGCGGCCGGCCGGGTTGTCGGCGTACGCCCACATGTGGAGGTCGTAGTGCTTCGGCATGCCGGTCCAGTGGCCGGGCATCGGGCCGTCGAACGGCAGCCCGAACATGGTGGGCCGGTCGTCGGTGGTCTTCAGGTCCTGGTCGCGGTCGGCGGACATCCACTCCACCGTCTGGAGCTTGCGCCGGCCCTTGCTGTCCTTGTGGGTGCTGTAGAGCAGCGCGGTGGGCTTCGCGGGGTCCGTCGAACCCCAGTTGGACTCCTTGACGTAGTGGTAGCCCATGGTGCCGACCCCGAACGGGTTGGTCATGCACTCCTCGCCGTGCGGGACGTACCCGTCCTTGAGGGCCTCCCGCTCGTCCACGTACCTGGCGGTCACCGCCATCGCCGTGGCCATGTCGCGCATCGCCTGCGCGTTGCGGGGGTCGGGGGCCGGGCCGTCGACCGCCTGCGCCGCCGGGGGCAGGGCGGCCAGGACCAGGGACGCGCCGGCGACGGCACAGGCGAGCAGGGCCTTCGGGCTGCGGTGCACGGACATGGGAGCTCCTGGTGGTTCGGGGCCTGTCCCGGAGGGGCTGTCGTTCGTCCACCTTCGCGGCGGGGCCGCGGGCGTGCACGCGGCGGGATGCCAAACGGGGGGTCAGGAGGGCGCGGCGGCCGGGGGAACGGCGGGCACGGCGGCGGGCGCGGCGGGCGCGACGGGCGCGGCGGGGCGCGGCCGGGTGGTGCCGGGGCGGCAGACGACCTTCGGGTTGAAGGGCTCGAACCGCCCGGAGGGGTTCCGCTTCCACAGCCACAGGTGCAGCGAGTAGTGCACCTTCTGGCCCGCGTACCGGGCGGGCAGCGGCCCGCGGAAGGGCTGCCCGAACAGGGAGGGCCGGTCGTCGTCGGTGTCGGTGCGGCCGTCGCGGTCCACGACCATCCATTCGAGGCCGGCCAGCTTCCAGTGCCCCGCGCCGTCGCCCTCGTAGAGCAGGGCCGTGGGCTTCCTGGGGTCGGTGGAGCCGTCCAGGGCGTGGTTGAAGTGCGGGTAGCCGAGGGCCCCGCCGCCTTCACCGGGGTTGACCACGCAGTACTGGTCGGGGACGTAGCCGGCGGCGACGGCCAGCCGGTGGTCGCGGTACTTGGCGGTCGCCACGAACGTCGCGGTCAGCTGGGCGGTGGGCGTGGCCGTCGGGGTGGCGGGGGCCGCGCCGAGCGTGAGGGAGGCGGTGGCCGCGAGGGCCAGCGGGGCGAGCTTTGCGGTACGAGGGGCCATGCGAGCAGGGTCACCTCGGCCCCGGACCCCCGCCACCCGGGCGGCGCGGGCGGAGTAGGGGACGGCGGGCCGCCGTCCCCTCTCCTCCCGTCAGGCGGCGGTGATGCGGCCGGTGACCTCGCCGAGGCCGACGCGCGTGCCGTCGGCACCGGGCGCCCACGCGGTGAGGGTGACGGTGTCCCCGTCCTCCAGGAACGTGCGCTTGCCGTCGGCGAGCTCCACCGCGTCACGGCCGTTCCAGGTGAGCTCCAGCAGGGAGCCGCGCTCGTCGACCTCCGGGCCGCTGACCGTGCCGGAGCCGAACACGTCGCCGGTGCGCAGCGAGGCGCCGTTGACGGTCATGTGGGCCAGCTGCTGGGCGGCCGTCCAGTACATCGAGGCGAACGGCGGCCGGGCCACCTCCTGCCCGTTGATGGACACCGTGATGTGCAGGTCGAAGCCGCCGGGGCGGTCGACCTCGGAGTCGTCCAGGTAGGGCAGCAGCGGGAAGTCCCGGGCGGGCGGGGCGACGCGGGCCGCGTCCAGCGCCTCCAGGGGGGTCACCCAGGCGGAGACGGACGTCGCGAAGGACTTGCCGAGGAACGGGCCGAGCGGCACGTACTCCCAGGCCTGGATGTCGCGCGCGGACCAGTCGTTGAGCAGGAACAGCCCGAAGACGTGCTCCTCGAAGTCGCCGAGCGCGACCGGACGGCCCATCTGCGAGGGAGCGCCGACGACGAAGCCGACCTCGGCCTCGATGTCGAGCTTCACGGACGGCCCGAAGACCGGCGCGGGGTCGGTGGGCGCCTTGCGCTGCCCGGAGGGGCGCACCACATCCGTGCCGGACACGACGATCGTCCCGGACCGGCCGTGGTAACCGATCGGCAGGTGCTTCCAGTTGGGGGTGAGCGCGTCCCCGTCCGGGCGGAAGATCTGTCCGACGTTGGTGGCGTGGTGCTCGCTCGCGTAGAAGTCGACGTAGTCGGCGACCTCGTACGGCAGGTGCAGCGTGACCTCGTCGAGCGGCAGCAGGTGCGGCTCGACGGTCCCGCGGTGACCGGGGTCGGTGACCCAGGCGGTCAGCGCGCGGCGCACGTCGCGCCAGGCGGTGCGGCCGGCGGCCAGCAGCGGGTTCAGCGAACCCTGGGCGAGCAGCCCGGCGTACGGGGACCCGAGCGCGACGGCCACGGCCCCCGCGTCGAGCACGTACCCGCCGATGCGCACGCCGACCCGGCGGCGCTCCGGCTCCGCCGGGGTGGTGAAGACGCCGTAGGGGAGGTTGTGCGGCCCGAACGGGTCGCCCTCGGGAACATCGAGGGGGCTCTGCTGGGGCATGGGGTGCTGCCTCGCTTTCGAGGGGGTCCGGGGGTGTCCCGGGGGCTGGCTGACACGTTACGTGGCCGGTGGGGTCTGTGGGAGGCCGGATTGGGGCCATATTCATAGGACTTGTCCAACGGGGTCCGTATCCTTGGCCGGGTGACTTCCGCCCTCCCCTATACCTTGATCGCCACCGACCTGGACGGGACTCTGCTGCGCGCCGGTGACACCGTTTCCGCCCGCTCCTGCGCGGCGCTCGCGACGGCGCGCGCCGCCGGCGCCCGGCACATCGTCGTCACCGGGCGCCCCGTCCCGCAGATCCGGCACGTCCTGGACGACCTTGGTTACTCGGGGCTCGCGGTGTGCGGGCAGGGCGCGCAGGTGTACGACGCGGCGCGCGGGATCCTGCTGCACTCCGTCGCGATGGACCGGGGCCTGGCCGAGGTGGCGCTCGGGAAGATCGAGGCGGAGATCGGCGAGGTGTACGTGGCCGTCAACCAGGAGGGGCTGGACGCGGAGATGCTGGTGGGCCCCGGCTACCGGATGCCGCACCCCCACCTGCCGATGGTCCGGGTCCGGGGGCGCGGCGAGCTGTGGGCGTCGCCGATCAACAAGGTGCTGCTCCAGCACCCGCGGCTGGACGACGACGAGCTGACGCGGGTGGCGCGGTCGGTGGTCGGCGACCTGGTGAACGTCACGATGGCGGGGGAGCACACGGTGGAACTCCAGCCGCCGGGCGTCGACAAGGCGACGGGGCTCGCGCGGGCGGCGTCCGTCCTGGAGGTCGCGGCGGAGTCGACGATCGCCTTCGGCGACATGCCGAACGACATCCCGATGTTCGAGTGGGCCGCCCACGGGGTGGCCATGGCCAACGCCCACCGCGAGCTCGTCGCCGTCGCCGACGAGGTCACCCTCTCGAACGAGGCCGACGGTATCGCGGCGGTCCTGGAGCGCCTGTTTCCCTCCTAGGCGGGCTCAGCCCGCCGCGCGGGGGAGGCGGCGTTGCCAGGTGCGGTGGAAGAGGACCTCGTCGCCCTCGCGGCAGACGACCTCGTTCACCGTCAGGAAGCCGCCCTCGTCGCACGAGATCTCCGACCGGGTCTCCACCCGCGCGTCCCAGCCCTCCTCCGGCCGGTGCAGCCGGATCCGCCATTCGGAGCGGGTGCGGGCGGAGAGCGGGTCCGACTGCTGGATCTCGTAGACCTCCGCCGCGTCCTCCTCGTACTCCAGCCCGTCCGGGTACACCCGCGTCCCCCCGTAGCGGGGGTCCACCTCCAGCCGCCACACCCCGCGCGCGACGTCCCGTACGACGACCCGCTCCGGACGCGGCGCGTCCAGCGTCTCCGGGTGGACCACCCCCAGCGGCTCGGCCTGCTCCGGCGGCTCGAAGGAGATCCCCGCGTCCAGGGGGGAGTCCGAGCCTCGGATCGGGAGTTCCAGGGTGCTGCCCGCGGGGTCGAGGGTCCAGCCGGCCTCCGAGCCGGCCCGGGGCCAGATCCACGGCCAGTAGGCGGAGGACAGCGCGAGCCGGATCCGGTGCCCCGGCGGGAAGGAGTGGCCGATGCCGTTCAGCTCGAAGGTGACGTCCTCGTACGCGCCCGCCCGCCACGGCACCGCCCGGTCCCGGCCGTGGCGGGCCGACAGGTTCAGGGCTCCGCGCGTGACGAGGGTCGAGGCGCCGTCCGGGGCGACGTCGCAGAGCCGGGCCACGACCTGCCCGTACGGGACGTCCATCCGCAGCCGCAGGGTGACCGAGGGCCGGCCCAGGATCTCCACGGGTTCGCCGTCGGCCACCGGGAACTCGAAGCAGGCCGACTTCGCGTCCTCCTCCCGCTGGTCCGGCGGCAGGTCGGCGTCGTTGCCGAAGGGGAAGAAGCGCCCGGCGTCCAGCCCGGTGTGCTGCGGCGAGGCCACGGTCACCGGCGCGCCCTGGAGCCCGTACGAGACGGGGACGACCGAGGGGGAGGGCCAGGCCTTCTCGCCGGCCCAGCGGCCCGGGAGCTCCCCGTACGTCGTCGCCGGGGGGTGCGAGCCGCTGATCCAGGCGCGCAGCAGGGGCTCGTCCATCACCCCGTTGTCGGCGCCCTTGAGCCAGTGGTCCCACCAGCGCAGGGTCTCCTGCAGGAAGCCGATCGCCGGGCCCGGCGGCAGCCCCCGGTCGGGGTACTGGTGCGACCACGGGCCGATCAGGCCCCGTACCCGGCCCGCGGGCAGGGCGGAGACCAGTCGCAGCACCGTGTCCCGGTAGGGGTCGTGCCAGCCGCCGACGGCGAGGACGGCCGCGCCGATCGCCCCGTAGTCCTCGCAGACGCTGCCGTGGCGCCAGTAGGCGTCGCGGGTCTGGTGCGAGAGCCAGGTGTGGACCAGCGGTTCCACGCCCTCCAGCCGGTCCAGCCACATCTGCCGCCAGCCGTCGCCGGCGTAGCGCGGGTCCGGCGGGCGGGAGGCGAAGGCGAGCATGGTGGCGGCCCAGGCGTGCATGTCGACGGCCAGGACCGATCCGCCCATGTAGTGGACGTCGTTGTCGTAGCGGTCGTCCGTGGAGCAGACGGTGACGACGGCCTTCAGGGCCTCCGGCGCGAGGGCGGCGATCTGGAGGCTGTTGAAGCCGCCCCAGGAGATCCCGAACATGCCCACCGCGCCGGTGCACCAGGGCTGCGCCGCCAGCCACTCCACCACCGCGACCCCGTCGGCCAGTTCCCGGGCGTCGTACTCGTCGCCGGGCCGGCCCCCGCTGCAGCCGTGGCCGCGTACGTCCACGCGTACGGAGGCGTAGCCGTGTCCGGCGTACCAGGGGTGGCGCTGGCGGTCGCGGGGCGCGGTCCAGTCGGTGAGCCGGTACGGGAGGTACTCCAGCAGGGCCGGTACGGGCTCGTCCGTGACCGGGCGCCAGACGCGGGCGTACAGCTCGACCCCGTCGGGCATCGGGATCCGGACATCCTCGTGGGCGGTGGCGTACGGGAAGTCGGTACGGATGATCATCGGGTTCCTTCACCGGCCCCTCAGTGGACGGGATGCATGGTGCGGCGCAGCCAGGGTGCCGCGGCGATCACGGCCAGGCCGACGGCGACCGCGACGGCGCCGTTGACGCCGAAGTACACGGGGTTGGAGACGTGGCCGTACGCCTTGACCACCTGGGCCTGGATGCCGTTGGCGAGGGCCAGGGACAGGAACCACAGGGCCATCGTCTGGCTCGCGTAGGCGCTGGGGGCGAGCTTGGTGGTGGCGGACATGCCGGAGGTCTCCAGGAGCACGTCGCCGAGTCCGAGCAGCAGGTAGGAGCCGATGATCCACCAGGCGGCGATCCGGTAGGAGTCCCCGTCGTGGCCGGAGGTCGGCCAGACCATCAGGAGGAAGGAGAGTCCGCCCAGGACGACGCCGATGGCGATCTTGTTGGAGGCGTGCGGCTGGCGGCGGCCCATCCGCACCCACAGCGCCGCCACCACGGGGGCGAGGGCCACCTCGAAGGCGCCGAGCGCCGAGGCGTACCAGCCGGCGGGGAAGTGGAAGCCGAGGATCTCGGTCCGGGCGTTGGTCGAGGCCAGCAGCATCATCGTGGAGTAGGCCTGGAAGAGGATGAAGTTGAAGGCGACGGAGGCGAGGAAGAGCACCACGTACGGGCGCAGCCGTCCGCGCTCCTCGGGCGTCACCCGTGGGCTGCGGAACATGAGCGCGAAGTAGACGACGGGGGCGATCACCGAGACGAGGGTCAGCAGGTCGACGAATCGGGCCATCGTCAACCAGCCGATACCCGCCAGGAGGGTGGCGAGTGCGGCGGCGGCGAGGCAGCCGCCGATGATCCGGCGGACGGCGGTCCGCATGGCGTCGGGGGCCAGTGCGTACTCGGCGGAGTGCCGGCGGCCGGCGAGGTGGCGGCGGCCGAGGACGTACTGGACCAGGCCCGCGGTCATGCCGACGGCGGCGGCGGAGAAGCCCCAGTGCCAGCCCTGGTGTTCGCCGAGCCAGCCGGTGACCAGCGGTCCGGCGAAGGCGCCGATGTTGATGCCCGTGTAGTAGAGGGCGAATCCGGCGTCGCGCCGCTCGTCGTCGGTGCGGTACAGCTTGCCGACCATGCTGGCGACGTTGGGCTTGAGCAGGCCGGTGCCCGCGCTGATCAGGCCGAGGCCGGTCCAGGTCATGGCGGTGCTGGGCACGGCCATGGCGTAGTGGCCGCAGGCGATCAGGACGCCGCCGGCCAGGACGGCGCGGTAGGAGCCGAGGATGCGGTCGGCGAGCCAGCCGCCGGCCACGGAGACGAGGTAGACCATGGTTCCGTAGGCCGCCGAGACGGAGGCGGCGGTGGCCGGGTCCATGCCGAGGCCGCCGTGCAGGGCCGTGTCCGCGAAGTAGAGGACGAGGATGGCCTGCATGCCGAGGAAGGAGAACCGCTCCCAGACCTCCAGCCCGGAGAGCGTGGCCAGGCCCCTGGGGTGCCCGAGGAAGGCGTGGTCGTCGGAGGGCGGCGGCTGGTCCGCCCGGGGCTCCGCAGGCTCGTCGGCATCGATGGCAGTTCTGGACAAAACAGATTCTCCGGTTGTTTCGGTTCCCACAGAACATACCGGGGTGGATCGGACTGTGCGTGTGCGGCAACCGGACAGCCGCTCTCGGTGATCGAAAACAGACCGGATACGCTGGCTTGAGTGATGGCAGCGACACATCGACAATCCAGGTGATCGTCAGCGTGATCGTCAGCAGACAGGAGTACCCCTCGTGACCGTCGTCGGGCCGTTCGGACTGAGCGTGCGGGACCAGGCTCTTGAGACCGATGTCCAGGCCGGACTGGCCGCCGTCGAGGCGGGTCTGCTGGAGGCCACCAAGAGCGAAGTCCCCTTCATCACCGAGGCCGCGCAGCATCTGGTGCGCGCCGGAGGCAAGCGGTTCAGGCCGCTGCTGGTGATGCTGGCCTCCCGCTTCGGCGACCCCTACGCGCCCGGCATCGTGCCGTCCGCGGTGGTCGTCGAGCTCACGCACCTGGCCACGCTCTACCACGACGACGTCATGGACGAGGCGGACGTACGCCGCGGGGTGGAGAGCGCCAACACCCGCTGGGGCAACTCCGTGGCGGTCCTGACGGGTGACTTCCTGTTCGCCCGTGCGTCGCACATCCTCGCGGACCTCGGGCCGGAGGCCGTGCGCATCCAGGCCGAGGCCTTCGAGCGGCTCGTGACGGGCCAGATCCTGGAGACGGCCGGTCCGCGCGACGGCCGCGACCCGGTCGCCCACTACCTGGACGTCATCGCCGGCAAGACCGGCTCGCTGATCGCCGTCTCCGGCCGCTTCGGCGCGCTGATGTCCGGCGCCGACGAGTCCGTCGTCGACATCCTGACCCAGTACGGCGAGCGCCTCGGCACCGCCTTCCAGCTCGCGGACGACGTCCTCGACATCGCCTCCGACTCGCACGAGTCCGGCAAGACCCCGGGCACCGACCTGCGCGAGGGCATCCCGACCCTGCCCGTGCTGCGGCTGCGCGAGATGGCCGAGCGGGACCGGCGCCCCGAGGACCTGGAGCTCGTCGCCCTGCTGGACGGGGACCTCACGGACGACGCCCGGCACGCCGAGGTCCTCGCCCGGCTGCGGGTGCACCCCGCGCTGGAGCAGGCCCGCCGCGACACCGTCCAGTACGCGGAGGACGCGCGCGCCATGCTCGCCCCGCTGCCGGAGTGCTTCGCGAAGTCGGCGCTGGAAGAGCTCTGCGACGCGGTGGTCCACCGCGCGGGCTGATCCCTCCGCATCCCGCCGAAACGAACGCTTCCGGAACGGGCCCCTCCGCCTGCGACCCCTACGGGTCCTGGTGTAGGGGCCCTTCCCGTGTCATCCCACGGTCGTACGCGGAGTTGATTCCGGGGACTGACGCCCGCGACTCCCCGGTTTGGTCAGATGGAGTCATCGAACCCCACCGGATCGGGTGAGCGCGGCGCCACGGGGGCCGCCGCCGAATACACAGAGGGCAGGGCATTCAGATGGCAGCGAACACGAAGACCTCGCGCAAGGCCGCCCGGTACGCCGTACCGGTAGCCGTGGCGGGTGTCGCGGCGGCAACCGTCGCGATGGTCCCGGCCTTCGCCAACGCCGGAGGCCCGGACCTGCCCAAGGTGACGGCGCAGCAGCTGATCGAGAAGGTCGCGGCCTCCGACGTGCAGCAGCTCTCCGGCACCGCCAAGATCACCACCGACCTCGGCCTGCCGAAGATCGCCTCCGGGCTGCTGGGCGGCGGCGGGGTCGCGGGCGGCTCGGCCAACCCCGAGGACAAGATCGCCCAGCTGGCGAACGGCACGCACACCTTCCGCGTCGCGGCCGACGGCCCCGACCGCCAGAAGCTGACCTTCCTCGACGGCAAGGACGAGTACACCCTCGTCCACAACGGCCAGGACGTCTGGGGCTACGACTCCAAGTCCAACGAGGTCTTCCACGACAAGGACGCCCAGAACGCCGGCCAGGACCACAAGAAGACCGCCGAGCGCCTCCCGGCCTCCCCGCAGGAGCTGGCGCAGGAGGTCCTCAAGTCCGCCGGCCCCACCACCGACATCAGCGTGGGCGACACGGCGCAGGTCGCCGGCCGCGACGCCTACCAGCTGGTCCTCAAGCCCAAGCAGAGCGGCTCCACCGTCGGCTCGGTGCAGATCGCGGTCGACGCCAAGAACGGCGTGCCGCTGCGCATCCAGCTGCTGTCCAGCCAGGGCGGCAAGCCGATCGTCGACGCGGGCTTCACCCAGGTGGACTTCGCCAAGCCGGCCGCCGACGCCTTCACCTTCACCCCGCCGAAGGGGGCCAAGGTCACCGAGGGCACCGAGCACGGCAAGGCCGGCAAGGACGGCAAGGACGACAAGCCGTTCAAGGCGCTGGAGTCCTTCCCCGGCCTCGGCGACCTGGCCGGCGGGGCGGGCGGCAAGGGCGACGTGAAGGTCCTCGGCGAGGGCTGGTCCGCGGTGGCGCGCATCGACAGCGGCGCGGCCCAGGGCGGCAAGTCCCTCAAGGACCTGGAGAACGACAAGAACGCGCCCAAGGAGGCCAAGCAGTTCCTGAACTCCCTCGGTGACAAGGTCACCGGCAAGTTCGGCGAGGGCCGCGTCTTCTCCACCCGCCTGGTCAACGCGCTGATCACGGACGACGGCAAGGTCTACGTCGGCGCGGTCACCAAGGACCAGCTGGTCAAGACGGCCGACTCCGCCAAGTAGCGGCCACGGCACCACGGCACCACGGGGGTGGCCCGGGACCTGTGTCCCGGGCCACCCTTCTGCCGTTCCCCTCCTGCGTACAGCGGTCCCGCTGTACGGTGATGGACATGTCGAGACACGTCACCATCCGCCTGGACGAAGAGTTCCATGAACGCCTCAAGGCGCGTGCGGCGGCGCTGGGGACGACGGTCACCGCGCTCATCACCGAGGTCACGGAACGCGAACTCGACGAGGACCGCAAGAGGTTCCTCAGCGGCATAGAGGAGTTCGCCGACCACTGGGGCTACTTCCAGGAGCGGTTCGGCAATTGAAGATCACCATGGAGTGGGCCTGGACCGCGCTGGCCCACCATCTGCCGTCGGACCCCGCCGTGTGGGACCCCTCCGGGGTGGCCGCCGCCGTCGCCCGGCACCAGAACGACCTGGTCATGGTCCCGGAGCAGCCCGCTCCGGACACCGCCTGGCGGGCCGCCGCCTTCCTGCACACGCTCGCCGTCTGCCCCGCGCTGGAATCCCCGATGAACGAGTTCTACGCGGCCGCGGCCACCCGCTCGTACCTGCGGGTGGCCGGTGCGAAGCAGCTGCCCTCGCCCGAGGAGCTCGGCGACCTGGTGGAAGCCGCGAAGCTGGGCCGCGCCGACGTGGCCGCGGTCGCCCAGGAGCTGCGCGTCCGCATCCAGGAGCCGCTGCCCGCCTCGCTACGCCCCGGCACGGAGGACGCGTAGCACCATCGGGCAGCTCCGGCGTGATCCGGTCAGATCACGCCGGAGCCCCAGAGGTCTAGACCAATCTGGTCCGATCTGCCGGTTCGCGGTCAGAAGGTGATCTTCCAGCTGTTGATGTAGCCCACGTCCTGCGCGGCCACGTCCTTGACCTGGAGCTTCCAGACGCCGTTGGCGACCTCGCTGGATGCGTTCACCGTGTAGCTGGTGACCAGGTTGTCGGCCGAGTCCGAGCTGGAGTTCTTCAGCCGGTACGCCGTGCCGTCCGGGGCGATCAGGTCGATCACCAGGTCACCGCGGTAGGTGTGGACGATGTTCACGTCGACCTTGGTGGTGGCCGGGGCGTTGCCCGCGACCCCCGAGACCGTGATCGGCGAGGTCACCGCGGCACCGGGGGAGTCCGGGATGTTCACGTCCGCCGTGTTCTCGAAGGACGGGCCCGGCGGGACCGGGGTGGCCGCCCCGAGGTTCCAGATCGCGTAGGCGATGGCGTCGGCGTTGCGGTCCAGGGCGGTGTCGTTGATGTTCGCCGTGGTGTCGCAGGACGAGTGGTAGCAGCGGTCGAAGGCCTGGCCGGAGGTGCCGCCCCACTTCTGGGCCTGGGCGGCCGTCTTGGTGTAGTCGGCGCCGGAGAACAGGCCGCCGACCGGGATCCCGGCGCTCTTGAACGGCGCGTGGTCGGAGCGGCCGTCGCCCTCGGTCTCGATCTCGGTGGGGATGCCGAGGCCCGCGTAGTAGTTCTTGAAGGTCTGCTCGATCGTCGGGTCGTCGTCGTAGACGAAGTAGCCCGGGTTCGGCGAGCCGATCATGTCGAAGTTCAGGTAGCCGGAGATCTTCGCCTTCTCCGCCGCCGGCAGGCTGTTCACGTAGTACTTCGAGCCGACCAGGCCCAGCTCCTCCGCGCCCCACCAGCCGAAGCGCAGGTGCTTCGTCGGCTGCAGGTTGGCGCGGGACACCGCGAGCGCGGCCTCCAGGACGGCCGCCGAGCCGGAACCGTTGTCGTTGATGCCGGGGCCCGAGGTCACCGAGTCCAGGTGGGAGCCGGACATCAGGACCGAGTTCGGGTCGCCGCCCGGCCAGTCGGCTATCAGGTTGTAGCCGGTCGCGCCGCTGGAGGTGAAGGTCTGCAGGCTGGTCGTGAAGCCCGCCGCGTCCAGCTTGGCCTTCACGTAGTCGATCGAGGCCTTGTAGCCGGCCCGGCCGTGGGCGCGGTTGCCGCCGTTGTTGGTGGCGATGGTCTGGAACTGGGCCAGGTGCGCCTTGACGTTGGCCAGCGGGATGTCCGGCGGGGTCGGCGCCGCGGTGACGGCCGTGGGTGCCGCGAGCGCGGCGGGAGAGGTGGCGGCCAGCAGCCCCGCGACCGCGATCGCGGTCGCGGCGGCAAGACGCCGGGAGACGGACAGGCTCATGTGGGGGCTCCGGGATTCCGTTGGGATGATCCGTTTGGGATGAGACGGAACGTGCGGGAATCGTGCAGGTGAGCGTTGGTGCGTCAGTGCGAGCCTGATGTTCAGCGAGAGTATGACTGTCCGTCAAGACCACAATCCGGTCAGGGTCGTTCGGAAAACGGACGATCCCCGGTACGGGTGTTCCGTACCGGGGATCGTGTGGTGTAGCGCTGTGGCGGTTACGCGGGTTCGCGGCTCGGTGCCGGGTCGGCACCGGCCGCGGCCGGAGCGCCCGCGGCGCCGGTGCCGGCGCCGGTGTCCGAAGCGGACGCGGACGCGGCCCCGGCCGCCGCCGAGGTGGAGGCCTCGGCGAGCAGGGCCCGCGAGCGCCGCGCGGTCCGCAGCGCGTCCCAGGTCAGCAGCAGCAGCGCGGCCCAGACCAGGGAGAAGCCGGCCCACCGCTCCGGCGGCATCGCCTCGTGGAAGTAGACGACCCCGAGTGCGAACTGGAACACCGGCGCCAGGTACTGGAGCAGCCCCAGCGTGGACAGCGGCACCCGGATCGCGGCCGCCCCGAAGCAGACCAGCGGGATCGCGGTGACCAGCCCGGTCGCGGCCAGCAGCGCCGAGTGCCCGAGCCCTTCTGCGGCGAAGGTGGACCGTCCCTGGACGCCCAGCCACACCAGGTAGCCCAGGGCGGGCAGGAACTGCAGGGCCGTCTCGGCGGCCAGCGACTCCAGCCCGCCCATGTCGAGCTTCTTCTTGATCAGCCCGTAGGTGGCGAAGGAGAAGGCCAGCGTGAGCGAGATCCACGGCAGCCGCCCGTAGCCGACGGACAGCACCACCACGGCGGCGAAGCCGATCCCCACCGCCGCCCACTGGGCCCGGCGCAGCCGCTCGCCCAGCACCAGGACGCCGATGGCGATGGTGACCAGCGGGTTGATGAAGTACCCGAGGCTGGCCTCGACGACCTGGCCGTTGTTGACCGCCCAGATGTAGAGGCCCCAGTTCACGCTGATCACGGCCGCCGCCAGGGCCGTCAGCCCGAGCTTGCGCGGCTGCCGGACGATCTCGGCGATCCAGCTCCAGCGGCGCAGCGCGAGGAGCGCGATGCCGACCACGGCCAGCGACCAGACCATGCGGTGGGCGAGGATCTCGATCGCCCCGGACGGCTTGAGCAGCGGCCAGAAGAGGGGGACGAGCCCCCACATCCCGTACGCGCCGAATCCGTAGAGCAAACCCGTGCGCTGCTCGTTCTCCGCCTTCACGGGCCCTCCAGTGCTACTTCCGGCCAATCTCACAACCTCACGACGGTATCGCCGCAAGGCGCCGCTGTCATGCCCGTTCCAGGGAGATACTCATGACACCGCGGGGGCGGGAGGGTCGGGATCAGGCCAGGGCGGCGGCGATGGCCTCCGCCACCGGCGTCGTCGGGCGCCCGATCAGGCGCGCCAGGTCGCCGCTGGTCCCCGCCAGCCGGCCGCGCGAGATCGCCGCGTCCACGTCCACGAGGATCGCCGCGAAGGGTCCGGGCACCCCGGCGCCGGTCAGCACCGTCAGGTGCGCGTCGGCCTCGACGGCGGCGTACGCGACCTCCTGGCCGGACTGCCGCGCCACCTCGTCGGCGTACTCGGCCAGGCTCCAGGCGGTGTCCCCGGACAGCTCGTAGACCTTGCCCAGGTGGCCCTCGCCGGTCAGCACCGCCGCCGCGGCCGCCGCGTAGTCGGCCCGCGCCGCCGAGGCGATCCGGCCCTCGCCGGCGCTGCCGACGACCGCGCCGTGCTCCAGGACGGAGGGCAGGTGGGCGGTGTAGTTCTCGTGGTACCAGCCGTTGCGCAGGAAGGTGTGGGGGAGCCCGGAGTCGAGGATCGCCCGCTCGGTGGCCTTGTGCTCGGCGGCCAGCTCGAAGTCGGCCTCGGGCCCGCCGAGGATGCCGGTGTAGGCCAGCTGGGCGACCCCGGCGGCCGCGGCGGCCTCGACCACGGCCGTGTGCTGCGGGACGCGCCGCCCGACCTCGCTGCCGGAGATCAGCAGGACCCGGTCGCCGGCCCGGAAGGCGCCGGCCAGGGCCGCGGGGTCGCCGTAGTCGGCGATCCGTACGTCGATGCCGCGCGCGGCCAGGTCGGCGGCCTTCTCCGCGCTGCGGACGACCACGGCCAGCTCGGTGGCCGGGACCCGGCGCAGCAGCTCCTCGACGACGAGGCGGCCGAGGGATCCGGTGGCTCCGGTGACGACGATGCTCATGATGCGCTCCTGGTGCGTGGGGTGGGGGATCCCGCGGTCCTTCGCGGGATGACACCAGCCTATGGAGAGCGCTAACTATTCGTAAGTACCCACTTCAAAGTAAGGTACTGGTATGGAAGTAAGCGTCAAAGCCCCCATGTGCCCGTCGCGCGGGATCCTGGAGCACGTCACCAGCCGCTGGGGCGTACTCGTCCTCGCCGCCCTGGTGGAGCGCCCGTACCGGTTCAGCGAGCTGCGCCGCGAGGTGGGCGGGGTCAGCGAGAAGATGCTCGCCCAGACCCTCCGGACGCTGGAGCGCGACGGCTTCCTGCTCCGCCACGCACACCCGGTGATCCCGCCGCACGTGGACTACTCCCTGACGGAACTGGGCCGCGAGGCCGCCGAGCAGGTGTGGGCCCTGGCCCGCTGGACGGAGCGCCGCACCGGCGAGGTCCAGCGGGCCAGGGCGGCGTACGACGAAGCCCGGACCCCGTAGCGGGGTCCGGGCTCGTGGTCGTCGGCCGGGTGCCTCAGCCGACGGGTGCCTCAGCCGATCACGGTCCAGGTGTCGGAGCCGGCCAGCAGGGTCGCCAGGTCGCCCTTGCCGCGCTGGTCGACGGCCGCGTCGAGCTGTTCGGCCATGAGGGTGTCGTAGACGGGCCGCTCCACGCTGCGGAAGACGCCGATGGGAGTCCGGTGCAGGGTGTCGGGGTCGGTGAGCCGGGACAGCGCGAAGGCGGTCGTGGGGGTGGCGGCGTGGGCGTCGTGGACCAGGATCCGGTCCTCGTTGGCCGCGGTCACTTCGACGACTTCCAGGTCACCGGTGCGTTCGTTGCGGACGACTCCCTTGTCGCCGTCGGCGCCGAAGCGGATGGGCCGGCCGTGTTCCAGGCGGATGACGGCTTCGCGGGCCTGGTCCTGGTCCTTGAGGGCGTCGAAGGCGCCGTCGTTGAAGATGTTGCAGTTCTGGTAGATCTCGACGAGGGCGGTGCCGGGGTGGTCGGCGGCCTGGCGCAGGACCTCGGTGAGGTGCTTGCGGTCGGAGTCGATGGTGCGGGCGACGAAGGAGGCCTCGGCGCCGAGGGCGAGGGAGACCGGGTTGAAGGGGGCGTCGAGGGAGCCCATCGGCGTGGATTTGGTGATCTTGCCGAGTTCGGAGGTGGGGGAGTACTGGCCCTTGGTGAGGCCGTAGATCCGGTTGTTGAAGAGGAGGATCTTGAGGTTGACGTTGCGGCGCAGGGCGTGGATGAGGTGGTTGCCGCCGATGGAGAGGGCGTCGCCGTCGCCGGTGACGACCCAGACGGACAGGTCGCGGCGGGAAGTGGCCAGGCCGGTGGCGATGGCGGGGGCGCGGCCGTGGATGGAGTGCATCCCGTAGGTGTTCATGTAGTACGGGAAGCGGGAGGAGCAGCCGATGCCGGAGACGAAGACGATGTTCTCCTTGGCGAGGCCGAGCTCGGGCATGAAGCCCTGGACGGCGGCCAGGACCGCGTAGTCCCCGCAGCCCGGACACCAGCGGACCTCCTGGTCCGACTTGAAGTCCTTCATCGACTGCTTGGCCTCGGCCTTCGGGACCAGGGACAGCAGCGTGGACACACTGGCGGGGACGTCGGCGGCGACGCCGTCGGGAACGTCGGTGGGGGCGTCGGTCACCTCAGTCATTGATGGCCTCCTCGAGAACCTTCGCGAGCTGCTCCGCCTTGAAGGGCATTCCGTTGACCTGGTTGTACGACTGGGCGTCGACCAAGTACTTCGCCCGGATCAGGGTGGCCAGCTGCCCGAGGTTCATCTCCGGCACCACTACCTTGTCGTAACGCTTCAGGACCTCTCCGAGATTCCTCGGGAAGGGGTTGAGGTGGCGCAGGTGGGCCTGCGCGATGGGGGTGCCGGCGGTGCGGAGCCGGCGGACGGCGGCGGTGATGGGGCCGTAGGTGGAGCCCCAGCCCAGGACGAGGGTGCGGGCGCCGTCCGGGTCGTCGACCTCCAGGTCCGGGACCTCGATGCCGTCGATCTTGGCCTGCCGGGTGCGGACCATGAAGTCGTGGTTGGCCGGGTCGTAGCTGATGTTGCCCGTCCCGTCCTGCTTCTCGATCCCGCCGATCCGGTGCTCCAGCCCCGGCGTGCCCGGCACCGCCCACGGACGGGCCAGGGTCTGCGGGTCCCGCTTGAAGGGCCAGAACACCTCGGTGCCGTCCGCGAGGGTGTGGTTGGCCGCCGTCGCGAACTGGACCTTCAGGTCGGGAAGGTCCGCCACGTCCGGGATCCGCCACGGCTCGGAGCCGTTGGCGAGGTACCCGTCGGAGAGCAGGAACACCGGCGTCCGGTAGGTCAGGGCGATCCGCGCCGCGTCCAGCGCGGCGTCGAAGCAGTCCGCCGGGGTGCGCGGGGCGACGACAGGGACGGGGGCCTCGCCGTTGCGGCCGTACATGGCCTGCAGGAGGTCCGCCTGCTCCGTCTTGGTCGGCAGCCCGGTGGACGGGCCGCCGCGCTGGATGTCCACGATCAGCAGCGGCAGCTCCAGGGACACCGCCAGCCCGATGGTCTCGGACTTCAGCGCCACACCGGGCCCGGAGGTCGTCGTCACGCCGAGCGCGCCGCCGAAGGCCGCGCCGAGGGCGGCGCCGATGCCGGCGATCTCGTCCTCGGCCTGGAAGGTCCGTACGCCGAAGTTCTTGTGCCGGCTCAGCTCGTGCAGGATGTCCGAGGCCGGGGTGATCGGATAGGAGCCCAGGTAGAGCGGCAGATCGGCCTGCCGGGCCGCCGTGATCAGCCCGTAGGAGAGCGCCAGGTTCCCGGAGATGTTGCGGTAGGTGCCGGTCGGGAAGGCCTTGGTGGCCGGGGCGACCTCGTAGGAGACGGCGAAGTCCTCGGTGGTCTCGCCGAAGTTCCAGCCCGCCCGGAAGGCGACGATGTTCGCCTCGGCGATGTCGGGCTTCTTCGCGAACTTCTGCCGCAGGAAGTTCTCCGTGCCCTCCGTGGGCCGGTGGTACATCCAGCTCAGCAGGCCCAGCGCGAACATGTTCTTGCTGCGCTCGGCCTCCTTGCGGGAGAGCCCGAAGTCCTTCAGGGCCTCCACCGTGAGGGTGGTCAGCGGCACCGGGTGGATGTTGTACGCGGAGAGGGAGCCGTCCTCCAGCGGGGAGGTCTCGTAGCCGACCTTGGCCATGGGGCGCTTGGTGAACTCGTCGGTGTTGACGATGATCTCCGCGCCGCGCGGCACGTCCGCGATATTGGCCTTCAGCGCCGCCGGGTTCATCGCGACCAGCACGTTCGGAGCGTCGCCCGGGGTGAGGATGTCGTGGTCCGCGAAATGCAGCTGGAACGACGACACGCCCGGCAGGGTCCCGGCAGGGGCCCGGATCTCGGCGGGGAAGTTCGGCAGCGTCGAGAGGTCGTTGCCGAAGGACGCCGTCTCCGAGGTGAAACGGTCACCCGTCAGCTGCATACCGTCACCCGAGTCACCCGCGAAACGGATGATCACCCGGTCGACGCGGCGGATCTCCTTGCCGGCTCCATGGGGCGCAGTCGCGGTGCGCTGCTCCCCGATGGACCCGCCGGCCCCGTCGGCCTGCTCGGCCGGGCTACTGACCTGGCTGGTCACTGAACTGGACCTCCTTCGAGGCGGGGCGCTCGTTCCCAGGACCAACCCTACGTCCGTGAGGTCGTCAGGCCCTGGGATCGCCCGCATTCTGGACCGCCCCTCACGGGGCGGTCTGTCCGACAGACGTCGTGCACAACTCGAAATATTCCAAATCACCCGGCGGTCGCCGTGGCGCGCCGGAACGGCGCGCCCCACCTGACGCATTGTCAGTTAATCAAGACCTCAGGACCTCAGGTAGGTGAGGACCGCCAGTACACGCCGGTGATCCCCGTCACTCGGGGACAAACCCAGCTTCATGAAGATATTGCTGACGTGCTTCTCGACGGCCCCGTCACTGACCACGAGTTGCTTCGCTACAGCGGAATTCGTGCGTCCTTCAGCCATCAGGCCCAGCACCTCGCGCTCGCGCGGGGTCAGACCGGCCAGGACGTCCTGCTTACGGCTGCGTCCGAGCAGCTGTGCCACGACCTCGGGGTCCAGCGCCGTCCCGCCCCGCGCGACGCGGACGACGGCGTCGAGGAACTCCCGCACTTCGGCCACCCGGTCCTTCAGCAGATACCCCACGCCGGTGCTGGAACCGGCCAGCAGTTCGGTGGCGTACTGCTCCTCCACGTACTGCGACAACACGAGCACACCGATGCCGGGATAGTCCCGGCGCAGCCGCACGGAGGCCCGTACGCCCTCGTCGGTGTGCGTCGGCGGCATCCGCACGTCGGCCACCACCACATCGGGCAGCGCCCCCTCGGCGGCCAGGTCCGCCACCGTCTTGATCAGGGCTTCCGCGTCCCCGACGCCGGCCACGACGTCATGCCCCCGGTCGGTCAGCAGCCGGGTCAGGCCCTCACGGAGCAGCACTGAATCCTCGGCGATGACGACCCGCACCCTGTCTTCCACGTTCCCGCAGCTCCCGCGTCCACTCGTCGACCCACTTGGCAGAGCCAAGCATCCCAGCCGGACCGGCGCTGGGGGGCGGATCCAAGCCAAGGCCGGAAGACATGTCCGAATCAAGCCGACGGGACCTTCTCGGGGGAGGAGCTGGGGCCCTAAGGGGTCCAATTCAAGCCTCGCCGGCGATTGAGGCGCGGGGGTCCAGGGCGCAGCCCCTGGGCGCTTCCAGCCCCGCCGGCGTTTGAGGCGCGGGTCCGGGCGGAGCCCGGGGATGCTTCCAGCCTCGCCGGCGTTTGAGGCGCGGGTCCGGGCAGAGCCCGGGGATGCTTCTAGCCCCGCCGGCGATTGAGGCGCGGGTCCGGGCGGAGCCCGGGGAACGGTGGAAGGGCGGGTAGGGGACCTCGCCCGCGCAGCGGCCCACCAACCCGCACCGGCCCCACCGGCCCGGCGCAGCGGCACCCCCCGCCTCGCGGCCCCGGCCCCGCGCAGCGCCCGGCCCCGGCTACGCGCGGGAGCGCCACGGCAGCTCCGCCGTGACCACCGTCCCCTCCCCCTCGGGGGAATCCACCACGAACACCCCGTCCACCGCATCCAGCCGCTCCGCGAGCCCCGCCAGCCCGCTCCCGCCGGAGGCATCCGCTCCGCCCCGCCCGTCATCCGCGACCCGCAGCAGCAGCCGGTCCCCCGACCGCCACACCTCGACGCTCGCTCCCCGCGCAGACGCCCCCGCGTGCTTGCTGACGTTCTGCAGCAGCTCCGACACCGTGAAGTACGCGATCCCCTCGATCGCCTCGGCGGGCCGCTCCGCCAGGTCCACCTCCACCCGCACCGGCACCGCGCACCGCGAGGCCACCGACGACAGCGCCGCGTCGAGCCCCCGGTCGGTCAGCACCGCCGGGTGGATGCCCCGCGCCAGGTCCCGCAGCTCCTGGAGGGCGATCTTCACCTCGCCGTGCGCCTCGTCCACCATCCTGGCCGCGGCCTGCGGGTCCTCGGTGAGCTTCTCCTTCGCCAGGCCCAGGTCCATGGCCAGCGCCACCAGCCGGGCCTGCGCCCCGTCGTGCAGGTCGCGTTCGATCCGCCGCAGGTCGGCCGCCGCCGTGTCCGCGACCGCCCCGCGGTCGGACTCCAGCTCCATGACCCGGTCGTCCAGCCGGGACCGGCCGAGCAGCCCGCTGACCAGCACCCGGTCGGCGCTGGTGAGCGCCCGCAGCACCCACGGGGTGGCCAGCGTCAGGCCCAGCCCGATGACGGCGGTGCCGACGACCGTCGCGGGGGAGTCCAGGTACAGGACGTAGTCGTCGTTCTGGAGGACCGGCAGCCCCGGTAGGTCGGTGAAGGCCGGGAAGACCCAGAACCACAGCGGGTACAGCAGCAGGCTCCAGCCGGTGGTCCACAGCACGAGCGCCGTCGTGAAGGTGAAGACCGCCCACGGCAGGTGCACCACGGAGTACAGCACGTGGCGCCAGGCGCTGCCGTTCTTGAGCAGCGCCCCGAGCCGGGCCACCGCCCCGCCCTTCGCCGCCCGGACCGGCGCCGGATCGGCGAGCGGCACGCGCAGCATCCCGCGCACCCGGGCCCGCTCCACCTGCCCGAAGCCCCGGCACATGGCCAGCACCCCGGCCAGTACCGGCACGCCGACGAACGTCACGAGCAGCCCGGCGCCGATGGCCACGCCGGTGACGGCGAGCGAGAAGTACAGGGTGCTGAGCGGCAGGCCCACCAGCAGGTACGCGAACTCGCGCCAGGTCTGCGCCGCCACCGGAGCCCGCAGCACCGCCCGCATGATGCCCTTGCCGTCGCCCATGATCCCGCCCGCCCTTCATCTCATCCCTTGACCCTCCAACCCTGCCGCCGGCCCCTCTGCCCGAACCATGCGGCAGGTCACCGTCTCCCCCGGGGGTTAACCCCACCCCGTCCCACCCCCGGGCCGGCCAATCCCAGCCCCGCCGACGTCTGGCAATTCCAGCCCCGCCGGCGTTTGAGGCGCGGGGGTGCGGGGCGCAGCCCCGGGGAACGATGGAAGGGCGGGTAGGGGACCAGCCCCGCGCAGCGGCCCACCCACCCGGACCGGCCCCACCGGCCCGGCGCAGCGGCACCGCCCCGCCGCCGCCCCGCGGCACCGGCCCGGCGCAGCGGCCCGGCCCCGGCTACGCGCGGGAGCGCCACGGCAGCTCCGCCGTGACCACCGTCCCCTCCCCCTCGGGGGAGTCCACCGTGAACACGCCGTCCACCGCCCCCAGCCGCTCCGCGAGCCCCGCCAGCCCGCTCCCGCCGGAGGCATCGGCTCCGCCCCGCCCGTCATCCGCGACGCGGATCAGCAGCCGGTTCCCCGACCGCCACACCTCGACGCTCGCGCCCCGCGCCGACACCCCCGCGTGCTTGCTGACGTTCTGCAGCAGCTCGGACACCACGAAGTACGCGATCCCCTCGATCGCCTCGGCGGGCCGCTCCGCCAGGTCCACGTGCACCTTCACCGGCACCAGGCACCGCGAGGCCACCGACGACAGCGCCGCGTCGAGCCCCCGGTCGGTCAGCACCGCCGGGTGGATGCCCCGTGCGAGGTCCCGCAGCTCCTGGAGCGCCAGCTTCACCTCGCCGTGCGCCTCGTCGACCATCGCCGCCGCGCCCTCCGGGTCCTCCAGCAGCTTCTCCTTCGCCAGGCCGAGCCCCATGGCCAGCGCCACCAGCCGGGCCTGGGCCCCGTCGTGCAGGTCGCGTTCGATCCGCCGCAGGTCGGCGGCCGCCGTGTCCACGACGACCCCGCGCCCCGACTCCAGCTCCGCGATGCGCCGCTCCAGCTCGTCGGAGGGCGACAGCAGGCCCCGTACCATCGCGCGGTCCACGTTCGCCAGGGCGCGCGCCAGGTACGGCAGTACGGGCCACAGCACGAACAGACCGGGCAGCGCGATACTGAAGGTCAGCACTCCCCACGGCAGCCGGACCAGTTCGTACAGGACGGTCCGCCAGCCCACCGGGTCCTTGATCCCGGCCCACAGCCAGGGGAAGAACCCGCCGGCCCGGTACGGCGGAGGCAGCGGGGTCGGCTCGTCCACCCGTACACCGAGCAGGGCCCGCGCCCGCGCGCGTTCGAGTTTCCCGAGCTGCCGCGATCCGAGCAGACCGCAGGCGAGCAGCGGCAGTCCGATCGCGGTCACGGACAGACCGCCCGTCGTCGAAATCATGACAACCGTGTAAACAAATCCGATCAACGCCACCGGCAGGTTGCTCAGCAGGTAGGCGATCTCCTTCCACGTGGCCGCGTCGAAGGCGGGACGTACGGGAGGGGGAGCGGAAGCTTGATCGTTCGCGGTCATGCGGCTCAGCCTGCCAATTCCGCCCCGCCGACGCCATGGGGTAGCCAGGCGGCAGTGAACGGGGGGTAACCCCACCCTGTGCAGCCCAGGCCCTAGACTCCCTGCCGTACCAGATCAACCTGATCGTCGACAGTGGCCGAGGAGCGAGGAACGGACGTGCCCGACCCAACGGTATCGACAGCAACCGTGATCGCAGCGGACTACTTCCGGAGCTATTCGGTCGTCGGCCTGCTCGCTGTCGTCGGCGTGCTCTTCGTCGCCGTGGCCTTCGGCGCCGGCCGCCTGCTGCGGCCCGTGGTCCCGACCCCCGAGAAGCTGCTGACGTACGAGTGCGGCGTGGACCCCGTGGGCGAGGGCTGGGCGCACACCCAGGTCCGCTACTACGTCTACGCGTTCCTGTACGTCATCTTCGCCGTCGACTCGATCTTCCTCTTCCCGTGGGCGACGGTGTTCGCCGCCGCCGGTTACGGCGCCACGACCCTGGTCGAGATGTTCATCTTCCTCGGGTTCCTGGCCGTCGGCCTGCTCTACGCGTACAAGAAGGGCGTCCTCGAATGGACGTGACACCGGCGGTCACCCCGGAGACCCAGCCCCAGCCCCAGTCCCAGCCCCAGCTGCTTCCGGAGCCGAAGAGGCTGGGAGTGCTCTCCCGCCTCGCCCCGGAGCCCATGAAGGTGGTCCTGAACTGGGGCCGCCGCTACAGCCTGTGGGTCTTCAACTTCGGCCTCGCCTGCTGCGCGATCGAGTTCATCGCCGCGTCGATGGCCCGACACGACTTCATCCGCCTGGGTGTCATTCCGTTCGCGCCGGGCCCGCGCCAGGCCGACCTGATGATCGTCTCGGGCACGGTGACGGACAAGATGGCCCCGGCCGTCAGGCGCCTGTACGAGCAGATGCCCGAGCCGAAGTACGTCATCTCCTTCGGCGCCTGCTCCAACTGCGGCGGCCCGTACTGGGACTCGTACTCCGTCACCAAGGGCGTGGACCAGATCATTCCGGTCGACGTCTACGTGCCGGGCTGCCCGCCCCGCCCGGAGGCCCTCCTCCAGGGCATCCTCAAGCTCCAGGAGAAGATCGCCCGAGAGTCCCTCGCGGACCGCTACGCGGCATCGCCCTCCGTCGCCCAGCTCACCAGCGGCCTCGTCGCGGCGCCGCCCGCACCGGGGGCCGGCGCGTGAACCTCTACGACTCCCTCCCCGAAGCGGCCGGCACGGTCTTCGGCGCCGAGGCCGTGGCCTCGTCCGCGTACGAGCTCCTCACCGTCGACGTCCCCGTCGGCTCCTGGATCTCCGCGCTGGAGATCGCCCGCGACAAGCTGGGCTGCACCTACTTCGACTGGCTGAGCGCGGTCGACGAGCCCGGTACGGGCTTCCGCGTCTGCGCGCACGTCGTCTCCCTGGAGAACCACCGGGTACGCCGCCTGCTGCTGCGCACGACCGTCCCGCACTCGGCGCCCTCGCTGCCGTCCGCCGTCGACGTGTACGCGGGCGCGGCCTGGCACGAGCGGGAGACCTTCGAGATGTTCGGGGTCACCTTCACCGACCACCCCAACCTCGTGCACCTGCTCCTCCCCGAGAACTTCGAGGGGCACCCGCTGCGCAAGGACTTCGTCCTGGCGGCGCGCGTCGCCAAGGCGTGGCCCGGCGCCAAGGAGCCGGGCGAGGCGCACGACCCGGACGCGCCCAAGCGCCGCCAGATGCTCCCGCCCGGCGTGCCGGACCCCAACGACTGGGGCCCGCTCAAGGGCCAGCTGCCCCCGGCCCCCGCCCGGCCGGCCCGCACCCCGCGCGCCGCCGGCGCCGGCCCGGCGCGCGCCCCGCGCGAGGGCGCCCCGGTGCGCCGCACGCGCTCGGTGACGGAGGGCTCCGCCACCCAGGCCGCCCCGGCCGACACCCCGGAAACCCCGCGCCCACCGCGCCGCACCCGCTCGGTCACGGACGGCTCGGCCAGCCAGGCGACCCCTGCGGACACCCCGGACACCCCGGACACCCCAGGCCCGGCCCGCCGCACCCGCTCGGTCGCGGACGGCTCGGCGAGCCAAGCGGCCCCCGACGCCCCGCGCCCGGCCCGCCGCACCCGCTCGGCCTCCGAAGGCTCCGCGAGCCAGGCGGCCGCCCCGGTGGAGCCGGGCACCCCGGACACCCCGGCCGGCCAGGCAGCCGCGGCGGCGCCGGAGCCGGAGGCTCCCAGGCGCCCGGTACCGCGCAGCGCCGACGCCCCCTGGCACAACCCGAAGCCCGCCTTCGAGGAGCCCCCGGCCCCCGAGGCCGAGCCCGGACCCAAGCCCGAATCCGACACCGACACCGACACCGACACCGACACCACCGGAGGCGACGCGTGAACGACGTCCTCGACGTCGCCCTGCGACTGATCGTCGTCTTCGCCGTCTTCCTCGTGCTCCCGCTCGTCATCGGGCAGACCGAGCACAAGGTGATGGCGCACATGCAGGGCCGCCTCGGCCCCATGTACGCCGGCGGCTTCCACGGCTGGGCCCAGCTCGTCGCCGACGGCGTGAAGTTCGCGCAGAAGGAGGACATCGTCCCGGCCAACGCCGACCGGCGGATCTTCCAGCTCGCCCCCGCCGTCGCGCTGCTGCCGTACCTCCTCGTCCTGATCGCCATCCCCATCGGCCCGGGCGACAGCTGGATCGGCCAGGTCATCGACGCCGGCCTCTTCTACGCACTCGCCGTCATGGGCGTCGGCGTGCTCGGCAGCCTCATGGGCGGCTGGGCCTCCGCGAACAAGTTCTCCCTGCTCGGCGGCCTGCGCACCGCGGCCCAGCTGCTCGCGTACGAGCTGCCCATGCTGCTCGCCGCCGCCTCGGTCGCGATGGCCGCCGGGACCGTGTCCCTGCCCGGCATCGTCGGAGCCTTCGAGTGGTGGTGGCTGCCCTGGCAGATCATCGGCGCGGTCGTCTTCTTCACCGCCGGCCTCGCCGAACTCCAGCGGCCCCCGTTCGACATGCCCGTCGCCGACTCCGAGATCATCTTCGGCGCGTACACCGAGTACACCGGCCTGCGCTTCGCGCTGTTCCTGCTCGCCGAGTACGCCGGCATCGTCGTCCTGTGCGGCCTCACCACCGTCCTCTTCCTCGGCGGCTGGCACGGCCCCTTCGGCGGTGACGGCCTCGGCTGGTTCTGGACCCTCCTCAAGACCGCCGTCCTCGCCTTCGTCGTCATCTGGCTCCGGGTGAGCTACCCGCGCCTGCGCGAGGACCAGCTCCAGAAGCTCGCCTGGACCGTACTCATCCCGCTCGCGCTCGCCCAGATCGCGCTCACCGGCATCGTGAAGGTGGCGATCCAGTAATGCCCCCGATTCCCGGATCCGGCCTCGCCAAGGGCCTGGCCGTCACCCTGCGCACGATGACCAAGCGCGCGCACACCGCCCAGTACCCCGAGGTGCAGCCCGAGCTCCCGCCCCGCAGCCGCGGGGTCATCGGCCTGTTCGAGGAGAACTGCACGGTCTGCATGCTGTGCGCCCGCGAGTGCCCCGACTGGTGCATCTACATCGACTCCCACAAGGAGACGGTGCCCGCCGCCACCCCCGGCGGCCGCGAGCGCAGCCGCAACGTCCTCGACCGCTTCGCCATCGACTTCTCCCTCTGCATGTACTGCGGCATCTGCATCGAGGTGTGCCCCTTCGACGCCCTCTTCTGGTCGCCGGAGTTCGAGTACGCGGAGACCGACATCCACGAGCTCACCCACGAGCGCGACAAGCTGCGCGAGTGGATGTGGACCGTGCCGGCCCCGCCCGCCCTCGACCCCGCGGCGGAGGAGCCCAAGGAGATCGCGGCCGCCCGCAAGGCAGTCGAGAAGGCCGAAGCCACCGCTGCCGCCGCCGCGGCGGCAGCCGCCGCCCAGGCCGAAGCGGCCCCGCCCGCCGACGGCACCCCCGACACCCCGGCGGGAGGCACCGCCTGATGTACCCCGCCCACCTCGCAGCCGCCGCGGCCGCGGGCGCCCCCGCGCCCGGCCCCGGCTTCCTCTCGCCGACCGGCGTCGAGATCGCCTTCCTCCTCGTCGGCCTCGCCACCCTCGGCGCGGCCGTCATCACGGTCACCACCAAGCAGCTCGTGCACGCCGCCCTCTGGCTGGTCGTCGCGCTCGGCGGGATCGCCGTCGAGTACCTGCTGCTGACCGCCGAGTTCATCGCCTGGGTCCAGGTCCTGATCTACCTCGGCTCCGTGGTCGTCCTCCTCCTCTTCGGGCTGATGCTCACCAAGGCCCCCATCGGGCGCTCCCCGGACGCCGACTCCGGCAACCGCTGGGTCGCGCTCGGCGTCGCCGGCACCGCCGGGGCGGCGCTCGTCTGGGTGGTCGCCGACGCCTTCCGCACCACCTGGATCGACCTCGACGGCCCCGCCCAGGGCTCCACCAAGGTCTCCGGAGAGATCCTCTTCCAGCACTGGGTGCTGCCCTTCGAGGCGCTCTCCGTGCTCCTCCTCGCCGCCCTCATCGGCGCCATCGTGCTCTCCCGCCGCAACACCCCCGCCGAGGACGCCGCCGACGCGGCCGACGCCGCCGCCCGCGCGGGCACCGAGAAGGGGCAGAGCTGATGCACCTCGCCTACCCCGCGGTCCTCGCGGCCCTGCTCTTCGCCACCGGCCTGTACGGCGTGCTCGCCCGCCGCAACGCCATCCTGGTCCTGATGTCCGTCGAGCTGATGCTCAACGCCGTCAACCTCAACCTGGTGGCCTTCGACGTCTGGCTGCGCGACACCCTGCACGCCGGCCAGGCCCTCACCCTCTTCACCATCGCCATCGCCGCCGCCGAGATCGGCATCGGCCTCGCCATCGTGCTGATGGTGTACCGCAACCGCGGCACCTCGGACGTCGACAAGCTGCGCGACACCGCCGAGGGCCACGAACCCGGCCCGTCCGACGACATCACTGCCCGGCCGGAGGTCGCCGCGTGAGCACCACGACCCTCGCGGTCCTCGTCCCCGTCCTCCCCTTCCTCGGCGCCCTCGCCGGCCTGCTCCTGGGCCGCACCGCCCCCGGCTTCGTCAGGCCGCTCGCCGTCCTGCCGACGCTGGCCGCGGCCGTCCTGGCCGTCCTCGTCGCCGTCCGCCAAGGCGGCGGCCCGGCCATCGACACCGCCACCGAGCTCACCCCGACCGGCTCCGTGCCGATCGACCTGTCGCTGCACCTGGACGGCTTCGCCGCCCTCGTCGCCGTCCTCGTCGGGGTCGTCGCCACCTGCGTCCAGCTCTACTCGACGGCCTACCTGCGCGAGGACCCGCGCTACCCGTCCTACGCCGCCCTCGTCTCCCTCTTCACCTCCGCCATGCTGCTCGTCGTCTACTCCGGCGACCTGATGGTGCTGCTGGTCGGCTGGGAGATCATGGGTATCTGCTCGTACTTCCTCGTCGGCCACTACTGGGAGACCGAAGCCGCCCGCTCCGCCTCCCTCAAGGCCTTCCTCGTCACCAAGCTCGGCGACGTCCCCTTCCTCATCGGACTGTTCGCGCTCGCCGCCGACGCCGGCTCCTTCCGGATCACCAAGATCCTCGGAACCGTCGCCGCGGGCGGACTCGACCACCCGACGCTCATCGCGCTGCTCCTGCTCGCCGGCGTCGCCGGCAAGTCCGCGCAGTTCCCGCTCCACACCTGGCTGCCCGACGCCATGGCCGGCCCCACCCCGGTCTCCGCGCTCATCCACGCCGCGACGATGGTCGCCGCCGGCGTCTACTTCATCGCCCGCCTGCTGCCGGTCTTCACGGCCTCGCGGGCCGCACTCGTCGTCATGGCCGTCATGGCCGCCGTCACGATGATCGGCTCCGGCCTCGCCGCGCTGGCACAGGACGACATCAAGCGCGTACTCGCCTACTCCACCATCGGCCAGCTCGGCTACATGACCGGCGCCCTCGCCGTCGGCGACCGCGGCGCCGCCGTCTTCCACCTCCTGTCGCACGGCGCCTTCAAGGCGCTCCTCTTCCTCGGCGCGGGCGTCATCATCCACGCCGCCGGAACGAACTCCCTGGCCGCCATGTCCCGCATGGACGGCCTGGCCAAGCGCATCCCCGACGCCTTCTGGACGATGACGATCGCGCTGCTCGCGCTCGCCGCCATCCCGCCCTTCGCCGGCTTCTTCTCCAAGGAAGCCGTCCTCGTCGCCGCAGAGCACGCCGCCGGCGGACACTCCGACCTCGTGCCCGGCGCGGCCGGCTGGATCGTCCTGGCCGCCGGAGTGCTCACCGCCCTGCTCACCGCCGCCTACGCCACCCGGCTGTGGCTGATGGCCTTCCGGGGCCGCGGCGCCGCCGCCCCCGACCACGGCAGGGAACCCGTCGCCATGACCGGCGTGCTGTGGCTGCTGGCAGTCCCCTCGACCGCCTTCGGCCTCGCCGCCGGCCCCCTCGCCGACTGGTTCGACGGCGAGGAACTCACCCCGTCCGTGACCACCTCGGTCCTCGGCACCGGCGCCGCGCTCATCGGCATCGTGCTCACCTACGGCCTCTGGCAGCGGGCCACTGCCCGCGCCGCCGCCGGGATCCGCAACGGAGCCGCCGTACCCGCGTCCGTCGCCGCAGCCGAATCCGCCGCCGAGACCCCCGAGGTCGCCGAGGTGACCCACGACCACCCCGCCGTCCCGGCCACCCCTGCGGCCGACCCCGGCCGGGCGCTGCTCGGCCCGCTGCACCGCCACGCCGCCGCCGGCTTCCACCTCGACGCCGTCTACGACCGGCTCTTCGTACGCCCCACCCGGGCGGCCGCGGGCCTGGTCCGCTTCCTGGACCGCGAGGTCGTCGACACGTACGTCCGCGGCGCGGGCACCGGCCCCCGGCTGCTCGGCAGCCTCGTACGCCGCGCCCAGACCGGCAACGTACAGAGCTACCTGAGCGCCCTGCTCGCCGGCGCCGTGGTCCTGGCCATCGCCACCGCCGTCCTCGCCAACGTCAACGCCGGATCGTGAGCCGAGAGTCAGCCGTGATCGATATCAGCCCGTCCGTGATGCAGTTCCTTCTGGCGTTCACCGTGGCCGCACCGCTCCTCGGCGCCGTCGCGGCCCTCCTGCCGGCCCCGCCCGGACTGAAGGGCAAGAGCCCCGAACAGGCCGTGCTCCGCCACGGCGTCACCGTCACCGGAGTCGTCCTCGCCGCGGCCGTCGCCCTCACCCTGGGCTTCGACCACGACGCCCCGTCCCGCTTCCAGGCGACGACGGACATCAGCTGGATCCAGGCGCTGAACATCCGGATCCACCTCGGCATCGACGGCATCTCGCTCCCCCTCCTCCTGATGACCGCGCTGCTGTTCTTCCTCTGCGCGGTGTACAGCTACTTCAAGCTCCCCGAAGGCCCCTCCCCGAAGGCCTTCGTCGCGCTGCTCCTCGTACTCGAGGCCGGCACCCTCGCGACCTTCGCCGTCCTCGACCTGATGCTGTTCTTCCTCGCCTTCGAGATGGTCCTCATCCCGATGTACTTCCTCATCGCCCGCTGGGGCGGTGCTCAGCGGCAGGCCGCCGCCTGGAAGTTCATCCTCTACACCCTCCTCGGCTCCGTGGTCATGCTCCTCGGCCTGCTGCTGATCGGCCTGAACAGCGGCACTTTCGACATGGTGGCACTCGCCTCTGACAACGGGCGCGGACTGAGCCACACCACCCAGCTCCTGGCCGTCCTCGCCATCGGCATCGGCCTCGCCGTGAAGACCCCGATGTGGCCGCTGCACACCTGGCTGCCCGACGCCCACACCGCCGCCCCCACCGTCGGCTCCGTGCTCCTCGCCGGCGTCATGCTGAAGATGGGCACCTACGGCTTCGTCCGCATCCTGCTGCCCGTCACCCCCGACGGCATGCACACCTTCGCCCCCTACCTGGGCGCCTTCGCCGCCGTCGGCATCGTCTACGGATCCCTCGCCTGCCTCGCGCTGACCCGCCGCAACGGCAAGGGCGACCTCAAGCGCCTCATCGCGTACTCCTCCGTCGGCCACATGGGCTTCGTCCTCCTCGGCATCGCGTCCATGACCCCCACCGGGGTCAACGGCGCGCTCTTCGCCAACATCGCCCACGGCCTGATCACCGGCCTGCTCTTCTTCCTCGTGGGCGCCCTCAAGGACCGCTACGGCAGCAGCGACCTCGACACCCTCGCCGGGGCCACCGGCGCCGCCCTCTACGGCCGCGCCCCCCGCCTCGGCGCCCTCCTGGCCTTCGCCGCCGTCGCCTCCCTCGGCCTGCCCGGCCTCGCCGGCTTCTGGGGCGAGATGCTGGCCCTCTTCGGCGCCTTCGACCCGGCCGAGGGCCTCTCCCGCCCGGCCTTCCTCACCTACATGGCCGTCGGCGCGTTCGGCACCCTCCTCACCGCCGCCTACCTGCTGATCGTCGTACGGCGCGTCTGCATGGGCGACCCGAAGGCCGGCCCCGAGATCACCGTCGCCGACGTCCAGCGCTACGAGTTCGCCGCCTGGACCCCGCTCGTCGCCCTCACCGTCCTCGCCGGCCTGTGGCCGGCGGTCCTCCTCGGCCTCACCGACCCGGCCGTACAGAAGCTCCTCGCAGGAGGCAACGCATGACGGCCGCCACGGTCCTCGCCGCCGACACCCCCAGCCTCGTCCAGTCCGTCGACTGGCTCGCGATCGCGCCCGTGGTCATCACCGCCGCCGTCGCCGTGTTCGCCCTGGTCGCCGACCTGTTCATGTCCGAGGCCCGCAAGCCGGTCCTCGGCTGGATCTCCGTGGCCGGCCTGGCCGCCGCGACCGCCTCCCTGCTCCCGCTGCGCGCCGGCGACCGCTCCACCTTCTGCCTCACCGGCGACCCGGCCGCGTGCAGCTACACCGCCGACCACTTCGCGCTCGTCGTGCAGTTCCTGGTGCTGGCCGGAGCCCTGGTCACCGCCCTGCTGTCGGTCACCGCCGTCCGCGACGCGCGCACCCCGGCCGGCGAGTACTGGTTCCTGCTGCTGTCCTCCGCCGCCGGCGCCGCCCTGCTGCCCGCCTCCCGCGACCTCGCCACCCTGATCGTCGCCCTCGAAGTGGCCTCGCTGCCCGCCTTCGCCCTCGTCGGCATGCGCCGCGGCGACCGGCTCTCCTCCGAGGCCGCCCTCAAGTTCTTCCTGTCCTCCGTCACCGCCACCGCCGTCTCCCTGATGGGCGTCAGCTTCGTCTACGCCGCCACCGGCTCCCTGCACCTGTCGCAGGTCGCGGGACGGCTCGAAGAAGTACCCGGGCAGCTCGACACCCTCGCCATGGCGGGCGTCGCGCTCACCCTCGTCGGCTTCGCCTTCAAGACCGCCGCCGTCCCCTTCCACTTCTGGGTCCCCGACACCTACGTCGGCGCCCCCCTGCCCGTCGCCGGCTACCTCTCGGTGATCGGCAAGGCCGTCGGCTTCACCGGCCTCATCCTCGTCACGGTGATCGCCTTCCCCGCGTACTCCGACGTCTGGGGCCCGGCCCTGGCCGTCCTCGCCGCGCTCACCATGACCCTCGGCAACGCCGCCGCCCTGCGCCAGTCCGCCGACCGCGCCCACAGCGCCGTACGCCTCCTCGCCTGGTCCTCCGTCGGCCAGGCCGGCTACCTCCTGGTCCCGATCGCCGCGGCCGCGTACACCGACCGCGACCAGATCGGCTCCACCGTCGCCTACGCGCTCATGTACGCGGCCGTGAACCTCGGCGCCTTCGCCGTGGCCGCCCTCGTGGCCCGTACGAAGCCGCTGCACCGGATCAGCGACTACCGCGGCCTGTACGCGGAGCGGCCCGCCGCCGCCCTCGCGATGGCCTTCTTCCTGCTCTGCCTCGCCGGACTGCCGCCGGGCATCATCGGCCTCTTCGCCAAGGTCGCCGTCTTCCGCTCGGCTGTGGACGCGGGCCTCGGCTGGCTGGCCGTGCTCATGGCCGTCAACGTCGTCGTCGCCCTGTACTACTACCTGCGCTGGACCGCGCTCCTGTTCCGCACCCCGGAGCCCGGCACCGGGCCCGCAGCGGCCGTGCCCGCCCGCACGAAGGCGCCCTGGCCCGTCGCGGCCGCCATCGCCCTCACCGCGGTGACCGCCCTCGTCCTCTCGGGCGCCCCGCAGCTCGTCCTGCGCTTCGCCTCGGGCAGCCTCTTCCCGCTGTAGCCCGTCCGGCCGCGTCCTTCCCGCAGCGACTCACCCGTACGGAGTAACGCCCGCCGTCGCCCCCCGGCCCGTGCCACCGGGGCGGCGGCCCCGCCGTGCCCTGGGAACCAGACGCCGCCACCTCGCGTTGACCAGGAAGGGAGGGTCCACTGGACCGAAGTCCCTCAGATCCACGACGGGGCTCCCCTGCCGCACCACTTGGAGGGCGTACCGTGCACCGCCGGCACAACGGGCTGAAGACCGCCGTACTCCTCGGCGGGATGTCCGCACTCATCATCCTCATCGGAAGCTTCTTCGGACGGGGCGGCCTGATAGTCGCCGTCCTCGTCGCCCTGGGGACGAACGCCTACGCGTACTGGAACAGCGACAAGCTGGCTCTACGCGCGATGCGCGCCCGTCCCGTGAGCGAGTTCGAGGCCCCCGAGCTCTACCGCATGGTGCGCGAGCTCTCCACCTCCGCGCGCCAGCCCATGCCCCGGCTCTACATCTCCCCGACCGAGGCGCCCAACGCCTTCGCGACGGGCCGCAACCCGCGCAACGCCGCCGTCTGCTGCACCGAGGGCATCCTGCGCATCCTGGACGAACGCGAGCTGCGCGGGGTCATCGGGCACGAGCTGAGCCACGTCTACAACCGCGACATCCTCATCTCGTCCGTCGCCGGAGCACTCGCCTCCGTGATCATGTTCCTGGTGAACTTCGCCTGGCTGATCCCGGTGGGCCGCTCCAACGACGACGAGGGCCCCGGCATCTTCGGCATGCTGCTGATCATGATCCTCGGCCCGCTGGCGGCGTCCGTGATCCAGCTCGCCATCAGCCGCTCGCGCGAATACGAGGCCGACGCCTCCGGCGCCCAGCTCACCGGCGACCCGCTCGCCCTGGCCGACGCCCTGCGCAAGCTCGACGCCGGCACCAAGCAGCTCCCGCTGCCCCCCGAGCCCCGCCTGGAGACGGCGAGCCACATGATGATCGCCAACCCCTTCCGGCCCGGACAGGGGCTCTCCAGGATGTTCTCGACCCACCCGCCGATGGCCGAGCGCATCGCCCGGCTCGAACAGATGGCAGGACACAGCCGGTGAAAACCATCCTGAACGTCATTTGGCTCCTGCTCAGCGGGATCTGGCTCTTCCTCGGCTACTGCGTCGCCGGCCTGATCCTCTGCATCACCATCATCGGCATCCCCTTCGGGATAGCCGCCTTCCGCATAGCCGTCTACGCCCTCTGGCCCTTCGGCTACACCACGGTCGAACGCCACGACGCGGGCGCGCCGTCCTGCGTCGGCAACGTCCTGTGGCTGGTCCTGGCCGGCTGGTGGCTGGCCCTCGGCCACATCGTCACCGGCATCGCCCTCTGCGTCACGATCATCGGCATCCCCTTCGGCATCGCCAACTTCAAGATGGTCCCCCTCTCCCTCCTCCCCCTGGGCCGCGAGATCGTCCCCACCGACGCCCCCTTCGCCTCCCGGTGACGGCCGGCATCCGCTTCGCCCTGTGGGGCGAGGACGAGGAGCACGCGGAAGAGCAGCTCTGGGCGCTGTGCGAGGAGGCCGAGGACCTCTTCGCCGACCCGCCGGAGCCCGTACGCAGACGGTACGAACTGCTGGGCTGCGCCTTCGAGCAGGAGCTGCCGTCGGCGCTGGGCTTCCTGGTCCTCCAGCCACTCGACAAGAACGGCCGGGCCACGGGGGAGTGGTACCTGGAGGGCGCCCGCGTCCTCGCCACCCGCCCCTGCGCCCGCGACCTCTCGCGGACCGACATGACGATCGAGGCCGTACCCTCCGACCATCAGCCCGACTACCCGGACCGGGTCGCCCTCTCCGTCGGCTTCGCCCTCTCGGACGCCCAGGACCGGCCCCTGGGCCGGTTCCGGGACCTCGCCGAGGTACTGCCGGCCGAAGAGCCGCCACCGCACCTCGTACGCCTCCTCGGGTGCGCCGTGCAGGGGCCGCTGCTCGACGCGCTGGACGCGCCGGAAAGCCGCAAGAAGTGGCGCAGGCTCGGCTATCGCCGCCTCGACGCGCTGGACGGCACGGGCGGGCTCCTCGCCGTGGCCGGGCACCCGCACGTCGTCGACTGGCAGCCTTCACCGCGAGGGCCGGGCCTCTACGACCTCACCGTGGACATGGACCCGCAGCCGCCCGTCGTCGCCGACATCTGGCCGCTGTGGCGCCAGGGCAGTCCGGCCGTCCCCAACCTGTGGGCGAACTTCGACGGCGAGGGCCGCGAACTCTGGCTGGACCCGGCCCTGGCGCACAGGGAAGGCCCCGACCGGCCCGCCGGAGGCACCTACCACCTCGACGGGCGGCACGTCACCGACGCCGAGGGATTCTTCTGCGCCCTCGGCGAGGCCGTCAACGGCCCGGGCGGCTACTTCGGGCGCTGCCTGAACGGCGTCGCGGACGCCCTGTGCGGCGGGTTCGGAGTCACCAGACCCTTCACCCTCGTCTGGCACGACCACGAGGTGGCCCGCCGCAGCCTGGGCCTCCAGCCGCTGACCAGCCGCCCCGAAACCTTCCGGGAGCTGCTCGGGTTCCTGAGGGAAGAGCGCATCGAAGTCGTCCTCGCCTGAGTTGTCCACAGGCCCGGGCGGCTGTCAGCGGGGTGCGCCACCATGAACACATGAACGAAACCGAGCAGTTGCTGGAGCAAGTCGCCGACCGAGTACGAGCCTCCGCGCGCGAGCGCGGCAAACCCCTGCCCGCACCCCTGCCGGCCGACGAGGCCGAACGGGCGGCGCAGGCCCTGGGCTTCGCCCTGCCGCCCCTCCTCACCGCGCTCTACACGCGCATCGGCGACGGCGGATTCGGTCCCGAGTACGGCCTGCTGCCGCTGCGTCAGTCCATAAGGAAGTACGAGGCCGGCCGCGCCTCCGACTGGGGCCGGCCCGAGGGCGTCCTGCCGATAGCCGACCTGGGCTGCGCCATGTCCGCCTGCGTGGACTGCCGCTCCGACACCGCGCAGATGCTGCTCTTCGAGCCCAACCCCGGGGAACGCGACCTCGCCTGGTACCACAAGTCCGCGGGCCTGGCCGACTGGCTGCGCGACTGGCTCGACGGCACGGGCTGGTTCCGCGACGAAGAGGAGTGGGGTGAAGAGGACGACGGGGACGAGACGGAGATGACCCCCTGGGCGGAGTTCAGCTCCCGGTGCGCGGCCTGAGCCCACCCCGCCGCACCGCGTAGACCAGCGCGCCCGCAGCCAGCACCGCCGCCCCCGACACCGCCGACGCGAGGGGCAGCGCACACGCCAGCACCACACAGCCGGACAGCCCCACCGCTGCCACGGCCCGGTCCTTGACAGCTGAACCGAGAGTCCACGCGGAAGCGTTCGCGATCGCGTAGTAGACGAGCACTCCGAACGAGGAGAAGCCGATCGCGCCCCGCAGATCGGCGGTGGCCGCGAGCACCGCCACGACCGCACCCACCGCGAGCTCCGCGTGGTGCGGCACCTGATGCCGGGGATGTACGGCCGCCAGCGCGCGCGGCAGATGGCCGTCCCGGGCCATCGCCAGGGCCGTGCGCGACACCCCGAGCACGAGGGCCAGCAGAGAGCCCAGCGCGGCCAGCGCCGCGCCCGCCCGGACCACGGGGGACAGTCCGGGCCACCCGGCCGCGCGCACCGCGTCGGCCAGCGGGGCGGCCGACGCCGCCAGCCCCTCGCTGCCGAGCACCGACAGGACCGCCACCGTCACCGCGGCGTACACCAGCAGCGCGATCCCCAGCGCGAGCGGCACCGCGCGCGGGATCGTCCGCTCCGGATCACGCACCTCCTCGCCCAGGGTGGTGATCCGGGCGTAGCCCGCGAAGGCGAAGAACAGCAGCCCCGCCCCCTGCAACAGCCCGGCCGCCCCCCACCCGCCGCCGGCCAGGGCCCCCGGATCCGCCGCACCGGAGGTCAGGCACACCACGACGACCCCGGCCAGCACCGCCAGTACCGCCGCCACGATCAGCCGGGCGATCCGGGCCGACTTCTGCACCCTGCCGTAGCCCGCGGCGGTCAGCGCCACCACCGCCGCGACGGCCACCGCGTGCTGCCGCCCCGGCCACACGTACGCCCCGATGGTCAGCGCCATCGCCGCACAGGAGGCCGTCTTGCCGACCACGAAACCCCAGCCGGCCAGGTACCCCCAGAACGGGCCCAGCCGCTCGCGGCCGTAGACGTAGGTCCCGCCGGAGGCCGGATACCGGGCGGCCAGCCGGGCCGAGGACCAGGCGTTGCAGTACGCCACCAGGGCCGCCACCGCGAGGGCCGCGAGCAGTCCGCCGCCCGCCGCACGCGCCGCCGGGGCGAGGGCGGCGAAGATCCCCGCGCCGACCATGGCGCCGAGTCCGACCACGACGGCGTCGGAGACCCCCAGGCTGCGCTTCAGCTCGTTGTCCACGGGCGGAGGGTAGCCGTGCCGGGTGACGGGCCGGTTCACCAGGCCGGCGGCCCGCTAACTGACGCCCTCCCGGCCCGGGAGCGGCATGCGCGCCCGCTCCCACCCCTCCAGGGCGGTCAGGCAGGCGTGGTCCAGGTGCCGCAGCCCGCTGAGGTCCAGCCGCACCGACGGCCCGTGCGGCAGCGCCTCCAACGCGTCCAGCAGCTTCGGCAGCCGCAGGAAACTGGCGTTCCCCACGACCCGGACGCACAGCTCTTCGCCCTCCCACGCCTCCTCGATGTGCACGTGCGAGGTCTCCCAGGCCGCCTTGGCCACCGCCAGGCCCAGCCCGATCAGCACCCCCTCGAAGAGGCTGGTGGCCACGATCGAGACGGCGGTCACCACCAGCACCACCGCCTCGCCCCGGTGGCTCCGCCACAGGGCCGCCACCGCCCGGGCCGGCAGCAGCTTCCAGCCCGCGTGGAGCAGCACCCCGGCGAGCGCCGCCAGCGGGACCACCTCCAGCAGCTGCGGAAAGGCCACCGCGAACAGCAGCAGCCAGCCGCCGTGCATGATCCGGGCCGCCCGGGTGCGGGCCCCGGCCTCCACGTTCGCCGAGCTGCGCACGATCACGGCCGTCATCGGCAGCGCCCCGAGCAGCCCGCACACGGTGTTCCCGATGCCCTGCGCCACCAGCTCCCGGTCGTAGTCGGTGCGCGGCCCGTCGTGCATCCGGTCGACGGCCGCGGCGCTGAAGAGGGTCTCGGCGGACGCGATCAGCGCGAGCGCGATCACGGTCCCGACGGCTCCGACCGACCCCAGCACCCCGAACCCCGACCATCCCGGCGGCGCCACCGCGTCCAGCACCCCGGTCACCCGGACCCGTTCGACGGGCAGCCGCAGCACCGCGGCCACGACGGTGGCCGCCGCCACCCCGACCAGCGCGCCCGGCACCAGCCGCGCCCGGGCCGGCACCCGGCGCCACAGCACCAGGACGGCGATGGTCCCCGCCCCCAGCGCCACGGCCGCCCAGTCGGCCTGCGCCCCCAGCTCGTGCACCGTGGCCAACTTGGCCAGCGTCTGGCCGGGAGCCGCCACCCCGCCCACGGCGTAGAGCTGCCCGGCGATCAGCACGAGCCCGATCCCCGCCAGCATCCCGTGCACCACGGCGACCGAGATCGCCCGGAACCACCGCCCCAGCCGCAGCACCCCCATGCCCAGCTGGAGCACCCCGGCCGCCAGCACCAGCACCCCGAGGGCGGCCAGGCCGTAACCCTGCACGGCCTCGTAGACCAGCACCGTCAGCCCGGCCGCGGGACCGCTGACCTGGAGGGCGCTGCCCCGGAACCAGCCCGTGACCAACCCCCCGACCACCCCGGTGACGATCCCCAGCTCGGCCGGGACGCCCGAGGCGACGGCCACCCCGACACAGAGCGGAAGCGCCACCAGCGCGACGACGACGGACGCGCCGAAGTCCGCTCGGAAATTGCCGGCCCCGGGCATGCGGGAACCCCCTCGTCACGCGGTGATGGATGTCACCCAGCGTGGTGGGCGCATCCGCCGCCGCCCAGTCACCACCGGGAGGCCGGGCAGGAGCACGCGCCGCTCACGCCCCGCACACACCTTGCGCTCCCCGCCGGGCGCCCGTGCCGAATGACGAAGGGGGCAACACGGTGACCCTGGCCGGGGGAGTGGGGACGTCCCGGATCAGCGGTAGTGGACCTCGTTGTTCCGCTTGCGGTACTGGTCCCGATGGAACACCTCGAAGGCCACTGCGGGACGGCCGCCGAACCTCTCACCGGCCGCCGCGAGGTTCCGCTCCATGAAGCCCCGGACGTACGCTGCGGGGTCCTCGTCGGTGAGCGCCTCCAAGTAGGTGGCGTGTGCGAGCACGGCCTGCACACCGCGCTCCGCCGCCCAGGTGACGTCGACCGCGTGGGTCGGATACGGCGAGTTGGCCACCGCCTGCCAGCGCACGCCCTCCCACGGAGCCAGGCCCTCCTCCGCGAACAGGAAGCGGTTGGCGGCGTCGGTGGCGGAGTCCAGTGCCGCGCGGCCGACGTTGCGGTGGTCCGGGGTGTTCCACGAGACGCCGCGCCAGTGGTCGTGGTGGTTGAGCGTCAGGATGAGCTCCGGGCGGTGCCGCCGGACGGCGTGGGCCAGGTCCCTGCGCAACTCGGGTCCGTACTCGATCAGCCCGTCCGGGTGGTCGAGGAACTCCACCTCCGTCACGCCGACCACGGCCGCGCTGGCCCGCTGCTCCCGCTCCCTGACCACCTTGGCCTGCTCGGGATCCATGCCGTCGATGCCGGCCTCGCCCCGGCTGGCCATGAGGTACACGACTTCCTTGCCCTGGTCGACCCAGGTGGCCACGGCCGAGGCAGCGGCGTACTCCACGTCGTCGGGATGAGCGACGATGGCCAGGGCGCGTGTCCAGTCCGTCGGCATTTCCTTGAGCTGATCCGGCATGGTCATTCCTTGTCCGTGGATGAGGGGGAACCCGGTCTCAGGGGAGACGGGTGGAGAGAGACGGGTGGAGGGAGACGGGCGAGGGCCGGGGCACCCGAGACGCGGCGCGGACGGGCCCGGTCAGGTACGCGGCGGTCCCGGCTCCGATCGGAGGCGCCGGTCGTCCAGCAGCGTGCCGATTCGTGCCAGCCCTTCTCTCAGCACGTCCTCCTCGCGGGCGAAGGTGATCCGCAGACCGCGTTCGGCGCCGAACACCTCGGCGGGCATCAACAGCACCCGCGCCTGTTCCAGCACCTGACGGCAGAAGGACAGCGAGGTTTCCTCGCCGGACAGCGTCAGCCAGGCGAAGGGAGTGCCCTGAGGTGCCCGCAGGGCCACCTGGCCGGCGTGCCCGGCCGCCCAGCTGCTCAGCACCCGGCCGCCGACCGACGTCAGTCGCCGGTAGCGGTCCAGGTAGTGGTCGCGCCGGTCCAGTACCTCGGCGGCCAGCCACTCGGTCAGTACGGAGTTGGAGATGGTGGTGTAGTGCTTGTGCTCCATGGCGGCGCGCACCACGTCGGCCGGGCCGCACATCCAACCCGTCCGGAGTCCGGGGAATCCGTACACCTTGGAGACGCTGGAGACGGAGACCGCCCGCTCGTAGCACCTGAGGAGGGAGTCGCCGGGCAGGTCGGCGACGTACTCCTCGTCGAGCAGCAGGTGGCTGCCGTGCCTCCGTGCGGCCCGCACCAGGACATCGACCTCGTGCTCGGTGAAGCGCATGCCCGTGGGATTGCAAGGGGAGTTGAGCACGACGGCCTTGGTGTCCCGGCCGATCAGCCCGGCGGCCCGTGCCACGTCCGGCCGGCCCTCGGGGGTGGTGCCGATGAGGTCGGTCCGGCACCCCATGCGCGCCGGCGCCTCCCAGGCCTGCTGCCAGCCGGGGGCGAAGACCACCACATGGTCACCGGGGCGCAGCAGCACGCTGTACAGGAGGTAGAGCGCCTCTTGCGCGCCGTGGGTGATACCGACCTCGTCCGTGGAGCGGCCGTAGAGTCCCGCCACGAGTTCGCGGAGCCGGTCGCCGCCCCGGTCGGTCCCGTAGTCCAGGACCAGGTCGGCGGGGAAGGGCAGGTCGGCGACCGTGCCGCAGTCGACGTTGCTGTCGCCGAGGTCGATGTCGTACCGGTTTCGCGCGTCCTGGAAGACCCAGCGGCGCATCGGATAGCCGGCTTCCGGGCCGAGGGCCGTCACGCGGAGGCCCCCCGTCCCGAGAGCTGCTGCCCGATCCGCGGCGCCCAATGGCCCCGCAGTACCGGGAGGACCTCACCGCCGAGTGCGAGGCGGCCGTCCTCGTCGATCTCCACGGTGACCCGGCCGCCGGGCATGTGGACGGTCGTCCGGGCTCCGGTGAGTCCGCGGGCGTGGGCCGCGAAGGCCGCCGTGCAGGCGCTGGTGCCGGAGGAGAGCGTGTAACCGGCTCCGCGTTCGAATATCTCGATCCGGATGTTCTCCCGGTCGATGACGTTCAGCAGTTCGACGTTGACCCGCTGCGTGAACAGCTCGTGGTCGCGCACGGCCGGACCGATCCGGCGGGCGAGTTCCTCGCCGGCCGGCTCGTCGTCCAGGAAGACGACGCAGTGCGGGTTGCCGAGCTGTACGCAGGTGACGCTCAGGGATCCGCCGTCGTCGGCGGTGTGCAACGGCTCGTGCAGCATCGGGCGGGCGGGGCCCGTCGCCCCGACGGCCCGGCTGTCCGTCGTGGCGGGTCCGAGATCGATGCGCACCGTCTCCGCACGACCGTCGAGGATGCGCACGGCCGAGGGCCCGGCGAGCGAGTGCAGGGTGAACGCGTCGGTGTCGGCGTGCCCGGACTCGCGGAGGTAGCGGGCGAAGATGCGCAGGCCGTTGCCGCTCTTCTCGCATTCGGTGCCGTCCGGATTGAAGATCCGCAGCCGGAAGCCGTCGTCGGCCGGCAGCGGTCCGTACAGGAGGCCGTCCGCGCCGAGGCCGAAGTGCCGGTCGCAGGCGAGCCGGACGTTTTCCGGGGTGGGATCGAAAGCCGTGTACCGCGGGTCGATGACGATGTAGTCGTTGCCCAGGGCCTGGTACTTCGCGAAGTCGACGGCCGGGGCGGTGTCCTGGGACATGGTGGCGCCCCCTCAGGCCGTGCCGGGTGTCGTTGTCGACATCGCCGGCGCGGAGCACCGCTCCAGGAGCGCGTCGAGGTAGTCCTGCGAGGTGTTGAGCCGGATCATGGCGCCCAGGGCGATCTCCCTGCCGATCCGTGGATCGGAGTTCACCAGCGGGCCGACGACGTTCTTGAACCATCCTGCGGCATGGCCCGCGTCCACTCCGATGTGCAGGTCGTGGTAGACGATGCCGACCTCGTCCAGGCCGTGGCGCCGCCAGGCGTCGACCACGCAGCGGAAGCGGCGCGGAGCCAGGTACTCGGTGACGCCGAAGTACCCGACCGCCTTGAAGTAGTGCCTGCGGGAGAGGGCGAGGCAGGCCGAGATGTTGCCGGAGACACCGGCTTCCAGCAGGAAGGTGTCACGGACGTACCCGGGGTCGGCCCCGATCGAGGCCAGCGCCTCGCCGAACAGCTTCGTGTGTACCTGCATCGGGTCGCCGTTGCCCATCTCGTCCCAGTAGTTGGCGGCGATCTCCAGCTTCTCGCCGCCGTGCCGACCGACCTGCATGAGGGCGAGGATGTCGTCGAAACGCGGGTCGAGGTTGGTCTCCTGGGCGAGCAGCAGGCGCAGGTCCTCACGGGTGCCCCGCTCGGTGAGGTGCTGGTGGTAGAAGGGGTGCCAGCCGGCCGGATGCTCGCCCACCATCTTCTTGAGCCAGTGGACGTACTCGGTGCCCGAGGTGGGATGGCCGGTGACGCTCGCTTCGGATATCCGCGACAGTTCGCGGTCCAGTACGGCCCGTTCCAACAACGCGGCCACATCGCGGAGGATCGGCTGCCGCTCGTGATCCACGTCGGTGACGCGGGTACCGGAGAAGTCCCGTTCGTAGACCAGGGCCAACGCCGCGTGCAGCTCCTCCAGCGCGGACCGCTCACTGTTCCCGTACGCACGGACGGCCAGGGACCGGCATGCTTCGGCGAGTTCGCCTCGGAACGGGTAGTGCTCGGACAGCAGGGCCAGCTCGTCGGCGGTGCTCCCGTCCAGTGCCCGCAGCGTGGCGAGCAGTCCGGTGGAGAGCAGGTCGTTCCAGTTCGTACACATTCGGTGATATGCCGTTTCTCTTCTATCGGACTTCCGTGTCGGCGAGTGCGGCCGCGTCGTGTTCGGCGCCGTACCACTTCTCGCTCCAGCGGGAGAAGGCGACGATGAAGATGTCGCGGTGGCCGGGCTCGTCGGCCGCGGCCACGACGTCCGTGACGTCGTGCGCGAGCCGCCTGTCGTCGAGGAGTACGGCCTGGCCGGCCGCCACGGTGCCGGTCCAGAAGGGCTGCTCGGCGTCCGGTCGCCACAGCCGGGTCTGGCCGCCGGCCACCCGCTCGCGGCGCAGCACGCCGATCATGACGAACTCGTGGCCGTCGTGATGGACACCTTCAGGAGTGAGCGGACCGGGCCGGCCCGGCTCGGCGCGGGTGCGGTTCTGGTGCAGGTTGATCTGCCAGTCCTCGCTGCGATCGAGCCCGAACGCCTCGGCTCCGACGGCGATGAGCGGGGTGAAGTCGACCGCTACCGGAAGATAGGCGCGGCGCATTCCGCCGCCGACCGTGTTGAATTTCTTGTACGCGGTGTAGTCCCGGTGCGGCAGCAGAGCGAAATTCCATTTCTCGCCCTCGGCCGGTGACAGGCGGTACTGGGAGAACTTCTTGTAACGCGTGCCGTGCCCCATGTGTTCGTCGACGGGTAGGTCGTCATAGCTCGCCAGCAGCTCGGCCGGTGCTTCGGGAAGGTCTATCAGGGAGAATCCGGAAGGTCCCAATGGCATGGCGGTGTCCTTGTTCTTGATCTGTTTCCCCAGATCAACTGGTGGAGGGTGCTGGCCTGGTCCGGGCGGAGGGCGCCTCCGGCCCGGCAACCCTCGCGCGGGACGAATCCCGTATCCCGACGAGGCTGACGTTTCTGGAAGTGGTGGCCCGATTTATTCGAGCCGCCCCTTCTCGTCGATTTTTCGACCCTCGCACTTCCTGCGATCGAGGTCAAGCGTCCATCAGGGCAGAAATGTGCACTTAAGGGCAGCGCGCAGCCCCGCCCCAGTGGATTTGATTTCACCGGACCCGACACGCCTGCGCCGTATTGCCCTTTCGGCTCGAATGCCTGCCCGTGTGGGTAATCGTGCGGTCCGCACGGCGTGGCCGGAGCACGCGCCGGACTCCCTAGATGTAGCCCTCGCGCAATGCGTAGGCCACCGCGTGGGCGCGGTTGCGCAGCTGGAACCGCGTCGTCACGGTGTGGAGGATGTTCTTGATCGTCCGCTCCGAGTACAGGAGCTTGGCCGCTATCTCCCCGGTGTCCATGCCGTCGGCCATCAGGCGCAGTACCTCGACCTCTCGCGGCACCATGCCGACGGCGACGGGAGCCCCCTCCCGGGCCGGACCTTCGCCGCCCTGGCGCCGCCCCATGCTGCCGATCAGTTTCCCCAGCAGGTCGGGGGGCAGGTCGCCATGGCCCCGGTGGGCGGTGAGGACGGCCTGGCGCAGCCGCTCCCCGGTCACCTCGCGGCGCCACAGGATCGTGGTCACACCGTGTGAGACGACGTTGACCAGTTCCGACTCCTGGATCCGGTCCAGGACCAGGACCACTCGCGTCCGCTCCGCCCGCACGAGCCGGGACAGGCTCGTCAGAACCGCCGCGTCGAAGGTGTCGGCGATCAGCAGCGCGACGCCGGCTCCGGCCTGCTGGTCGTCGTCGACGAGTGCCATCTCCGGGCACTGCCGGAGGTAGCTCACCACTCCGGCCCGGGAGAGCGGGTCCAGGGCGTGAACGGTCACTAAGATCGGGCGGATCGTACGTATGTCGTCGGCATACTGAAGCACGGCGATGGGTTCCTTTCGTTGCGCTTGACGGCGCAGGCGCCACCCTGGGGGCGGCGGCACCATGTCGGGACCGGTCGCGGGGCGTCTACCGCCGGGCGCCGTCATCCCCCTCCTGCGCTCAGGTTGACGCCGCAGGAGTTCCCTCATGTCCCGCCGACCGCTCGGCCGGACATGATCACCGGGCACAAGCTAGCCGCTGCCTGTCAATAAAAGATTGACGGACGCGCGCCCGCTCCACCCGCGCGTGCGGTTTGCGTCCGTCGCCCCGCCGATAGGAGGATCAACGTCCTGACCGTTTCCGCGAGTGTGTGCGGCAGGTCGACCGCACGAGGACACGTGAACGACAAGACCCCGCTGACGACCAGTCGGAACTCCGGACACCCCGGTCCGCCGCCGGTCGCCGGGACACGCCTGGCCGCCCGGGCAGACGGTCCGTCCGGCTCCACTCACGTCCGACGGTGACCGGCATCCGCGCGTCCCACGGTGCGCCGGCCACGGGTGGCGAGGGCCGGCTGCGCCTCTGTCTGCTCGGGCCGGCGCAGGCCTGGCGAGGGGAGACCGAGCTGGACCTCGGGTCCCCCCAGCAGAGGGCGATGCTCGCCGCGTTGGCGCTGCGGGCGCGCCGGATCGTCTCCGTCGACGAGCTCCTCGACGCCCTGTGGGAGGAGCCTCCGGCCCGCGCCGCCACGGTGGTGCGCACCTACGTCTCGCGGCTGCGGCGAGTGCTGGAACCGGACCGGCCCCACCCGACGGTCCTGGTGTCCTCGGGCAGCGGCTACATGCTGCGACTGCCTGCGGAATCCCTGGATGTCGAAGTGTTCGAGGAACTGGTCACGGCGGCGGGCCGGGCCCGCTCCACGGGGGACACGGCCGGTGCGGCCGGACTACTGAGGGAGGCCTGCGAGCTGTGGGGCGGCGAGCCGCTGGCGGGACTCCCGGGGCCCTTCGCCCAGGCCCATCGGGCCCGGCTCGTCGAGCGGCGGCTGCATGCCGTCCACGGCTGGCTGGAGGCGGAGTTGGCGGTCGGGAGGCACGCCGGTGTCATCGGTGAGCTGACCATGTGGGTGAACCAGCATCCGCTGCTGGAGCCGATGCGGGAGCTGCTGATGCTGGCGCTGTACCGCAGCGGGCGGCAGGCCGAGGCGCTGGGCGTGTTCGCCGACACCCGCCGCGCGCTCATGGAGCAGCTGGGCATCGACCCGGGGCCGCAGCTGCGCGAGCTCCAGCAGGGAATCCTGTTGGGCGATCCGAAGCTGGCCGCGCCGACGGTGCTGCCCGCGTCGGCCCTCGACGCACCGGTCGGGCCCGCCGGCCCCGCCCCGTTCCCTCCGGCGCAGCTGCCCGCCGACATCGCCGACTACACCGGCCGGGACCAGCTCGTGCGGGACCTCTGCGTCGGCCTGCGCTCCGACGGCCCGACGATGCCCCTGGTGGGGGTGTCGGGCATGGGCGGGGTGGGCAAGTCGACGCTCGCCGTGCACGTCGCCCACGCCGTGCGCGACCGGTTCCCCGACGGTCAGCTGTACGTCAACCTCCGCGGGGCCGGTCCCTATCCCGCCGACCCGGGCGAGGTGCTGGCCGCCTTCCTCGGCGCACTGGGCGTGGCCGACGCCGCGATCCCCCCGGGGACCACGGAACGGGCCGCGCTGTTCCGGTCCCGGGTGGCGGGCCTGCGGCTGCTGATCCTGCTCGATGACGCCCGTGACACCGTCCAGGTCGGGCCGCTGCTGCCCGGCAGCACGTCGTGCGCGGTACTGGTGACCAGCCGGGCGGGGCTGGCGGAGATGCCGATGTCGCGGCGGGTGGGCCTGGAGCCGCTGGCGTCGGAGGAGTCGGTGCGGCTGCTCGCCGCGATCGCCGGGGAGTCCCGCGTGGACGAGGAACCCGACGCGGCCCGCCTGATGGCGGAAGCCTGTGGGTTCCTGCCGCTGGCGGTGCGGACCGCGGCGTCCCGCCTGGCGGCCCGCCCGAACTGGCCGCTGTCGTACATGGCTGACCGACTGGCCTCCGAACGCCGGCGCCTGGCCGAGCTGGAGGCCGGCGAGCTGGCCGTCGCCGCGTCGTTCCGGCTCAGCTACGACCAGCTCGACCGCGAGGCCGCCCGCGCGTTCCGGCTGCTGGCGCTGCCGAACGGCCCGGGCGTGTCGTCGGCGGCCGCCGCGGTTCTGCTGGAGCGGCCGGAACAGGAGGCCGAGCGGCTGGCCGAGTCGCTGACCGACCTGGGACTGCTGTCCTGCCCGTACCCCGGCCGCTACCAGTACCACGACCTGCTGCGGCTGTTCGCACGCCAACTGGTCCAGGAGGAGGACGGTGCCGTCGCCGAGCGGGCCGCCGTCGAGCGGCTGCTGCGGCACTACCTGGCGACCGTGGCCGGCCTGTACCGCGCGGTCAGGCCCGGCTACCCCTTCCCCGACCTGGTGGCGTCGGAGGCCGCCGAGCCCGGGTTCGACGGACCGGCCGAGGGGCTGCGCTGGGTCAGGCAGGAGATCGCCGCCGTCCTGGCGGTCGCCGAGCAGGTCATCCGCGACCCTGACGGCCCGCTGGCGGTCGTCGCGGATCTGACGCTGGTGCTGATCCAGCTGATCGACCTGGGCATGGCCGTGCCGGAACTGTGCGACCTGGCCGGACGCGTCGCCGAGGCCACCCGCGTGGCCGGGCTGCCGCAGAGCGAGGCGCGTGCCCGCTACACGCTGCTGTGGGCCCTGCGGGAGATGCAGCGCCCCCGGCAGGCCCGCGCCGAAGCGGCCCGGGTGATCGCGTTGGGGCGGCGGACGGGGCAGGCGGCCCTGCTGTCTCCCGCGCTGACCGCACTCGCGCTGACCAGCATCCGCCACAGCAGCGACGAGGAGGTCATGGCCTGGTGCGACGAGGCCGTCCGCCGGACCGCCGAACTGGGGAACCCGTCCTCACACGCGTTCGTCGAGGGAATGGCGGCACTGGCCGACGTCGCCGTCGGACGACCGGAGTCGGCACGGCGCCGGGCCGAGCGCAGCCTGGCGGCGTTCCAGCACCTCGGGGACTTCGTCGGCCAGGTCCACATGCTCTACGCCCGGGCGATGGCGCTGCACGGGCTGGGCATGTTCGAGGCGGCGTGCGACGGCTACCGGGAATGCCTCGCGGCCCTGCGCACACTCGGGTCCTGGGACCGGATGCCGGGCGTGCTCGTGGGCCTGGCCGAGTCCTGCCGAGCCGCCGGACGCCCGGCCCGGGCGTTGGAGGCGGCCGAAGAGGCGCTGGCGATCGCCCAGCGGGTCGGCCTGGAACACCGCAAGGCCAACGCGCTGGCGGCCCTCGGGCAGGCACTGTGCGACCTCGGGCAGCACGACCGCGGCCAGGCCTGCCTGGCGGAGGCACGCGCCGAGTTCGCACGGCTCGCCGCCTTCGCACCGGAGGCGTGAGCCCCGCACACCGCGGTCGCGACGAACGCCCCGGCCAGGACGAGCCCCGGACAGGCCCTAGGACGGGCTCCGGCCGGGCACGGTCCACCGCGCAAGGAACTCCGCGTTGGACTCGTACTCCTCCCAGGGGCTGGCCAGGATGATCTCCGAAACCCCGCACTCCAGGTACCGGGAGAAGTAGCGCCCCACCTCCTCGGCCGAACCCACCAGGAACGGCGAATGCGAAGCCCCGGAGAGGATCGCCCCCAGCCAGAAGACGCCCTGGTGCGTCTCCTCCGCGGACAGGTCCGCCAGGTCCTTGCGCCACACCGAGTCCGAGGCGCGCCCGTGGAGTTTCACGTTGATCTGCGCCGCCCGGTTCGGTGGGAAGTACCGCCGGGCAGCGGCCCACGCCTCCTCGCTCGTCTCGCGCACGATCAGGCCGAAACGAACACCCGAGTCCGTCCGGCGCCCCACCGAAGCGGCGAAGCCGTCGGCGAACAGGTCGGCCGGAGCCGGATTGGTCACGGCCACCGCACCGTGCCGCACGCTCAGGTCCACGGCCTCGTCCGAGGATCCGCCGATGAAGATCCTGGGAAGCAGCTCCGGATCCATCCCGGTCGCGAAGTACTCCGGCTTCTCGTAGTCGTACAGCGGAACGGTCCGCGCGGCCGGCGAACCGCCGGTCAGGAGTGCCGTCAGGACGCCGAGGTACTCGTCCATGCGGTCGAACCGCGCCCCGTGGTCGAGGCGGTCGCCGACCTGGCGCAGTTCCTTCGGCGTCGAGCCGGCCACCATGTTCAGGTCCACCCGGCGGCCGTGGAGGTAGGCCGTGGTGGCGAGCATCTTGGCCAGGGCGAAAGGCGAGGTGTAGTACGGCTGGACCGCGACCATGGGGACGAACGTCGTCGATCGCTGGATCAGCAGCGACGACAGCAGCCAGGGGTCGGGGACGCGGTGGTTGAAGTGGACAAGCGCACCGGTGAACCCCAGGCGCTCACACGTCGCGGCCAGTCCCACCGCGTTGGCGATGTAGTCCTCGTCGGGGAACAGCCCCTGCATCGAGGCGTAGACCCGAAGTCCCTCGCTCATCGGTTCCGTGCTCCGCTCGTCATCGTCGCCGCGAAGTCGGTCGCGGCCTTCCGGGTCTTGTCCGCGGCGTCCGGCCCCAGGCGCCGGCCGGGGCAGTCGGGGTCGGGGCGTTCGAAGGCGTCTTCGAGCAGGAACAGGCCCTTGGTGCAGGTGGCCCCCAGGGTCCGGAGGACGGGAGCCAGCCCGTACTCGATGCCGAGGAGGTGGGCGAGCGTCCCCGCCGTCGCCGTCGGCAAGACCGTCTTCCCGGCGAGCGCGTCGCGACCGAGCAGGTCGAGGAAGACCTTCAACAGGCCGGCGTAGGACGTCTGGTAGATCGGCGTGGCGACCACCAGTCCGTCCGCCCGGTCGACCAGATCGAGGGCGGCACGGATGCGGGGCTCGTCCCGACGGCAGCGTACGAGGCCGTCGGCGGGGAGCTCGCGCACCGGCAGGTGCCGGACCTGGAAGCCGGCGGCATCCAGGCCGTCGAGGACGCCGAGCGCCGCCGCCGTGCTCATCGAGTGTTCCGACGGGCTGCCGGTGACCGCCACGACCAGCGGACCGGAAGCCGGTGCCGGTGAGGTCTCCGGGTCGGGCAGGGCGCGCAGCGCTCCGCTGGTTCCACGGCTCGGGGCCGCTACGGTGATCGTGTTCATCAGGCGCATTTCTCTTCTGCGGACGTTCTGTCAGGGCGCCGGGGCGTCGGTGTGGAAGCTCGTCGCGTCCACGGGGGTCGCGGCAGCGTCGGAGAGCAGCATCCGGAAGGCCCGCTGTCCGGCGGCCAGCCGCGCCCCGGGAAGCAGGACGCACTCCCGGACCTCCGCGTCCGGCCCGACACTGGCGCCTTCCTCGATGACCGCGGGCCCGACGACCCGGCTGCCCCGGCCGAGCCGGACACCGCGTCCGATCCGGACCGGTCCGGAGATCACGGCTTCCGGATGGACCGACGCGCTCGGATCGACGGCCGCGAGCGGACCGTCCGCAGCGGTGAAGGGCGGACGCCCCAACCGCCCGGTCAACGCCATGAACGAGCCGTCCAGGAACTGCCGCGGCGTGCCGAAGTCGACGAACCGGTGCGTCGTGACGTGGGCCAGGACCCGGGCGTCCGGGCGGGCGACGATCCTGGCGAGCACGTCTCGGCCCAGGTCCACGGGGTCCGGCCGGCCCGCTCGGCCGTCGAGCGTCTCCGACCGGACGGAGTCCTTGACGAGTCCGGCCGCCGACGGACCGAACACGGCGATCCCCGTCGCGGCGATCCGGCCTTCCGCGGCGGCTCCGGGCTTGTGCTGGTAGCGCAGGACCCGGCGGCGGTCCCCGGCCAGAACGGCGATGTCGCCGGTGAACTCCGCGGCCGGCCACGGGTGGCGCAGGCAGCCGAGGGTGACGTCGCCGCCGCCGGACCGGTGGTCCGCCAGCAGGGCCGTCAGGTCGAGGGTGGAGACGGTGTCGGCGGGCAGCACGAGCAGGGTCTCGCCGGACCCGGACCCGGACCCGGACCCGGACCCGGACCCGGACCCGGACCCGGCGAGGGCGGCGAGCGTCCCGCCGGTGCCGAGCGGGACCTCCTCCCGCTGGTAGGAGATCTCGACGCCCAGATCGGCGAAACCGGCGAGCGCCTGCCGGAAGGCGGGTTCGTGGACCGACCGGACGTTCACCGTGACGGCCCTGACGCCGGCTGCCCGGAGCCGGTCGACCGCCCAGCAGATCAGCGGGACGCCGAGGACGGGCAGCAGCGGTTTCGGGCAGGTGTCCGTGACGGGTGCCAGCCGGGAGCCGTATCCGGCCGCGAGCACCAGTGCGCGCACCGCTGCGCGCTCCGTACCGCCCTCGGCCGCCGCCGTGTCGTAGGGGCTCACCGCGCGCAGCTGATGCCGGCGAGACGGCTCATCGTGATCTCCCCGCCCGCCAGGTCGTACCGGACGAGGTCCAGCGTCGCGGGCCGTATCGTCCCGTAGCGCTTCGCGCGGCGTGCGGAGACGACTCCGGCGATCGAACGCTCGGGGACGACCGGCGCCCGGAACACGGCGACCGAGACGTGGGCGATGTCCCGCATGGTCGTGTAGTCGTTGCTGGCGAACGCCCGCGGGCCCTCGGCCGCACCGGCCTCGTGCAGTCTGGTCCGCAGCCGGACCAGACCGTCACTGGGGATCCCGCACACGAACAGTCCGCCCTTCGATCCGCCCAGGCCGGACAGCTCGATCTCGATCGGCGGGCAGTCCTCCAGCGCGGTTTCGACGAGGTCCGCGTAGTGGTCCACCTGGTCCTGCGGCACTTGGTCCTGGTAGCCCTCCAGACTGCGCACGGTGCTGTGCAGGTGCTCGGGCAGGTAGGTGAAGTGGTGCGGCGACAGGGCCGCGGCGATCGGGCCCAGGTCCTGGGCGATCGCGTCCCGGACCGCGCCGTCGACCGGCACGACCAGACTCAGCCCCCAGCGGGGGTCGCCGTGGCGGGGGACGGGGTCGGCGTTGTACGCGCCCTCGGCGAGAGCGGACTCGGCGTCGCCCCACATGCTCTGGAACTTCGCGGCCAGGCCGGGTGTCCGGTGGGTGCCGGCTGTCGGGTCCGTCGGCTCGGGCATCAGTCACTCATCCGGGTGTTCGGCGGGGTCGGGCAGCGTCGGAGATCGGCGATCAGCTCGTCGTGCAGCGCGCCGTTGGTGGTCAGCAGGCTTCCGCTGCGGAGGTCCCGGGTGCCCGACATGTCGGTCCAGGCACCGCCCGCCTCGGCGACGATCAGGGCCGGGGCCGCGACGTCCCAGGGCGAGGTGCCGTAGGACAGCGCCGCGTCGACGCTTCCTTCGGCGACCATCACGTGCCCCCAGAAGTTGCCCCATCCCCAAGCGGTTCGGAACCCGCGCATGACGTCGGAGAGGGCTTCCCAGGCGGGTACCGGGTATTCGTGCGCTCCGCCGAAGGCGAAGCCGGCCGATCGCCGCTCCCGGACGGCGGAGGTCCGCAGCCGGCCCGAGACGCCGTGCGCGCCCTGTCCGGCCGCGGCCCACCAGCGCCGCTCCAGCCCCGGCGCGTCGATCGCGGCGGCGGTGACCGCGTCACGGTCGTGCCAGGCGACCAGCGTCCCCCACACCGGATGCCGTCGGCTGAAGTTCTCGGTGCCGTCGATGGGGTCCACGATCCAGACCTCGGACAGTTCGGTCGCGCCGCCGGACTCCTCGGCCAGCACCGCCTCCCCCGGGGCCAGGCGGTGCAGCACCGCCAGGACCGCCTGCTCGGCGGCCAGATCCGCCTCGGTGACGATGGATCCGTCCGCCTTGTCCCACCGTGCGACGGAGGGCCGGCGCAGGAATTCGGCGGCCGCCGCCGCGCCGGCCGCAGCCGCGGCCCGCGCGATGTCGGCCCTGCTCGGACTAGTCATCCCACACTCCCGTCGATGCGAGGGCCGCGGCGCCCGCCACACCGGCGAACCGGCCGAGGCGGCCGACCACGATCCGGGCGTCGCGCCCGGTCACGGTGGTCATGTGCCGGTGCGCCGCGGCGCGGAGGTCTTCGAGGAAGAGGTCCGACACGTCGGCCACGCCTCCGCCGACGACCACGACCTCCGGGTTGAACAGGTTCGCCATGGTCGCCACCGCCACCCCGAGCCGGCGGCCCAGGTCGGTGAAGAGCCGGACGGCGGCGGGATCCCCGGCGCGCGCCGCCCGGGCCGCGGCGCGGGCGTCGGCCGGTCCACCGGTGGCCGCGGCGAACCGCCGTGCCAGCGCGGTCCCCGAGGCGACCTGTTCCAGGCAGCCCGCGCCGCCGCAGCCGCACGACGGCCCGTCGGGGTCGACGACGATGTGCCCGGCTTCAAGCGCGACCCCGGAGGCGCCGAGCAGTCGGCGGCCGCCGGTGATCGCCGCCCCGCCGACCCCGGTGCCGACGAAGATCCCCACCGCGTCGCCGACGCCCCGGGCCGCCCCGAACCGCCATTCCCCGAGGAGCGCGGCGTTGGCGTCGTTCGCCAGGGCGTCGATGTCGAGGCCGGAGCCCGGCGCGCCGGGTCGGAGCCCGACCAGGGCGGGCGCCGTGGGCGCCGACGCGATCCGTCCGGTACCGGCCTCGACCGATCCGGCGACGCACAGTCCGGTGCGCGCGACGCTCCGGCCGGCGGCCGCCGCTTCGGCCACCAGCCGTTCGCGCAGGTCCCGGACCTGCCCCAGGGCGTCGGGCCGACGCGGTTCGTCGATCGTCGATCCCACCAGTCGGCCGTCCACGGCCACCAGCGCCGCGCGGACGCTGGTACCGCCGACGTCGAACCCCGCGATCAGCGGCTCACGCTCCGATGACATGGATGTCCCCCTCTCTCGCGAGATCGATGTCGGCCGCCGGGGCGGCCGCTGCGGCGGCGGTCAGGCTCGCGGCCGCGTGTCGTGCGTCGTAGTGGGTCAGCAGCGTGCGACGGGGCTCGGCCCGCCGTGCGATGTCCGCCGCCTCCGACGGGGTCATGTGCCAGTGCTCGCCGGAGACCGGGGCGGTGGCCGACGTCGCCTCGACGAGCAGCAGGTCGCAGTGCTCGGCGAGCCGGACCAGCCCCTCGAAATGGGCGGTGTCGCTGGAGAAGACCAGGGTCCGGCCGGCGGAGTCGGTGATGCGCAGGGCGTTCGCCACGGTGTTGTGCACCGCCGTGACGGGCTCGAACGCCAGCGCGCCGCTGGTGAAGGGCAGCCCCTCGCCGTACGGGTGCGCGGTGAACGCCGCGTCGAAGTAGTCCTCGGCCAGCTGCATGCCCCGGGCGACGCCCCGCAGGATCTCCGGGCCTCCCGCCGGGAGGAAGAGGGGGAGTTTCGGCAAGCCGTGGCAGAACACGTAGTTCCGCAGGGCGACCAGGTCGAAGAAGTGGTCCGGATGCATGTGCGAGACCACGACCGCGGTGAGTTCCTCGGGGCCGGCGTACTTCAGCAGCTTGCCGACGGCCCCGTGCCCGCACTCCAGGAGCACCGCGGTGCCCGGGGCCCGCAGCAGATAGGCGGAGGTGGCCTGGTCCGGGTTGGGGACGGCACAGCTCGCGCCGAGGATCTGGAGGCTGAAGCCGGTCGTGCTGTCCGTCGTGTCATCGGTCATGTCGTCGGTCCTCCAGTTCTGAGCCGTCCACGGCCAGAGCGGCGGCCAGCCGGTCGGCGGCCTCCTCGGCCTCGGACTCGTCGATGGTCAGCGCGGGGTTGACCCGCAGGACCCGGCCGCTGCGGCCGACCAGCAGACCGTGCTCGGCGAGGCGCTGGTCGAGCGCCGCCCACTGCGGCGCCGAGAGGTCGGCCCCGACCTCGATCCCGAGCATCAGGGCGCCACCGTGCACCGTCACGTCCAGTGGCCCGTCGGCCAGCCCGGAGCGCAGCCGCTCGGCCCAGGCCGCGCCGAACCGTCCGGCCCGCTCCACGAGGCCCCGTCGCAGAAGCGTGTCGAGGACGTAGGAACTGGCGGCCACGGCCAGCGGGTTGGCCCCGTACGTGCTCGACAGGAAACCGGGGTACCGGCGGGCGGCCCGCTCGACCAGCTCCGGACGGGCGAGGACGCCTGCCACCGGGAACCCGTTGGCCATCCCCTTGCCGGTCACCATCAGGTCCACGCCGTGGTCGGCGGCCTCGGAGACGAACAGCCGACCGGTGCGGCCGAAGCCGGTCAGCACCTCGTCCGCGATCACCAGTGCCCCGTGCGCCTTGGCGACGGCCGCCAGCCCGGCGAGGAACCCGGGTGCCGCGGGCCGGTTGCCGTTCGTGCCCTGGACCGGTTCCACCAGGACGGCGGCCACGTCCGCCCCCGGCTGCCGAAGAGCTCCGGTGACCGCGTCCAGTGCTTCGGCGAGCCGGTCGCCGGGGGCGTCGTCCAGGAGGCTGGGGAACGGGCACCGCAGGACCTCCGGATCCCCGGCCCCGCCACCGAGCCAGCGCCCGTCGGTCAGCCCGGCGACGCCCGAGCTACGGCCGTGGAAGGACCCGTCGAAGACGACGACGCCCCGCCGCCCGGTCGCCTCCCGCGCGATGCGGACGGCCGCGTCGACCGCTTCCCCGCCCGTCGAGAACAGCGACAGGTGGGTCAGCCCCTCGGGCGCGACCCCGGCCAGCGCTTCCCCGAACGCCGCCCGCCGCGAGCTGGGGTGCCGGGTGACGGCCAGCCGGCCGGCCTGGTCGGCCAGGGCCGCCGCGAACCCCTGGTCGCCGTGCCCCAGAACGCAGCGGCCCGCCCCGGCGAACAGGTCCAGGTACTCGCGCCCCGCGGCATCGACCACCCGCGAGCCGGTCCCGTACTCGATCGCCGGCGGCCGGGCCGTCACCACACCCAGCCCGTGCAGCAGGTGGCGGCGTTCCCGCGCGACGGTCCTCTGGTTCGCGTCGGCCGTCTCAGAGGTCATGGTAGGAGGTGCCTTCGAGTTCCAGACGGCCTATCAGCTCTTTGCAGAAGTCGTCGTTGGGTCCCATGAGCGAAGCCGCCAGGGAGTCGCGCAGGTGCCGCTCGATGGGGAGGAACCCCTTGGCGTAAGCGCTCCCGCCGCTGGTGAGCAGCGCTTCGCGGGCGACCTCGGAGCAGGTCTCGGCGAGCGCCACCTTGGCGGCCGTCATCAGCACCGAGAGCTGCTCGAATCCGCGATCGGCGTCGATCTCCGCGGCCAGCCGGGCCACCAGGCTCTCCCCGGCGGCGATCTTGATCGCCATGGTGCCGACGTGCCGGCGCGCGACCGGGTACTGGCTCAGGTTCCGGCCGAACGTCGTGGCGTCGCCGGCGTAGCGGCGGCCCCGGACACGCTCGACGCAGGCGCGGTAGGCCGCCTGGGCGATGCCGAGGTACACGGACGCCACACCGAGGTGGTAGATGGGCTGGTTCGCCTCGTTGTACTTCGTCAGCCCCGATGTGTCGCCGCCGGCGAACAGCAGCGCCTCTTCGGGGAGATCGCAGTGGAAGGTGATCCACGTGCTGCTGTTGCCGGCCAGGCCGAGCCCGTTCCACTCCCCGAAGGTGATGCCGGGGGTGTCCGCGGGCACCGCGAAGAGGGCGTGGTCCCGGTCGTCGTCCGACCCCGGGCTGCGCGTCGAGACGATGTACAGGTCGGCGTGGCCCGCCGAGGTGGCGAAGCTCTTCTCCGCGTCGATCCGGAACCCGCCGCTCTCGTTCCGCTCGGACCGGCTGGCCACCGACCACCACTGCGAGCCCGAGCCGGCCTCGCTGATCGCCTCGGTGACCAGGGCGGTGCCGTCGAGCACCGGCCCCAGGTACAGCTCCCTCTGCTTCTGCGATCCGAACAGCACGATGGAGTTGAGTGCGGTCAGGTGCATGACGTAGACCATGGCGGTGGACGCGCACTCGGTGCCGAGCCGCCTGACGATCTCGCTGATCTCGGCGGCGCCGAGCCCCCAACCGCCCATCTCGGCGGGCACGGTGGCGCCGAAGAAGCCCGCCCGCCCCAGCGCCGCCAGACCCGCGGCCGGGAACCGGCCCGCGCGGTCGACGTCCGCCGCCTGGGGACGGACCGTCTCGGCGATGATGCGGTCCAAGGTGGTCAGGTGGTCGTCCATGGGCGCAGTCCTTGAAGGGGTCATCGGGTGATCGGGTGGGCGTGGTCGAGGATGAACTGCGGGCCGGTGCGGTCGGCGTGGATCTGGGGCTCGAACCGGGACCACCACGCCTCGTTCCCGCGGTACCAGCGCAGGGTGGCCGCGAGGCCGTCGGCCAGCGCTGTCTCCGGCTTCCAGCCGACGGCCCCGCGCAGCCGCTCCGAGGCGGCCACCAGCGAGCTGCCGCGGCCGTCCGAGACGGGGCAGTCGATCCGCCGGGTCCGCCCGCCGACACCGGCGTCGATGGTCTCCGCGACCTCCACGAGGTCGACCCCCTCGCCCGCGGAGATGTTGTACGTCCCGCCCCACTCGCCCGATTCGACGAGGGCGAGGATCGCGGCGGCGGCGTCCGCCACGTACAGGAAGTCACGCCGCCGGCCCGTCGTGACCTCACGCTCGCAGCCGCCGAGGATGCCCTGAGTCAGCAGCCGGGGGACGATCCGGTCGGGGGCCTGCCAGGGTCCGTACAGGTTCGTCAGCCGCACCGTGGTGATCGGGCAGCCGTAGTTGATCCGGTAGGAAGCGGCGATGTGCTCGCAGCCCACCTTCGAGGCGGCGTACGGCGACCGCGGGTCGGCCTCGTCGTCCTCGACGAGCAGCTCGCCGTCGTTCCCGCCGTACACCTCGATGGAGGAGGTGAACAGGACGGGGATGCCGTGCCGGCGGGCCGCGGCCATCACGGGGGTGTGGGCCGCCATGTTGTTGGCCACGACCTGCTCCGGGTGGTGCAGGGAGTAGTCGACGTGCGGCAGCGCCGCCAGGTGGACGATGAAGTCCAGATCCTCCGGCAGCACCGCGTCCGGCCGGGCCAGGTCCAGATCCAGGCGGGTGATCCGCGGGTCGGCGGCCCGGTGCGCGAGCCGGCCCAGGCGGTCCCCGACGTCCACGGTCACGACGTCGTAGCCGCGCTCGACCGCGAGGTCGGTCAGATTGACACCGAGGAATCCGGCCCCGCCGGTGATGCCTATCTTCTTTCGCATGATGGTGAACCTTTCAGTGGGGCCGTGCTGCCGCTTGCCGACGCGGCCGGTCAGATCCGAGCGTTGATGTAGGCGCGCACCGCGCCGACGGTCGCGAAGGTCTCGAGCGTGAAGTCCTCGTCCGAGATGGTGAATCCCCAGGTCGCCTCGATCTGTGCGAGGAACTCGACCAGGTCCAGGGAGTCGAACCCGAGGTCGGCGACCAGCGCCTCGCCGTCGGCGAACTCCGCCGGCGCGGTACCCCGTGCCGGACCCTGGGCGAACCGGCCGATCAACTCGTCGATCGCGGTGTGTGTGGTCATGGGCTGTGTCCTTTCCTGCGGTTCATGAGACGGGGGCCGCCGCTCCGACGGCCGCGCTGACGTGCGCGAGGACCGCCGGGTCCAGGACGTCGGGCATCAGGTGGCCGGCGTCGAGCGTCGGGAGCGAGGCCGAGACCAGTCCGTCGACCGCGGCGAGCAGCATCGCGGGGGTGATCTGCTCCGCTCCGGCGGACAGGGCCCCGTGGAAGATGCCGGGGACCGCCAGCAGGTTGGTGACGCAGTTCGGGGCGGTGGCCCGGCCGGTGGCGTAGAGGGCCCCCACCGAGCACGCCGCCTCCGGCAGGACCTCGGGAACCGGGTTGGCCAGCGACAGGACGATCGGCTCGGGACGCATGCTGGCCAGCAGGCTCCCGGCCACCGTGGCCCGCGACAGTCCGACGAGGGCGTCCGCGCCCGCCAGCGCCTCTTCGAGGCCGCCGGTCAGGGCACGCGGGTTCGTGTACGCGGTGGCCTCGCGTTTGGCGTCGTCGAGGTCCCGGCGCCGGGCGCCGACGATTCCGCGCGTGTCCACCAGCGTCAGATCGGGCAGGCCCGCCGTCGCCAGCAGCCGCGCCGTCGCGATACCGGCCGCGCCGGCGCCGAGGATCACCACGCGCATGGCGGCGAAATCGCGGCCGGTGAGCAGCGCCGCGTTGCGCAGGGCGGCCACCACGGCGACTGCCGTGCCGTGCTGGTCGTTGTGCATGACCGGGCAGTCGAGCGCGTCGCGCAGCCGCCGCTCCAGCTCGAAACAGCCCGGCGCGGCCACGTCCTCGATGCTCACGGCCCCGAAGGACGGCCGCAGCGCGGCCAGTGCCGCCACGATCGCGTCGATGCGTCGGTCGGAGAACACCAGGGGAATCGCGTCCAGGCCGGCGAGCTCCTTGAAGAAGGCGCACTTCGTCTCCAGGACCGGCAGACATGCGCGCGGCCCGACGTCCCCGAGCCCCAGCACGGCCGAGCCGTCACTGACGACGGCGACCAGGCGCGGGGCCCAGGTGTACTGCTCGGACAGCTGCGGGTCCCGCTGTATCGCGGAACTCACCAGAGCCGTTCCCGGCGTGGACAGCGCGGCGAGCCCGGATCCGACCAGCAGCGGACGTCGTAGCGCCGTCCCGATGAGGCCGTGCTCGAAGGTCTCCAGCACCTGCGGTACGGACAGCCCCGGCGGCGCCGGCAGGCTAGCGTTCGGCATGCTGAACGCCGGTTCCGCCGACGGACGGGGCCGGCCCGGCCCCGGTCCGGAAGCCGTCGGCCGCATCGTGCGCCGCGGTCCGGCGCCCGTCCCCGGGCCTGTCCGGTCCCTGACTGAGGACGCTTCGGAACTTGCGCCCCGGCTCGTGCAGGACGTCCCCGAGCAGGACCGAGACCTCGCTGGCGAAGAAGGTCGGCTTCAGGTACTCCGCCAGGACCCGGCCGGCCTCGGGGGTCCAGGCCCGCCCCGGCTCGATCACCGTGGTCAGCTCCGCCCCGGTCTGCCGGAACTGGTAGCGGGCGATGGAGCCCGGCCACGCCTTGAGGGCCCGGCGCACGCCGATGTCGAAGAAGGTCTGGTAGACCGGCTCGCCACCGTCCCCGACCGCGTACTCGGCTATCCGCCCCTCGACGACCTCGATCGCCGGGCCGGACCGGCCGCAACCGCACTCCTCGGCGCGCACCGTCACCCGGTCGCCCAGGTCGTAGCGGAGCAGCGGCATGGTCCGGAACCGGTGGTTGGTGACGATCAGGGCACCGGTGCCGTGGGACGCCGGACCGTCTTCGGTCAGCACTTCGACCGTCAGGTTCTCCGTCAGGACGTGGCGGACACCCAGCGGACACTCGTAGGCGACGCACCAGGTCTCCTTCGAGCCGTAGTGGTCGGCGAGCCGAGCGCTCGGGAACGCCGTCCTGATGGCGGACCGGTCCCCGGGAAGGGTCGGCTCGCTGTTCAGCTCGATGAGGCGCAGGCTGTCCGGGCCGGTGAGCCCGCGCTCGGTCAGCCAGCGGCCGAACAGCCCGGCCACACTCGGAACGACCTGGAACCACACCGGCCGATGCCGGAGGAGCGCGTCGTGGTACTCCTGGAACGCCGCGTCGGACAGATCGCGGACGCTCAGGCTGAGGACGCTTCCGCGGACCTTGGCACGGCCTTCGTCGTTCTCGTCACTGCTGAACCGGCAGGCCGGCAGCCGCGGTGAGGTGACGCCGTACCAGCGGCGGGCCTTCCACAGCGGCATGGCCGCCCGGGTCCCCTCCACGGACCGGTAGTAGCGGCGCAGCGGGGTGCCGGTCGTTCCGCTCGTCTCGACGAACAGCAGGTCCGACGGGACGTACCCGTCCGTCAGGAACGCCGACTCCCGTCCCCGGACGCCCGCCTTGCCGAGCACCGCGAGATCACTCAGCGCCGAGGCTCCGCCGGGGTACGCCTCCCGGTAGTGGGGAACTTCCTTCAGCGCGTGCCTGACGAGGCTCTCGACCTCCTGACCGGCTCGGCCGGCCGAGCCCGACGGTTCAGACCCCATGACGCTCAGCCCTTCCGATCTTGCCGTTCACGGTCCGCTCCAACGAGTCGACGAACACCACGTCCCGCAGCCACTTGTGGGGGGCCAGCTGTGTGCGCACGGCCTCGTGGATCTGCTCGGCGGTCACCACCACGTCCCCGCGCCCGGCCACCACCAGGGCCACCGGCCGCTGCCCGCGCCGAGGGTCGTCGCGGCCGAGGACCCGGACCGCCGTGACGCCGTCGACCGCGCCGACGACCTGCTCCAGCTCCTCGGCCGAGACCTTCTTGCCGGCGACGTCGATGAGGTTCTTGAGGCGGCCCTGGACGTAGACGAGGCCGTCCTCGTCCACCCGCCCGAGGTCGCCGGTCCGGATCAGCCCGGGCGCCACGAGGACGTCGGCCTCCGCCGCGGAACCGGAGAGGTAGCCGAGCATGGCGTACGGGGTGTGCGCGTACAGCTCGACCGGCTCCTCGGCCGAGCCGGCCGGCCCGGCGGCGGACGGGGTCCCGACGCCCACCCCGTTGATCGGGCGGCCCACGCAGCCCTGGGCCAGCGGGTCGCGGCTGCTCCGCCACGTCGTCAGCCGCGGGCCGCACTCGGTCATGCCCCAGGTCTGGAGGATCTCCACGTCCGGCAGACCGGCGGTCACCCGCCGCAGGAACTCCGGGGTGACGGCCGAACCGCCCAGCGCCACCTGGCGGAGCGTGGGCACGTCGGCGAGGGCCCGGAGCAGCACGTCGCCCATCAGCTGCGGGACCATCGTCGTGTTCGTGCACTCCCCGGTCCGCATCGCGGAGACCAGGTCGAACGGCATCGCGGGCCGGGGCGGGAATACCAGGCGCCCGCCCACCAGCAGGTGGGCGAGGATCTGGCTGGTGTGGCAGTAGCCGAACGCCGGCGACAGGATGAGGAGAGTGGTGTCGTCACGGCCGAGACCGACCGACGACGCGTGCGCGGCCGCGTTCGCCACCAGACGGTCGGGACGGTGCAGCGCGCGCTTGGGCAGTCCGCCGGTACCGCTCGTGGAGAGCAGGACCAGGCCGCCCGCCGCGAGTTCCGCGTAGGGCGACGGCGACGGCGACGGCGGGGGCACGGCCTCGGAGTCGGGCCGGCGACGCACCACCTCGGTGCCGGTGACGTGCGGGACGAGCCGTACGCCGACTCCGTAGCGGGCCATCTCCCGGTCGGTCTCCGCCCGGCCCATGGCCGGGTCGTACGGCATCACGTTGGCGCCGGCCGACAGCGCCGCGAAGTAGGCGGTGAGATAGGCCGTGTCGTGCGTCGCCTCGACCATCGCCAGGTCGCCGCGCCGCACTCCGGCGGCCCGCAGCCCGGCGGCGTCGGCGCGCACCGACTCCACCAGTTCGGGGTACGTCAGGGCGCGGGCCGGATCACGCACCGCCCAGCCCTCCGGACGCAGCCCGGCCGCGTCCTCCAGGGCGCGCAGGACGGCGTGCCCCGTCGGCCCGGCGGCACCGGCCCCGGCGCTCCCGTTCTCCGGATCAGGCATCGAACAGCCTCCGATGTTCAGCGGGGCCCGCCGACAGGTCCTCGGCCGACCGGTAGCTGGTGGTTTCGCCGTCCTCGACGACCACGATCAGGTCCGCGTCCCGCGCGGCCGACAGGCGGTGCGCCACGGCGACCAGGGTCCGGCCGGCACGGGAGAGGGCCGCGAAGATCTGCTCCTCGGTCTCCCGGTCCACGGCGCTCGTGGCCTCGTCGAGGATCAGCAGGTCCGGGTCGCGGACCAGGGCGCGGGCGAGCGCGACGCGCTGCCGCTGGCCGCCCGAGATGCCCGCGCCGTTCGGCCCGAGCATGGTCTCGTAGGCCATCGGCATCGCCATGACCTCGTCGTGGATGCAGGCGCTGACGGCCGCTTCCTTGATCTGCTCGTCCGTCACACCCGCCTCGCCCATGCCGATGTTGTCGCGGATGGAACCGGCGAACAGCCGCGTGTCCTGGTTGACGAAGGAGATGGAACGCCGGAACGTCGGCCGGTCGAGCTGTTCCATCGGAACGCCGTTCAGCCGGACGCTGCCCTCGGTCGGGAGGTAGAGCCCGGCGGCCATGGCGGCCAGCGTCGACTTGCCCGAGCCGGTCCGGCCGAGCACGACGGTGAAGGTTCCGGGGGCGATGGCGAGGTCGACGTTCTTCAGCACCGGCCGCGCACCGCCGGGGTAGTCGAATCCGACGCCCTCGAACTCGACCGTGCCGCTGCCGTCCCCGGTCAGCAGGACGTCCTGCGGGGAACGCTCCGGAACGGCGTCCAGGATGTCGCTCAGACGCGCAAGCGGCGCGTACAGGCCGGCCACCTGGAGACCGTTCTGGACGATGTTCGCCAGCGGCACCAGCATGCCCATGGACAGCGAGGCGAATCCGATCACGGTGCCCAGCGAGGCCGTGCCCTGCGCGACCCGGACCGCACCGATCAGGAGCACGAGGACCGGGGCGACGAACTGGATGCCCATGCTCAGCGCCCCGCTCAGCACCGCCCACCGGCGGGCCCGGCCGCGGGCGTTGATCTCGTCGGCCAGCACGTTCGACCAGCGCTCGCCGGCCAGCTCGTCCAGGCCGGCGGCCTTGAGGGTGGCGACCCCGTCCAGCAGTTCGATCAGCTCGCCCTCGGCCTGGGCCTGGCTCTCCAGAGCGTCCACCGAGAGGTACCGCTGCCGCTGCCAGGACGTCACCAGCACGGCGATCTGAAGGACTGCCAGGACGAAGACCAGCAGGGCGAGTCCAGGATCGACCAGCGGCAGCAACACGCTGTAGCCGAGGACCAGTACGCCGTCGAAGGCGGCCGACAGCGTCGTGTTCGTCAGGACCTGGCGGGTGATGGCGGTGGTCCGCACGCGCAGCGCCAGGTCCCCGCTGTTGCGGGTGACGAAGTAGTCGTAGGGCAGCGAGAGCAGGTGCTGGAGGATGCCGAGCGTCACCTGCTTGTCGGCCAGCGCCTGCAACGACTGGATCGCCAGCCCTCGTGCGGCCTGCAGCCCGAGGAAGACGACCACCAGCACGGCCGCGCCCGCGGCCGCGAACGGCAGTCCGCCCAGCGGTCCGCCGGGCTTCACGTGACTCACCAGGTACGCGGACGCGAGCGGGACGACGAAGTTGAACGCCAGCAACGCCAGCGACGTCGCGGTCAGCGCGCCCCAGTTCGCCGCCCGGGGGAGGAAGTGGCGCAGGTACCGCCACGGGCTCTTCGGCTTTCCGGCGTCCGGCGCGGTGTCCGCCGGCCGGTCCTGGACCAGCGGCGCCTGGAACTCCAGCACGACGCCGGTGAACGCCTTCGCAGCGGTGTCGAGGTCCACCCGGCGGCGTCCGAACGAGGGGTCGACGATGTAGACCCAGCCGTGCGAGACCCGCTCCAGCACCACGAAGTGATTGAAGTTCCAGAACAGGATGCTGGCGGGCGGCAGGTCGGCGAGGCCGTCGATCGTGGCACGTACACCGCGCCCGGACAGGCCGTGGCGCCGGGCCGCCTCCAGCAGGGTCCGGGCCGAGACTCCGTCCCGGCCGGTCAGGGTCTCCTGCCGCAGCTGCTCGATGCCGATCTCGACGCCGTGGAAGGCGAGCACCATGGACAGGCACGCCACGCCGCAGTCCGTCATCTGCGACTGGATCCGGACCGGGACGCGCCGGTTCGCGTGACGCGACGGCCGGGCTGCGGAACGCCGTTCGGCACCGTCGCTCCGGACCTGTTGCGCGGGACGGAGCCGAGCACGTGTGACGACCAGCGGCCCGTACTCCTGCGAGCTCGCCCGCTTCTCCAACGCTTCGCGACGGAACCGTCGGTCCCGTTCCGCGAATCCGTCTCGCGGGAGCTGTCGCTCGTCCGATCCGCTCATCCGTACCATTCCCCATGCGCCGCCGGTGGGGACACCGGCGCGCCGCCGACTCGGCCACGTGCGTGTCAATGCGAATCGGGAGCCAGCCGCCGGCATGAGCCGGCGACTGGCTCCCACTCGATCTCGGGGAGTTGTCCGCCCCTCAGGGCGCCTCCCCGTTGATCCGGCAGGGCCGAGATCAGATCTTGCCGCGGGCGGGAACCGCGAGCAGGCCACCGACGATGTCGTCGAGGTCAGCGTCCGACAGCTCGCAGATGTCGACGTTGGTGAACTCAATCTTCTCCATGGAAAAACACCTCCTCCCCTCACTTGATTCTTGTGGTGTCGCCGTCGGCTTTCGACACGTCCCGACCCGGGGATCGGGACGGCAATCGGCCGACGGACGTCTAAAGGGGACCGCGGACCACCACTACATCCCCTGGGATGACGTGGTCCGGCGTATCCGGTTCGGCTGCACGCAGCCTGGCATGCAAATCATCGATATCGGTGCCGACGGCCGCGCACACGGTCGCGCGCAATGCCGTTCCGCCGTCAGGATGATCCTCGACCTCGACCTCGACGCCGGCCGTCGCAGTTCCGAGCAGACCAGCCAGCCCGGCAGCGATTTCGGCGACATCGACGGCGACCGCTGACCGGCCCAGGGAATTCTTCAGGAATTCCCTTTTGTGGCCGTCCTTGCGGGATGTCGAATGCCTTTCCCTGTCTTCTTTCGACTGGAAGACATTCACATCGTATATCCGCTTCCGAAGAATTTCAAGAAACTCTTCGGAAACAGCTTCCGGGAATATCGATTCAAGGAATACCAGGCGCAGGGCCGTCTCGTCCCGATCGCAGCGCACCTGCAGGCTCACGCCATCGGTTTCGTGGGCGAACTCAGGCCAGTACGGCCCGGTCTGCACCACCACCGAAGGCGTCTGCACGTCCTCTTCGAGCTGCCGGCCGCCGAGATGGTTGACCGAGATCCCGCAAGCCCGGTGGGCGCCCCAGCGCTCACGGGAGATCCGGCGGATCCCGGTGAACGCCTCGACGGACAGGCCCCGGTGCGCGACCACGGCCAGCAGTTCCCGTTTGACCTGGCGCACCAGGTCGCCCGGCTCGGCCGGGCGTTCCAGGACCACGGGCAGTGGCAGCATGAACATCCCGACAACGCCGCGCTCGGCCCACCGGCGGGTGTCCACCGGGATGCTGAATTTCAGCAGGTCCTGCTCGGTGAACTCGAAGAGGGCGGCCGCGAACGCGGCCAGGATCCATTGGAACTCCGTCACCCCGGCCGCCCGTGAGCGATCACGGAGGGCCGTCAGGCCGGCTTCCCGCCAGTTCAGCCTCTTGAGCACACAGGACTGACCGCCATCATCCGGACCCACCCGCCCGATCGCCTGGAACGTGGGCGGCGCAGCGGCCGCCCGCGACTCCCAGAAGCCGTCACGGGACGGATCCGAACGCTCCCGGGCCGCCCTCAGGCGTTCCCGGACGACGGATTCGAAACCGACGGGCACGCCCATGACCGGCTCGCTCCCGGCTTCCAGCTCCCGGTAGCGCCGCCACAGGTCGTTGACGAACAAGGTGCGGCCCGTACCGTCGATCACCAGGTGGGAGAAGGTGGCGAGGAACGCGTGAACCGACTCGGAGTGCCTGAGCAGATGGAATCGGAACGGAAGCTCCTCCGCCAGCTGCCAGTCTTTCCACAAGTCCGCCATGAGCAGGTTCCGCGCATAGCGGCCGAACTGCTCCTCGTCCTTGCTCGCCACCTGCCGACAGTCAATCAGGTCCTTCCCCTCGGGGACTTCCCTGACCCATTGCACCGCTTCACCGTCGAACCCCGTGGCGACGCCCAGGCGAAGCGCCTCGTGATCCGTCACGCAGCCTTTCAGGGCGGTGATGAAACGAGAGACGTCGAGCTCGCCGGAGATGCGCTGCTGGATGTATACCGGATTCCGGCCCGCATTGTTCTGCAGGGCAGACCAATGGTTGTACTGCCCCTCGGTGAGAGGAAACGTACGACTCATGGCACTCCGGACTGGTAGGCGCAACGGTGGCGTTCTGCAGAGTTCGACCTCGATTTGTCGGTCATGATGGCCGACCGGTCGTTCCTGAGTAATTTGACCAGCTCGGCAAGGGCGTGAATAGAGCGTCCCGGGTAAACCCCCTGCCCTTTCGGGCAGCCGCGGCCGGGGGAGGGGCGGCGGTTTCGGGGACGCGGCGGGGCGGGCTCACCCGGAGAAGTGCCCGGCGGGTCGGGGACGAGGCTCCGGGAGCAGCGCGAGGGCGCGTTTCAAGAGTGGGGAGCGTCGTGGCCGGTCGGCCGGTCGGTGCGAGGGGGGACGGCCTTCGGTACTTCTGCGTCCTGGTGCCGATCAAGCACGGGGGGCGTCAAGGCGGTGCAGAAGCGCCTTGACCGCGCGAAGCCGTCGATCGCGCTGAACATCTGCACGTGGCTGTGGCCGGGCGGGGAGGACACGACGAGGGCAGCGATCGAAGCCGTTTTCGGCATTGCGTCGCCGACGTGCCCTCCCGGGCCGGGGACTAGCGTTTCAGCAGGTCAGACCGGTTTTCTAGCGGTAGTTCACGAACTGGATCGCGAAGTCCAGGTCCTTGCCCTTGAGGAGGGCCTGGATGGCCTGGAGGTCGTCGCGGCTCTTGGAGCTGACGCGCAGCTCGTCGCCCTGGACCTGGGCCTTGACGCCCTTGGGGCCCTCGTCGCGGATGATCTTCGCGACCTTCTTGGCGTTCTCCTGGGAGATGCCCTCCTCGATCGACGCGAAGATCTTGTACTCCTTGCCGGACAGCTGCGGCTCGCCGGCGTCCAGCGCCTTCAGCGAGATCCCGCGCTTGACCAGCTTGGTCTCGAACACGTCGAGGACGGCCTTGACGCGCTCCTCGGAGACCGCCTCCATGAGGATCTTGTCGCCGGACCAGGCGATGGTCGCGTTGGTGCCCTTGAAGTCGAAGCGCTGCGAGAGTTCCTTGGCGGTCTGGTTGAGGGCGTTGTCGACCTCCTGCCGCTCGACCTTCGAGACGATGTCGAAACTGGAGTCGGCCATGTGCTGTGGCTCCTTGAAGTCGGCTGTGATGGGCCCCGCAGGGCCGCGGCCGGACATCCCCGGACCGCTCCGCAAAGCCTAGCCACCACGCCCACGTGCGGCGCTGATCAATCCGGTGGCGAACCACCCCCGAGCATCGGGTATCGTTTACGTCGTTGCCAGGGAACAACGCCGAAAGGCGGAGGAACCGAAGCGACATCCCATGGCGGTGTGCCCGAGTGGCCAATGGGAGCGGACTGTAAATCCGTCGGCTTAGCCTACCCAGGTTCGAATCCTGGCGCCGCCACGCGAGTGGAACCCCCGTTCATCTGCGGAAACGCAGTGGACGGGGGTTTCTTCGCATACCCCCGCTCAGAGCCGGGGCGCGGTGACCGTCAGGTGGTAGGTCGTGTCGATCCAGAAGCCGTTCGCCGCCGCCGCCTCCACCTCCAGGACGAACTGGCCCGGCGGGAGGGGTTCGAGGGCGCACCACAGCCCCCAGGCCACCTGCGGCAGCCCCCTCAGCGGGAAGGGCTTCGAGGAGAACTCGCGGGGCTCCAGCGGAGAGCTGTTCAGGGCCGCCGAAGCCCGGGCCACCTCCAGCCGCCACGGCCGGGTCAGGAACGGCACCGCCGCCCGCTTGGTGTTCAGCACCGGGAAGAACAGCGGCCGGCCCGACGGGATGCTGCACCGGCGCACCACCCGGCCGCCGTAGGTCCCCGCCAGGAACCACACGTCCCGGGGCTGACGCCACCCGGCGTACGCGCCCGTCGCGTCCCCCACCGGGCTCTCCTCGTCCGGCGCGGACAGGGCCCACCGCCACCACCGCGCCGCGAGCCGACCGCCCTCCGCCGCGCTGACGCGCCACTCGCCGTCGCCCATGCCCCACCCCGGAACCCCCGTACGGCCGCCCCCTGCGGCCGATTTCGGGGTGACCCTATCGGCCCCCCGCCACGCACCGAAGCGGTCGGCCGGTCGTTTCACGGGGCATGACATGGACTTCGGACAAACGCGGCAAAGCCGGAGGCGGCGTACTGCTCGCCCTGCTCGGCGCCGGCATCCCCGCCCTGGTCGGAGCCGCGCTGCACGGCAACACGGGAGAGCCCTACCGGGAGACCCGCCTGCACTTCGCCGCACAGCGCCCCGACGGCCGGGAACCCGTCGCGAAAGGGGAGTTCACCCGGTTCCTCGACCGCGAGGTCACCCCCGCCTTCCCCGAAGGGCTCACCCTCCGCGACGCGTACGGCCAGTGGCGCGGCGACGACGGCGCCGTCATCCGCGAGCCCGGCTACGAGGTCGTGCTGCTCTACCCCCGTACCGAGGCCGACGAGCGCGGCACCCGCGTCGAACGGATCCGCCGGCAGTACGAGAAACAGTTCCTGCAGCACGCCGTCCGGCGCGTCGACGACGAGGTGCAGGCCGGTTTCTGACAGCCGCTCGACCCCACGGCACACCGCCCACGACCCACCGCCCACCGCACCCCGCGTCAGTTGCCCGCCACGTCCTTCACGGCCACCGAGACCGGCGCCGAGCCCGAGACGAGCTCCAGCGTCAGCCCCGCCGTCGCCGGAGTCTCGACCAGCTCCGCCAGCACCGCCGCCACGTCGTCGCGCGGCACGAGCCCCCGGCCCGTGTCCGCCTCCAGCCGGACCAGCCCCGTACCGGCCTCGTCCGTCAGCTGACCCGGCCGCAGCACCGTCCACTCCAGCCCGAGCCGGGTCCGCAGATGGGCGTCGGCGTCACCCTTCGCCCGCAGGTACACGTCGAAGACCTCCTCGCCCCCGTGCCGCGGGTCGGCACCCATCGTGGAGACCATCAGGAAGCGGCGCACCCGCGCCCGTTCGGCGGCGTCGGCGAACAGCACCGCCGCAGCCCGGTCCACGGTGTCCTTGCGCGCCGCCCCGCTGCCGGGACCGGCACCGGCGGCGAACACCGCCACGTCCGCGCCCTGCAGGATCCCCGCGACGTGCTCGACCGAAGCAGACTCCAGGTCGCACAGCACCGGTTCGGCACCCGCCTCCCGCAGGTCGCCGCCCTGCTCCGGATCACGGATGATGCCCGCGACCTCGTACCCGCGCGCGGCGAGCAGGCGCTCCAGCCGCAGCGCGATCCGACCGTGTCCACCCGCGATGACGATGCGCATGCCCCGACCGTACGACGGCCCGCCCGCCCCCGCCCGCGAACACCCCGCGACGCACTACGGTCCCGGCTCCGTACGGCCCTGCCGGGGCAGGTCCAGGGCCACCGCGACCGCCGAGTCGCAGTACTCCCGCACGGCACTCGTACGGGCTACCACCCGCCCCCGGTGGATCACGATGCGGCTGTACGCCAGCGACAGCACCCCGGCGATCCGGTCCCCGCGCACGGCCAGCAGCTCCGCCGGGAAGCCGGCCTCCACCCGCACCTCCGGCAGCCCCATCGCCTCCCGGGCGGCGGCACTGACCGCCTCGTAGGCCTCGCCCGCGCGCAGACCGCCCTGCGAGGCCAGCAGGTACGCCGCTTCGAGCGGGTCGCCCCGGCCCACCGGGTTCCCGGCGTCCCGCAGCGCCCCGCTGCCGGCCGCGACCCGGACCCCGGCCGAGCGCAGCAGGCGTACGGGGGCCGTGCGCAGCCCGCGGCGCTCCAGGGCCGCGCAGTCGCCCTGCGGCAGACAGGTGACGCGCACCCCGGCGGCGGCGAGCCGGTCGGCCGCGCGGGTGGCCGAGTCCAGCGGGAGCCGGGACAGGCCGCCGCACGGGCCGACGGTCACCCCGGGCCGAAGCCCCCCGGCCATGGCCGCCAGCCGGGCCAGCCGGCCCGGGTCGTCACCGTCGGTGTGCAGGTCCACCGGGCAGCCGTGCTCCGCGGCCAGCTCCAGGACCGCCTCCAGGAAGCCCGTCGGGTCGGGGTCGAGGTCCGGACAGCCGCCGATCACCGAGGCGCCCATCTTCACGGCGTCGCGCAGCATCGCGAGCCCGTCCGCGCCGGCCACCCCGGTCAGCAGCCGGGGCACCGCCACCGTCGTCAGGTCCGCCAGCCCGCGCAGGGAGCGGCGGGCCTGGAGGACGGCCTCCATGGGCCCCAGCCCGTGCACGTCGCCGATCCGGACGTGGGAGCGCACCGCGGTGGCGCCGTGGCCGAGCTGGAGCAGGGCCGCCTCGGTGGCGCGGCGCTGCACCTCGTCGGGGGCGTACGAGACCGGCCCCTCGCCGTCGGCGGTCAGCGCGGTGTCCCCGTGGGCGTGCGGCTCGGCGGGGGCGGGCAGGAGCAGGTAGCCCCGCAGGTCGACCCGCGACAGGGCGGGGGCGGGCAGGCTGCCCGCGGTGCCCACGGCCTGGATGCGGCCGCCGCTGAGCCGGACGTCGACGGTCCGGCCGTCGGTGAGCCGGGCCCCGGTGAGCAGGAGCCCCGTCGCCTCGGCGGCGGGTCCGCCGACGGGATTGCGCGGGGAAGGGGACGGGGAGGGCTGCTGCGGCTGGCTGTCGGACATCGCGCTCCTGCGGTGGCTCGGGCGGTTCCTGTGCCGTGGCCACAGCCGGCGGCCCAAGATCACGCAGCGTGCTCCGAGCCTAGGGCGCGGGGGTCCCGGGTTCGCGGAGGAGCGCAATAGTCGTACCGGTGTGGTCCCGGTGTGGTCCTGGTGGACCCCGGTGGGGTCCTGCGCCCCCGGGGAACGTGGCGGGAGGGCCTGCCGGGGGACCGCCGGGGGAGCCGAGTGTGACCCCGGGCACAAACGGGCCGTTTTCCGGGTCGGGTGAGGCCCGAGAGGCCCGTGGAATGGCCGGGCGAGCGCTTCGGAGCCCAGTCGCCCCAAAGGATTTGGGCGATCGGCTGGCAACCGTGTAATGTCTTCCTCGCTCGCCCCAATAGCTCAGTCGGTAGAGCGTCTCCATGGTAAGGAGAAGGTCTGCGGTTCGATTCCGCATTGGGGCTCTGGTGAGAGAGGTTCCCCACCCTCGGGTGGGGAACGGATCTCATCAAAGCGGCGTAGCTCAGTCGGTAGAGCAAGCGGCTCATAATCGCTGTGTCACCGGTTCAAGTCCGGTCGCCGCTACACCCAGTAGCCGATTGCGGGGTCGGTCTCCCGATCGGCTACTCTTTTATGCGTTCATCCGTCCCAATCCGTCAAGGAGCACTCACGTGGCTGCCACCGACGTCCGCCCGAAGATCACGCTGGCCTGCGTGGAGTGCAAGGAGCGGAACTACATCACCAAGAAGAACCGGCGTAACAACCCGGACCGCATGGAGATGAAGAAGCACTGCCCGCGCTGCAACTCGCACACCGCGCACCGCGAGACCCGCTAGTCACTGGCGAAGTCTCCAATATAGGCACCGTCATGAGGTCGTCCCCTTCAATGGGGGCGGCCTCGTGTCGTTTCCGCACCAGATCTTGATCGGGTGTGCGGTACGCCGCCCCGGGTGCGGCCGGAGCACTCGATTCGTGCGGAGTTCGAGCGCGCCCCTTCACCATGTCCGTGCAACGTGTCCAAACGTGTCCCTGCAACAGGAGGCAGTGAGCCATGGCCCTCGATCAGACCTTCGTGGGGCGGACCTACCCGCCCACCGAGCCGTACGAGGTCGGCCGGGAGAAGATCCGCGAATTCGCGGTCGCGGTGGGTGACGAGAATCCCGTCTACACCGATCCCGAAGCCGCCAAGGCGTTTGGTCACCAGGACGTGATCGCCCCGCCGACTTTCGTGTTCGCCATCACCTTCGCGGCCGCCGGCCAGGTCATCGAGGACCCGCAGCTGGGCCTGGACTACAGCCGCGTCGTGCACGGCGACCAGAAGTTCGCGTACGTCCGCCCCGTGCGGGCGGGTGACCGGCTCACCGTGACCTCCACCATCGAGGCCGTGAAGTCGCTCGCCGGCAACGACATCATCGACATCCGCGGTGAAGTCCACGACGAGTCCGGCGAGCACGTGGTGACCGCGTGGACCAAGCTCGTGTCCCGCGCCCCCGAGGAGGCCTGAGGTGACCGCGCAGATCCACTACGCCGACGTCGAGGTCGGCACCGAGCTCCCGGCGGCGTCCTTCCCCGTGACCCGCGCCACGCTCGTCCGCTACGCCGGTGCCTCGGGTGACTTCAACCCGATCCACTGGAACGAGAAGTTCGCCAAGGAGGTCGGACTGCCGGACGTGATCGCCCACGGCATGTTCACCATGGCCGAGGCGATCCGCGTCGTGACCGACTGGGCGGGCGACCCGGGCGCGGTCGTCGAGTACGGCGTCCGCTTCACCAAGCCGGTCGTGGTCCCGAACGACGACCAGGGCGCGCTGATCGAGGTCACCGCGAAGGTCGCCGCCAAGCTGGACGACAACCGCGTACGGGTCGACCTGACGGCACTCAGCGCCGGCCAGAAGGTCCTGGGCATGTCCCGCGCCGTGGTGCAGCTGGCTCCCTGATCGGGGGTTGGGGGGCGGGATCTCCTCGGGCGGGAGCAGGGAGGGTCCGGGGGGATCGCTCCCACCCCACCCGGTCCCGCCCCACCCCGCTTGACGTAGTTAGTGATTGAGTACTAACTTACTGCCATGGCAAGGATGAGTGCGGACGAGCGGCGCGAGAGCGTCATTCGCGCGGCGATCGTGGAGTTCGCCTGCGGCGGCTACTACGGGACCTCCACCGAGGCGATCGCCAAGCGGGTCGGGGTTTCGCAGCCCTACCTCTTCCGGCTGTTCCCCAGCAAGCAGGCCATCTTCCTCGCGGCGGCGGCCCGCTGCATGGAGCGGACCCGGGAGGTGTTCGCGCAGGCGGCCGACGGGCTCGGGGGCGAGGACGCCCTGCACGCCATGTCCGCCGCCTACAACAAGCACATCGCCGACGACCCGCAGGTCGTCCAGATGCAGCTGCAGATGTACGTCACCGTGGCGTCCGCCGAGGCGGCCGGGGACCTGGAGTTCGGCCGGCTGGTGCGTGCCGGCTGGCTGGAGCTCTGGGACACCGTGATGGCCCCGCTCGGCGGGGACGCCGTCGAGACGACCACCTTCATGGCCTACGGAATGCTCATCAACACCCTCACCGCGATGGGCTTCGCGCCCAGCCATCGCGTCTGGGAGGGGTTCCCCTCGGCGAGTCCCGAGTGCTGACCCCCGCCCCTGACGGCTCCGCCGTCTTTTTTTGCCCGCGAAAGTTAGTCAGTAATAACTAACAACCCCTAGGGGGGAACCGTGAACCAGCCAGCCGAGACGAAGCTCAGCAGGCCCGCGATCTGGGCCCTAGTCCTCACGGGCGCCGCCAGCTTCATGGCCGCCCTCGACAACCTCGTCGTCACCACCGCCCTCCCCGCCATCCGAGCCGACCTCGGCGGCGGGCTGGAGGACCTGGAGTGGACGGTGAACGCCTACACGCTCACCTTCGCCGTCCTGCTGATGTTCGGCTCCGCCCTCGGTGACCGCTTCGGCCGGCGCCGGCTCTTCATCGCCGGCCTCGCCGTCTTCACCGCCGCGTCCGCCGCCGGAGCCATGTCGTCCGGCATCGACCAGCTCATCGCCGCCCGCGCCGTACAGGGCGTCGGCGCGGCGATCATGATGCCGCTCAGCCTCACCCTGCTCACCGCGGCCGTTCCCGCCGCCCGGCGGGGCGTGGCCCTGGGGATCTACGGAGCCGTGAGCGGACTGGCCGTCGCCACCGGGCCCCTCGTCGGGGGCAGCATCACCGAGCACATCTCCTGGCAGTGGATCTTCTGGCTCAACGTGCCCATCGGCCTCGCCGTGATCCCGCTCTCCCGCCTGCGCCTCGCCGAGTCCAAGGCCCCGAACTCCCGCCTCGACATCCCCGGCACCGTCCTGATCAGCGGCGGCCTCTTCGGCATCGTCTACGGCCTGGTCAACGCCAACATCCACGGCTGGACCAACGCCACCGTCCTGACCTCGCTCATCGCCGGCGGCGTCCTCATCGCGGGCTTCGTGGGCCACGGCTTCCGCAGCGCCAACGCCATGCTGCCCATGCGCCTCTTCCGCGACCGGGGCTTCTTCGGGATCAACATCGCCAGCCTGATGATGTACCTCGGCATGTTCGGCTCGATCTTCCTGCTGAGCCAGTTCCTCCAGGGCGTCGTCGGCTACTCGCCCGCCGAGGCCGGCCTGCGCATGCTCCCCTGGACCGGAATGGCGGTCATCGTCGCCCCGATCGGCGGGGTGCTGTCCGACCGGATCGGCGGCCGCCCCGTCGTCGTCGCGGGTCTGGCCCTCCAGGCCATCGGCCTCGGCTGGTTCGCCATGATCCTGAGCACGGACCTCTCGTACGCCGCCCAGCTCCCGGCGCTCGTCCTGAGCGGGATCGGCATGTCCCTGTTCTTCGCCCCCGCCGGCAACCTGCTGATGTCCACGGTGACCACCGCCGACCAGGGCAAGGCCTCCGGCGCCAACAACGCCCTGCGCGAGGTCGGCGGCGCCCTCGGCGTCGCGGTCCTGGCCTCCGTCTTCTCGGCCCAGGGCGGCTACGAGACCCCGCAGTCCTTCACCGACGGAACCGTCCCCGCCCTGTGGATCGGCGCCGCCGTCCTGGCCGTCGCCTCCGCCCTCGCCCTGCTGCTCCCGGGCAAGGCCGTCGAGACCGCCGGACACCAGGAGCAGGCTCCGGTGGAAGAGGTCGAAGAGGTCCCCGCTCCGGCCGCTGCCCCCGCCCCCGCCCCCACGCCGGTCCGCGTCGGCTGATCCAGGCCGGCTGATCCAGGCCGACCGGTCCAGGCCGAGCGGTCCAGGCCCACTGACCCGAGGAGCGTCGTGTACTACCCGCAGAGAAGATGAGCCCGCGCCGGTCCAGGCCGACCCCGACCGAAAACGAAGGAGTGCAATGTACTACCCGCAGAGAAGATGAGCCCATTACGATGCGTGCGATCCAAAAGGGCCCGAACCCCCTTGTCGTCCGCCTGAACCGTGCGAAGGAGACCCCGTCATGCCCGACATCCCCTGGCTCACGCCCACCCAGGCCGCCCCCGGGTCCGAGGTCTACGTCATGGCTTCCCGCTTCGAGACCGCCACTCTCCTCGGCGCCGTCAGGTTCTTCCTCAAGGCGCCCGGCATCATCAGCCAGATCCGCAAGGCCCCCGGCGCCCACGGCGCGGCCCTCCGGGCCCGCGTCGTGCGCCGGACCTTCCTCACCCTCTCCGCCTGGGAGGACCGGGAAGCGCTCTACCGCTTCGCCCGCAGCGAGCCCCACCGCTCCAGCTCCCGCGCCGCCGGCGCCTACATGAAGGAATCGGCCTTCACCTTCTGGACCGTCCCGGCCTCCGAACTCCCCATCACCTGGGACGAGGCCGAGCGCCGGCTGGCGGAGCAGAAGCAGGGCTACTGAGTGCCCCGCCGGGATGCGAGGGGGACGGACCGTACTCTTGTCCACGTGCAGGAACTCCACGACGCCCCCCTCGCCCCGCTGACCACCTTCCGCCTCGGCGGCCCCGCGGCCCGGCTGGTCACCGCGACCACCGACGCAGAAGTGGTCGAAACCGTGCGCGCCGCGGACGAGAGCGGTACCCCGCTCCTGGTCATCGGCGGCGGCAGCAACCTGGTCATCGGAGACCAGGGCTTCGCCGGCACCGCCCTGCGCATCGCCACCACCGGCTTCACGCTCGACGGCACCACCCTGGAGCTCGCCGCCGGCGAGAACTGGTCCGACGCCGTCGCCCGCACCGTCGAGGCCGGTCTCGCCGGCATCGAGTGCCTCGCCGGGATCCCCGGCTCGGCCGGCGCCACCCCGATCCAGAACGTCGGGGCGTACGGCCAGGAAGTCTGCGACACCATCACCGAGGTCGTCGCCTACGACCGCACCACCGGCGAGACGGTCACCCTGACCGCCGCCGAATGCGCCTTCCGGTACCGCAACAGCACCTTCAAGGACCAGCCCGGCCGCTACGTCGTCCTCCGCGTCCGCTTCGCCCTGGAGGACGCGGGCGGCCTCTCCGCCCCCATCAAGTACCCCGAGACGGCCCGCGCCCTCGGCGTCGGGGCCGGCGACCGCGTCCCGGCCGCCCTCGCCCGCGAGACCGTACTGCGCCTGCGCGCCGGCAAGGGCATGGTCCTGGACCCCGCCGACCACGACACCTGGTCGGCCGGCTCCTTCTTCCACAACCCGATCCTGACCGACGAGGACTACGCGGCCTTCCTGGCCCGCGTCCAGGACCGCCTCGGCGCCGAGACCGCCCCGCCCGCCTACCCGGCAGGCGAGGGACGTACGAAGACCAGCGCGGCCTGGCTGATCGACAAGGCCGGCTTCACCAAGGGCTACGGCACCGGCCCGGCCCGCATCTCCACCAAGCACACCCTGGCCCTCACCAACCGGGGCGAGGCCACCACCGAGGACCTGCTGACCCTCGCCCGGGAGGTCGTCGCCGGCGTCCACGCGGCCTTCGGCGTCACCCTCGTCAACGAGCCCGTGACGGTCGGCGTCGACCTCTGACATGCACTGCCCCCTGCACGGGGCCGGTACGGACCCCACACGGCTGGTGGGGCGCGAGATCCGCCGGGTCGTCGCGTCCTGGCACATCTGCGAAGGCGAGCGCTCCGAGGCACCGCTCGACGTCTGGCTGATCGACAGCCTCGGCGAGTGCACGCGCATCACCACGGGGTCCGACCAGTGCCTCATCGTCGAGTGCGCCGAACCGCACGAGCCGTACGACCTGGGGGAGTGGGGCCGGATCGAGGTCGGCGAGGACCTCGGCGAGCACCCCTTCCTGCGCCACCTCGGCCAGACCGTCGAATCGGTCGCCGAGTTCGCGCTGCCCGAGCAGGGGCGCACCCACCTGGAGATCGGCTTCCCCGACGGTCACCGGGTACGGGCCGACTGCCACGAGGGCGACCTGCGGCTCACCCGGCCAGCCAGTGCTCGATCCCGTCCAGAAGCTTCGCCTTGACCTCTTCCGGCGCGGCCGACCCCCGCACCGACTGACGGGCCAGCTCGGCGAGCTCCGCGTCCGTGAAGGCGTGGTGGCGGCGCGCGATCTCGTACTGGGCCGCGAGGCGCGACCCGAAGAGCAGCGGGTCGTCCGCGCCCAGCGCCATCGGCACCCCGGCCTCGAAGAGGGTCCGCAGCGGCACGTCCTCGGGCCGCTCGTACACGCCGAGGGCGACGTTGGAGGCCGGGCAGACCTCGCAGGTGATCTGCCGGTCCGCGAGCCGCTTCAGCAGCCGGGGGTCCTCGGCGGCCCGTACGCCGTGCCCGATGCGGGAGGCGTGCAGGTCGTCGAGGCAGTCGCGGACGGAGGAGGGGCCCGTCAGCTCGCCGCCGTGCGGGGCCGCGAGCAGGCCGCCCTCGCGGGCGATGGCGAAGGCGCGGTCGAAGTCGCGGGCCATGCCGCGGCGCTCGTCGTTGGAGAGCCCGAAGCCGACGATGCCCCGGTCGGCGTAGCGGACGGCGAGGCGGGCCAGGGTGCGGGCGTCCAGGGGGTGCTTCATGCGGTTCGCGGCGATCAGGACCCGCATGCCGAGGCCGGTCTCGCGGGAGGCGCTGTCGACGGCGTCCAGGATCACCTCGACGGCCGGGATCATCCCGCCGAGGAGGGGCGCGTACGAGGTGGGGTCGACCTGGATCTCCAGCCAGCCGCTGCCGTCCCGGACGTCCTCCTCGGCCGCCTCGCGGACCAGCCGCTGGATGTCCTCGGGCTCGCGCAGGCAGTTGCGGGCGGCGTCGTAGAGCCGCTGGAAGCGGAACCAGCCGCGCTCGTCGGTGGCGCGCAGCTTGGGCGGCTCCCCGGCGGTCAGGGCGTCGGGGAGGCGGACGCCGTACTTGTCGGCGAGCTCCAGCAGGGTCGACGGGCGCATCGAGCCCGTGAAGTGCAGGTGGAGGTGGGCCTTCGGCAGAAGCGTGAGATCGCGTACGTGCTCCATCTGGTGATCCTGCCGCATCGGTCACCCGATTGGCAGCGGATTACCTGAACGGGACGTTGCCCGAACATGAATCTGACGGCCGGGGTCTCACCGGGGCCGGGGCCGGGGCCGGGGCCAGGCCGGACGTGCCGGAGCGGCGCCGCCCCTGTCGGGGTGACGCCGCTCCGTACCGTGCAGCCGCCGGAGGCTTACGCCTTGGCCTCCGCCAGGAGCTTCTGGATGCGGGACACGCCCTCGACCAGGTCCTCGTCGCCCAGGGCGTAGGACAGGCGCAGGTAGCCCGGGGTGCCGAAGGCCTCGCCCGGGACGACCGCGACCTCGGCCTCGTCCAGGATCAGCGCGGCCAGCTCGACGGAGGTCTGCGGGCGCTTGCCGCGGATCTCCTTGCCGAGCAGCTCCTTGACCGACGGGTACGCGTAGAACGCGCCCTCGGGGGTCGGGCAGAAGACGCCGTCGATCTCGTTGAGCATCTTCACCATCGTCTGGCGGCGGCGGTCGAAGGCCTTGCGCATCTCGGCGACGGCGTCCAGGTTGCCCGAGACGGCGGCCAGCGCGGCGACCTGGGCCACGTTGGAGACGTTGGAGGTGGCGTGCGACTGCAGGTTGGTCGCGGCCTTGATGACGTCCTGGGGGGCGATGACCCAGCCCACGCGCCAGCCCGTCATGGCGTACGTCTTGGCGACGCCGTTGACGATGATGCACTTGTCGCGCAGGGCCGGGACCAGCACGGGCAGCGAGGTGAACTTCGCGTCGCCGTAGACGAGGTGCTCGTAGATCTCGTCCGTGAGGACCCACAGGCCGTGCTCGGCGGCCCACTCGCCGATCGCCTTCGCGTCGTCCTCGCTGTAGACCGCGCCGGTCGGGTTGGACGGGGAGACGAACAGGACGACCTTGGTGCGCTCGGTGCGCGCGGCCTCCAGCTGCTCGACGGAGACGCGGTAGCCGGTGGTCTCGTCGGCGACGACCTCGACCGGGACGCCGCCGGCGAGGCGGATCGACTCCGGGTAGGTGGTCCAGTACGGGGCGGGGACGATGACCTCGTCGCCCGGGTCGAGGATCGCGGCGAAGGCCTCGTAGATGGCCTGCTTGCCGCCGTTGGTCACCAGGACCTGGGAGGCGTCGACCTCGTAGCCGGAGTCGCGCAGGGTCTTGGCGGCGATGGCCTTCTTCAGCTCGGGCAGGCCGCCGGCCGGCGTGTAGCGGTGGAACTTGGGGTCGCGGCAGGCCTCGACCGCCGCCTCGACGATGTAGTCCGGCGTCGGGAAGTCGGGCTCGCCCGCGCCGAAGCCGATCACCGGGCGCCCGGCGGCCTTGAGGGCCTTGGCCTTGGCGTCGACGGCGAGGGTGGCGGACTCGGAGATGGCGCCGATACGGGCAGACACCCGGCGCTCGGAGGAAGGCGTTGCAGAGGTCATGGGGCCAATCGTCCCAGACGGCCGAGAAGGCCCGCACACCGTTTCAATCACCGGACGGAGCAGATCCGGATGTCTTCTGTTCGACGTCAGGGCCCGGACCACGTACACTCACCTGTCGTTGGTCCTCAACAGCCGCCCCAGAGCGTGAGCACTCCGTGCACCCGCTCGGATGCGGTAGGTTGGGGAACGCAGCAAAGGGTCGTAGCTCAATTGGTAGAGCACTGGTCTCCAAAACCAGCGGTTGGGGGTTCGAGTCCCTCCGGCCCTGCTTCACACTCCTTCTCGGATGTGTGCGCAGGTACGTACTTCGATGCAACGCCGTGCGGCGCAACCGGGCGCGGCTACGGCCACGACCCGGATTCAGGTGAGAGACGTGACGGACGCCCTGGGCTCCATCGACATGCCTGACGCCGACAGCGACACTCGCGAGAAGAAGGCCCGCAAGGGCGGCAAGCGCGGAAAGAAGGGCCCCCTGGGCCGCCTCGCGCTGTTCTACCGCCAGATCGTCGCGGAACTCCGCAAGGTCGTATGGCCCACCCGTAACCAGCTCTCGACGTACACCACCGTGGTGATTGTCTTCGTCGTCATCATGATCGGTCTGGTGACCGTGATTGACTATGGGTTCCAGGAAGCCATCAAGTTCGTCTTCGGCTGATCCCCGCGGAGGGCGGCGCCTTGATGGGTGCCGCCTTTTTTCGCATGTTCGACCACCTTTTGTATCCAGGAAGAAGCAGCCACCGTGTCTGACCCGAACCTGAACGCGAGCCACGACTCCGTCGAGTCCGTCGAGGACCAGCTCGACATCGTCGAGGCGGCGGACGCTGTGGACCCCGACGAGGTCGAGCTCGCCGACGCCGAGGCCGGCATCGCCGCCGAGGAAGCCGCGCTGCACGTCGAGGACGAGGTCGACGCCGAGGCTGACGAGGACGCCGACGAAGACGCCGAGGACGAGGGCGACATCGAGGCCGACGACGAGGCCGAGGCCGACGACGAGGCCGACGCGGACGTCGAGACCGAGGCCGTCGAGGAGGCCGCCCCGGCCGAGCCCGCCGAGCCCGTCGACCCCATCCAGGCCCTGCGCGACGAACTGCGCCTGCTGCCCGGCGAGTGGTACGTGATCCACACCTACGCGGGCTACGAGAAGCGCGTGAAGGCCAACCTGGAGCAGCGCGCCGTCTCGCTGAACGTCGAGGAGTTCATCTACCAGGCCGAAGTGCCCGAGGAAGAGATCGTCCAGATCAAGAACGGCGAGCGCAAGAATGTCCGGCAGAACAAGCTGCCCGGCTACGTGCTCGTCCGCATGGACCTGACGAACGAGTCCTGGGGCGTCGTCCGCAACACCCCGGGCGTCACCGGCTTCGTCGGCAACGCGTACGACCCGTACCCGCTGACCCTCGACGAGATCGTCAAGATGCTCGCCCCCGAGGCGCAGGAGAAGGCCGCCAAGCAGGCCGCGGAAGAGGCCGGCCTGCCCGCGCCCGCCGTCAAGCGCACCATCGAGGTCCTGGACTTCGAGGTCGGCGACTCGGTCACCGTCACCGACGGCCCGTTCGCCACGCTCCAGGCGACGATCAACGAGATCAACCCGGACTCGAAGAAGGTCAAGGGCCTCGTCGAGATCTTCGGCCGCGAGACCCCGGTCGAGCTGAGCTTCGACCAGATCCAGAAGAACTGATCTTCCGGATTCAAAGCTTCCGAAACAGGTCAGACCAGCCCGTAAAGGGCGGTCTGACCTGCTCGGTTTTTAGCCCCGCGCCCATACCCGTTATCGTGGTGCGGTATGCCTCCATCCGGATGACCGGACGGACGGCTGAAAACTCTCACTAGGACCCGGAGAGAAGAGCAATGCCTCCCAAGAAGAAGAAGGTCACGGGGCTTATCAAGCTCCAGATCAAGGCCGGTGCGGCCAACCCGGCTCCGCCGGTCGGCCCCGCGCTCGGTCAGCACGGCGTCAACATCATGGAGTTCTGCAAGGCCTACAACGCCGCGACCGAGTCGCAGCGTGGCATGGTCGTGCCGGTGGAGATCACGGTCTACGAGGACCGCTCCTTCACCTTCATCACCAAGACGCCGCCGGCCGCGCGCCTCATCCTGAAGAGCGCCGGCATCGAGAAGGGCTCTGGCGAGCCGCACAAGACCAAGGTCGCGAAGCTCACGCGTGACCAGGTCCGCGAGATCGCCACGATCAAGATGCCCGACCTCAACGCGAACGACATCGACGCCGCCGAGAAGATCATCGCCGGCACCGCCCGTTCGATGGGTATCACGGTCGAGGGCTGATCCAGCCCCTCGCAGTTCCCCAGTGGTAGGGCCAAGCGCTGGTCCGCACCACGACTCCATGCCTGAAGCACTTACACAGGAGCAGAAGTGAAGCGCAGCAAGACTCTCCGCGCTGCGGACGCCAAGGTCGACCGGGACAAGCTCTACGCCCCGCTCGAGGCCGTCCGTCTCGCCAAGGAGACCTCCGCCACCAAGTTCGACGCCACCGTCGAGGTTGCCTTCCGCCTGGGTGTCGACCCGCGCAAGGCCGACCAGATGGTCCGCGGCACCGTGAACCTCCCGCACGGCACCGGTAAGACCGCCCGGGTCCTGGTCTTCGCGACCGGTGACCGTGCTGCGGCCGCGGAAGCCGCCGGCGCCGACATCGTCGGCGACGACGAGCTGATCAACGAGATCGCCAAGGGCAACCGCCTCAACGAGTTCGACGCCGTCGTGGCGACCCCGGACCTCATGGGCAAGGTCGGCCGCCTCGGCCGCGTGCTCGGTCCGCGTGGTCTCATGCCGAACCCGAAGACCGGCACCGTCACCATGGACGTGGCCAAGGCTGTCACCGAGATCAAGGGTGGCAAGATCGAGTTCCGCGTCGACAAGCACTCGAACCTGCACTTCATCGTCGGCAAGGTCTCCTTCACCGACGAGCAGCTGGTCGAGAACTACGCGGCCGCTCTGGACGAGATCATCCGTCTGAAGCCGTCCGCCGCCAAGGGCCGCTACATCAAGAAGGCCGCCCTCAGCACCACGATGGGCCCCGGCATCCAGCTGGACTCCAACCGCACCCGGAACCTCCTCGTCGAGGAAGACCCGGCTGCTGTCTGAGCCTCACGGCTCGCCTGAGTGGCTGAACGGGCCCCTCGCTCCCTCGGGAGCGGGGGGCCCGTTTCCGTTTCCCCTGGCCGATAACCCGTACGACTTTTGCGTGTATCTGCCATATGGTCGGACAGTTCGACGATCACATCAGGGGTGGGGACTCCATGTTCACGTACCGCAAGAAGACCGCAGGCGCCGCGCTGGCCGCCGTACTGCTCGTGGGCGGGGCCACGACGGCCTGCGAGGACGGGAAGAAGGCCGACGGCGGCAAGGCCGCGTCCGCGCCGTCCGCGCAGGCCTCTCCGTCCGCCTCCAAGGCGGCCGGGGGCGCCGCGGACGCCACGCCGGCCGCGTTCCTGCAGAAGGCCAAGAAGACCTCCGAGGAGATCACCTCCGTCCGCTACACCCTGACGGGGACGGCCTCGGGCCAGCAGGTCTCCTCCGAGGCCTCCATGCGGTTCAAGCCGTCCGTGGCGATGTCGATGAAGGCCACCTCGCAGGGCGCCGAGTCCGGCACCGTCGAGATCCGCATGGTTGACGGGGCCATGTACCTGGGCTCCGACGGCACGTGGCTGAAGTTCGACATGAAGGCCCTCGACCCGGCGACCGCCAAGAAGATGGAGAGCGCCCAGGGCGGCGCGAACAGCTCCGGCGAGAACCCGGGGGACCGGGCCGACCAGCTGATGGGGGCCAAGGACCTCAAGACGGTCGGCGAGGAGAACGTCGACGGCGTGAAGACCACGCACGTGGCGGGGACCATCACGACCGAGCAGATGCGCGCCGGCATCGCGACGACCGCCACTCCGGAGGCCCGGGAGCGCCGGGAGAAGAGCCTCAAGCAGCTGGAGGGCGAGGGGATCAAGTCCCTCGCCGTCGACATGTGGATCGACGAGACCGGCCGCACCAAGCAGGTCCGCACCCGCGGTGAGGGCACCAAGGGCCCGATGGACACGACGATCAAGTTCCTGGACTACAACAAGCCGGTCGAGATCACGGCCCCGCCGGCCGACCAGGTCGTCGACCTCGCCGAGATGATGAAGCGCTCCCGCGAGGGCGCCGGCTCCGGCACCCAGCAGGGCTGACCAGGCAGGACGTGTGGAGCGGATCCGCCGTACGGGCGGATTTGCTCTGCAACGGATGGTTCGCGTACTCTTCCGGAGAAGCCAAAGACCGCTGGTCGTTGCCGTGCCTGGAAGGGTGCGGTGGCCGAAGGATCCGCTACTGCGGACGACCCGCGTAGGTGACTGTGGAATATGTTCCCGGGAATTCGTTTCCGGTCGAGCTACGCCCTGGCGCCTGCGCCGGGGCGTTTTGTATGTAAGCCCCTTCTGAGCGGTCCTCATCACCCGGAAGGAGGCGAACGCACCATGCCGACGCCCAACAAGGCTGCATCGGTGGCCGAGCTCAAGGACGCGTTCCAGAGCTCCAACGCCGCCGTGCTGACCGAGTACCGGGGTCTCACCGTCGCGCAGCTCAAGACGCTGCGTCGCTCCCTCGGTGAGAACGCCCAGTACGCCGTGGTGAAGAACACGCTGACCAAGATTGCGGCCAACCAGGCCGGGATCACCGCGCTGGACGAGCACTTCGCTGGTCCGACCGCGGTCGCCTTCATCACCGGTGACCCGGTGGAGTCGGCGAAGGCCCTGCGTGACTTCGCCAAGGAGAACCCGAACCTCATCATCAAGGCCGGTGTCCTTGACGGTAAGGCTCTCTCCGCCGACGACATCAAGAAGCTTGCGGACCTCGAGTCCCGCGAGGTTCTGCTCAGCAAGCTGGCCGGTGCGTTCAAGGGCAAGCAGTCCCAGGCTGCCTCGCTCTTCCAGGCGCTCCCGTCGAAGTTCGTCCGCACCGCGGAGGCGCTTCGGGTCAAGCTCGCCGAGCAGGGCGGTGCCGAGTAATTCGGCTCGCGCATTGATCCACGCCGCCTAGTGCGTGGGTCGTAGCGGGCCGTTACGCCCGCCTCTATAGACACATCGGCACCTGCCGAATTAGTGGAAGGATCGCCCATCATGGCGAAGCTCTCTCAGGACGACCTCCTCGCCCAGTTCGAGGAGATGACCCTCATCGAGCTCTCCGAGTTCGTGAAGGCCTTCGAGGAGAAGTTCGACGTCACCGCCGCCGCGGCCGTCGCCGTTGCCGGTCCGGCCGGCCCGGGCGCCGTCGTCGAGGCCGAGGAGGAGAAGGACGAGTTCGACGTCATCCTCACCGGTGCGGGCGACAAGAAGATCCAGGTCATCAAGGTCGTGCGCGAGCTGACCTCCCTGGGTCTGAAGGAGGCCAAGGACCTCGTCGACGGCACCCCGAAGCCGGTCCTCGAGAAGGTCAACAAGGAGGCCGCTGACAAGGCCGCCGAGGCCCTCAAGGCCGCCGGTGCGGGCGTCGAGGTCAAGTAACACCTCTGAGGCCGCCTGACGGCCTCTGCGAAGGGCGATCACCCGTAAGGGTGGTCGCCCTTTGGCGTATCCGCAGTGCCTGACTTGCCCTCCTCTCGTTGGGGAGTAGGGTGATCTTCGTTGTCCCGAAGCAGGGTCCGGAGATGATCCGCTCGGAGCACGGGGCCTTGACGAACGGCCAGCGGCGCGCAATTCTCAGTCCCGTCGCGAGGTCGGCCGGCTCGATCCGAGATCCGAGGTACGGATCGAGGCATGGATCGACTACGAAGAGGGCAGTACTGATACGCGCTCTGTGTACGAGAGCCGCAGCGTGTTGGTTGAACAACGGTAGGGAAGGGCCTGTTGCCGGTTTCCGGAAACCTGGTCTGGACATCAGTGAGCCAAGTGGCTACACTGACCCTTTGCGCTGCCTGTTAGCTGTCCCCTGCCCGTCGCCAGGGGCATGCCCACGCTCGAGCACATCTGACTGACCGCCTCTGACCTGGTCTTTTCGCCAGATCCGGAGCACCTTGTCTCCTGTGTCGGCTGGGACCGGTACGCGCGTAGTGAGTCCGAGCCCTCGGAAGGACCCCCTCTTGGCCGCCTCGCGCAACGCCTCGACCAATACGAACAACGGTGCCAGCACCGCCCCGCTGCGCATCTCCTTTGCAAAGATCAAGGAGCCCCTCGAGGTTCCGAACCTCCTGGCGCTGCAGACCGAGAGCTTTGACTGGCTGCTCGGCAACGCCGCCTGGAAGTCCCGCGTCGAGTCGGCGCTTGAGAGTGGACAGGACGTCCCCACCAAGTCCGGTCTGGAAGAGATCTTCGAGGAGATCTCGCCGATCGAGGACTTCTCCGGGTCGATGTCGCTGACGTTCCGCGACCACCGGTTCGAGCCGGCGAAGAACTCCGTCGACGAGTGCAAGGAGCGCGACTTCACGTACGCGGCGCCGCTCTTCGTCACGGCCGAGTTCACGAACAACGAGACCGGTGAGATCAAGTCTCAGACGGTCTTCATGGGCGACTTCCCGCTCATGACCAACAAGGGCACCTTCGTCATCAACGGCACCGAGCGCGTCGTCGTGTCGCAGCTCGTCCGTTCCCCGGGTGTCTACTTCGACTCCTCCATCGACAAGACGTCCGACAAGGACATCTTCTCCGCCAAGATCATCCCGTCCCGGGGTGCCTGGCTGGAGATGGAGGTCGACAAGCGCGACATGGTCGGCGTCCGCATCGACCGCAAGCGCAAGCAGTCCGTCACCGTCCTCCTGAAGGCGCTCGGCTGGACCACCGAGCAGATCCTCGAGGAGTTCGGCGAGTACGAGTCCATGCGCGCCACCCTGGAGAAGGACCACACCCAGGGCCAGGACGACGCGCTGCTCGACATCTACCGCAAGCTGCGCCCGGGCGAGCCGCCGACCCGCGAGGCCGCTCAGACGCTGCTCGAGAACCTCTACTTCAACCCGAAGCGCTACGACCTCGCGAAGGTCGGCCGCTACAAGGTGAACAAGAAGCTCGGCGCCGACGAGCCGCTCGACGCCGGTGTGCTCACCACCGACGACGTGATCGCGACGATCAAGTACCTCGTCAAGCTCCACGCGGGCGAGACCGAGACCATCGGTGAGTCGGGCCGTTCGATCGTCGTCGAGACCGACGACATCGACCACTTCGGCAACCGTCGTCTGCGCAACGTCGGCGAGCTCATCCAGAACCAGGTCCGTACGGGTCTGGCCCGTATGGAGCGCGTCGTGCGCGAGCGCATGACCACCCAGGACGTCGAGGCGATCACGCCGCAGACCCTGATCAACATCCGGCCGGTCGTCGCCTCCATCAAGGAGTTCTTCGGCACCAGCCAGCTGTCGCAGTTCATGGACCAGAACAACCCGCTGTCGGGTCTGACGCACAAGCGTCGTCTCTCGGCGCTGGGTCCCGGCGGTCTCTCCCGTGAGCGGGCCGGCTTCGAGGTCCGTGACGTGCACCCGTCGCACTACGGCCGCATGTGTCCGATCGAGACCCCCGAAGGCCCGAACATCGGTCTGATCGGCTCGCTCGCGTCCTACGGCCGCGTCAACGCGTTCGGTTTCATCGAGACCCCGTACCGCAAGGTCGTCGACGGCGCCGTGACCGACGAGGTCGACTACGTCACCGCCGACGAGGAAGACCGCTTCGTCATCGCCCAGGCGAACGCCCGCCTGGACGACGAGCTGCGCTTCACCGAGAACCGCGTCCTGGTCCGCAAGCGTGGCGGCGAGGTCGACTACGTCGAGCCGTCCGACGTGGACTACATGGACGTCTCGCCGCGCCAGATGGTGTCCGTCGCCACCGCGATGATCCCCTTCCTCGAGCACGACGACGCCAACCGCGCCCTCATGGGCGCGAACATGATGCGCCAGGCCGTCCCGCTCATCAAGGCGGAGGCCCCGCTCGTCGGCACCGGCATGGAGTACCGCTGTGCGGTCGACGCCGGCGACTCGATCAAGGCGGAGAAGGACGGTGTCGTCCAGGAGGTCTCGGCCGACTACATCACCGTCGCCAACGACGACGGCACGTACACCACGTACCGCGTCGCCAAGTTCTCCCGCTCGAACCAGGGCACCTCGGTCAACCAGAAGGTCATCGTCAACGAGGGTGACCGCATCATCGAGGCCCAGGTCCTCGCCGACGGTCCCGCGACCGAAGAGGGCGAAATGGCCCTCGGCAAGAACCTGCTCGTCGCGTTCATGCCGTGGGAAGGCCACAACTACGAGGACGCGATCATCCTGTCGCAGCGCCTCGTGCAGGACGACGTCCTCTCCTCGATCCACATCGAGGAGCACGAGGTCGACGCCCGTGACACCAAGCTGGGCCCCGAGGAGATCACCCGGGACATCCCGAACGTCTCCGAGGAGGTCCTCGCCGACCTCGACGAGCGCGGCATCATCCGCATCGGTGCGGACGTCGTCGCCGGCGACATCCTCGTCGGCAAGGTCACGCCCAAGGGTGAGACCGAGCTGACCCCCGAGGAGCGCCTGCTCCGCGCGATCTTCGGTGAGAAGGCCCGCGAGGTGCGTGACACCTCGCTCAAGGTCCCTCACGGTGAGATCGGCAAGGTCATCGGCGTCCGCGTCTTCGACCGCGAGGAGGGCGACGAGCTTCCTCCGGGCGTGAACCAGCTGGTCCGCGTCTACGTGGCCCAGAAGCGCAAGATCACCGACGGCGACAAGCTCGCCGGCCGTCACGGCAACAAGGGTGTTATCTCGAAGATCCTTCCGATCGAGGACATGCCGTTCCTCGAGGACGGAACTCCGGTCGACATCATCCTGAACCCGCTGGGTGTCCCGTCCCGAATGAACCCGGGACAGGTCCTGGAGATCCACCTCGGCTGGCTCGCCAGCCGCGGCTGGGACGTCTCCGGCCTCGCGGACGAGTGGGCGCAGCGCCTCCAGGCGATCGGCGCCGACCAGGTCGCCCCCGGCACCAACGTCGCCACCCCCGTCTTCGACGGTGCGCGTGAGGACGAGCTGGCCGGCCTGCTCCAGCACACGATCCCGAACCGCGACGGCGAGCGCATGGTGCTCCCGACCGGTAAGGCGCGTCTGTTCGACGGCCGCTCCGGCGAGCCGTTCCCGGACCCGATCTCGGTCGGGTACATGTACATCCTCAAGCTGCACCACCTGGTCGACGACAAGCTCCACGCCCGTTCGACCGGTCCGTACTCGATGATCACGCAGCAGCCGCTGGGTGGTAAGGCGCAGTTCGGTGGTCAGCGCTTCGGTGAGATGGAGGTGTGGGCACTTGAGGCGTACGGCGCCGCCTACGCGCTCCAGGAACTCCTGACGATCAAGTCCGACGACGTGACCGGCCGCGTGAAGGTCTACGAGGCCATCGTCAAGGGCGAGAACATCCCCGAGCCGGGCATTCCCGAGTCCTTCAAGGTGCTCATCAAGGAAATGCAGTCGCTCTGCCTCAACGTGGAGGTGCTGTCCTCGGACGGCATGTCCATCGAGATGCGCGACACCGACGAGGACGTCTTCCGCGCGGCGGAGGAGCTCGGTATCGACCTGTCCCGGCGCGAGCCGAGCAGCGTCGAAGAGGTCTGACGGGCCTGGCCGGGGGATCCGATCGATCCCCCGGCCGCCCCGGGACCGTTCAGACCATGATTGAGACTCGACCCCGAAAGAGGGATTGACGCACAGTGCTCGACGTCAACTTCTTCGACGAGCTGCGGATCGGCCTTGCCACCGCGGACGACATCCGAACCTGGTCGCACGGCGAGGTCAAGAAGCCGGAGACCATCAACTACCGCACCCTCAAGCCCGAGAAGGACGGACTCTTCTGCGAGAAGATCTTCGGTCCTACCCGGGACTGGGAGTGCTACTGCGGCAAGTACAAGCGTGTCCGCTTCAAGGGCATCATCTGTGAGCGCTGTGGCGTCGAGGTCACGCGCGCCAAGGTGCGCCGTGAGCGCATGGGCCACATCGAGCTCGCCGCTCCCGTCACCCACATCTGGTACTTCAAGGGCGTCCCGTCGCGCCTGGGCTACCTGCTGGACCTCGCGCCGAAGGACCTCGAGAAGGTCATCTACTTCGCCGCGTACATGATCACGTTCGTCGACGACGAGCGCCGTCAGCGCGACCTGCCGTCGCTGGAGGCCCACGTCTCCGTCGAGCGCCAGCAGATCGAGAACCGCCGTGACGCGGACCTCGAAGCCCGTGCCAAGAAGCTCGAGAGCGACCTGGCCGAGCTGGAGGCCGAGGGCGCCAAGGCCGACGTGCGCCGCAAGGTGCGCGAAGGCGCCGAGCGCGAGATGAAGCAGCTCCGCGACCGCGCCCAGCGCGAGATCGACCGCCTCGACGAGGTGTGGAACCGCTTCAAGAACCTCAAGGTTCAGGACCTGGAGGGCGACGAGCTCCTCTACCGCGAGCTGCGTGACCGCTTCGGCACGTACTTCGACGGTTCCATGGGTGCGGCTGCCCTGCAGAAGCGCCTGGAGTCCTTCGACCTGGAGGAGGAGGCCGAGCGCCTCCGCGAGATCATCCGTACCGGCAAGGGCCAGAAGAAGACCCGTGCGCTCAAGCGCCTCAAGGTCGTCTCCGCGTTCCTGCAGACCAGCAACAGCCCCAAGGGCATGGTCCTGGACTGCGTCCCGGTCATCCCGCCGGACCTGCGTCCGATGGTGCAGCTGGACGGTGGCCGCTTCGCGACCTCCGACCTGAACGACCTGTACCGCCGCGTGATCAACCGCAACAACCGCCTGAAGCGCCTTCTCGACCTCGGTGCCCCCGAGATCATCGTGAACAACGAGAAGCGCATGCTCCAGGAGGCCGTGGACGCCCTCTTCGACAACGGTCGTCGTGGTCGCCCGGTCACCGGTCCCGGCAACCGTCCCCTGAAGTCCCTCAGCGACATGCTGAAGGGCAAGCAGGGTCGATTCCGTCAGAACCTCCTCGGCAAGCGCGTGGACTACTCCGCGCGTTCCGTGATCGTCGTCGGTCCGCAGCTGAAGCTGCACCAGTGTGGTCTGCCCAAGGCCATGGCGCTGGAGCTCTTCAAGCCGTTCGTGATGAAGCGCCTGGTCGACCTGAACCACGCGCAGAACATCAAGAGCGCGAAGCGCATGGTCGAGCGCGGCCGCACGGTCGTGTACGACGTCCTCGAAGAGGTCATCGCCGAGCACCCGGTCCTGCTGAACCGTGCGCCCACGCTGCACCGTCTCGGCATCCAGGCCTTCGAGCCCCAGCTGGTCGAAGGCAAGGCCATCCAGATCCACCCGCTCGTCTGCACCGCGTTCAACGCGGACTTCGACGGTGACCAGATGGCCGTCCACCTGCCGCTCTCCGCGGAGGCGCAGGCCGAGGCCCGCATCCTGATGCTGTCCTCGAACAACATCCTCAAGCCGGCCGACGGCCGTCCGGTCACGATGCCGACGCAGGACATGGTCCTGGGTCTGTTCTTCCTGACCACCGACGGTGAGCTCCGTGACGTCAAGGGCGAGGGCCGCGCGTTCGGCTCGACCGCCGAGGCGATCATGGCGTTCGACGCCGGCGAGCTCGCGCTGCAGTCGTCCGTCGACATCCGCTTCCCGGTGGGCACCATCCCGCCGCGCGGCTGGGTCGCGCCGGTCGCCGAAGAGGGCGAGCAGGAGTTCCAGCCGGGCGACAGCTTCCGTCTGAAGACGACCCTGGGCCGCGCGCTCTTCAACGAGCTGCTGCCCGAGGACTACCCGTTCGTCGACTACTCGGTGGGCAAGAAGCAGCTCTCCGAGATCGTCAACGACCTGGCGGAGCGCTACCCCAAGGTCATCGTGGCGGCGACGCTCGACAACCTGAAGGCGGCCGGCTTCCACTGGGCGACCCGTTCGGGCGTCACCGTGGCCATCTCCGACGTCGTCGTGCCCGAGGCCAAGAAGGCCATCGTCGCGGGCTACGAAGCTCAGGACGAGAAGGTCCAGAAGCAGTACGAGCGCGGTCTGATCACCAAGGACGAGCGCACGCAGGAGCTCATCGCGATCTGGACCAAGGCGACCAACGAGGTTGCCGAGGCGATGAACGCGAACTTCCCCAAGACGAACCCCATCTTCATGATGGTTGACTCGGGTGCCCGAGGAAACATGATGCAGATGCGACAGATCGCCGGTATGCGTGGTCTGGTGTCGAACGCGAAGAACGAGACCATCCCGCGTCCGATCAAGGCGTCCTTCCGTGAGGGCCTCACCGTTCTGGAGTACTTCATCTCCACGCACGGTGCCCGTAAGGGTCTGGCGGACACCGCCCTGCGTACCGCCGACTCGGGTTACCTCACCCGTCGTCTGGTGGACGTCTCGCAGGACGTCATCATCCGCGAGGAGGACTGCGGCACCGAGCGCGGCCTCAAGCTCAAGATCGGTGTCAAGGACGAGGCGGGTGTCCTCCGCAAGGCGGACGACGTCGAGACCTCCGTGTACGCCCGCATGCTGGCCGAGGACGTCGTCATCGACGGCAAGGTCATCGCGCCGGCGAACGTGGACCTCGGCGACGTGCTCATCGACGCCCTCATCGCGAACGGCGTCGAGGAGGTCAAGACCCGCTCGGTCCTGACCTGCGAGTCCGCGGTCGGCACCTGTGCCTTCTGCTACGGCCGCTCGCTGGCCACCGGCAAGCTCGTCGACATCGGCGAGGCGGTCGGCATCATCGCCGCCCAGTCCATCGGTGAGCCCGGTACCCAGCTGACGATGCGTACCTTCCACACCGGTGGTGTGGCCGGTGACGACATCACGCAGGGTCTGCCGCGTGTCGTCGAGCTCTTCGAGGCCCGTACCCCGAAGGGTGTCGCCCCGATCTCCGAGGCCGCCGGCCGCGTGCGGATCGAGGAGACCGAGAAGACGAAGAAGATCGTCATCACGCCCGACGACGGCAGCGAGGAGACGGCCTTCCCGATCTCCAAGCGCGCCAAGGTCATCGTGCACGAGGGCGACCACGTCGAGGTGGGCCAGAAGCTCACCATGGGTGCCACCAACCCGCACGACGTGCTGCGCATCCTCGGCCAGCGTGCCGTCCAGGTCCACCTGGTCGGCGAAGTCCAGAAGGTCTACAACTCGCAGGGCGTGTCGATCCACGACAAGCACATCGAGATCATCATCCGGCAGATGCTGCGCCGCGTGACGATCATCGAGTCCGGCGACGCGGAGCTCCTGCCGGGCGAGCTCGTCGAGCGCTCGAAGTTCGAGACCGAGAACCGTCGCGTGGTCACCGAGGGCGGTCACCCCGCCTCCGGCCGTCCGCAGCTGATGGGTATCACCAAGGCCTCGCTGGCGACGGAATCCTGGCTGTCGGCCGCCTCCTTCCAGGAGACGACCCGAGTCCTGACGGACGCGGCGATCAACGCCAAGTCCGACAGCCTCATCGGCCTCAAGGAGAACGTCATCATCGGTAAGCTCATCCCGGCCGGTACGGGTCTGTCCCGCTACCGCAACATCCGGGTCGAGCCGACCGAGGAGGCCAAGGCCGCGATGTACTCGGCCGTCGGCTACGACGACATCGACTACTCGCCCTTCGGCACCGGCTCCGGCCAGGCTGTCCCGCTGGAGGACTACGACTACGGCCCGTACAACGGCTGAGTCGGACACGAGCAGTAACCGCAGGGCGGTCACCCGAGAGGGTGGCCGCCCTGCGGCGTTCCTAGCCCCGGAGCTCCAGATATCGCTGGAGGTGGTGGAGGCGGGTGCGGTGGTCGGGGTGGGTGGAGAGCAGCCGTGACAGGACACCGTCATCGGCGGGGGCCGCGGTCTCCTCGGCCAGTACGTCGTGCAGCATCCGGGACAGCATCGGGGCGAAGCCCAGTGCGGCCGCGTGCCGGTCGGCGCGGAGTTCGGCGCGGCGTCCGACGGCGGCGGTCAAGTAGGGCAGCGCGAGCAGGAGCAACGGCAGGCCGTAGGTCAGGGTCAGGGTGGCGAAGGTGATCCACCCGAAGAAGGCGATCAGGATGCCTGCGGCCAGGTACGAGAAGCCGCTCGCGATGCGGATCAGCCTGACCGCGCCCGCGGCCAGGCCGAGCCAGGCCAGCCGGCCCGGGAGCGCGTACCACCAGCTGAGAAGCCCCGTCCACGCGTGGCCGGCGGTGTGGTGGCCCAGCTCATGGGCGAGTACGGCGGCCAGCTGGGCCTCGGGCAGCCGCTCCAGGGCGCGCCGGGTGACGGCGACGATGTGACCCGCGGCGGCGAGGGCGTTCAGGCCGTCGCTGTCCTCGATCCACAGCTCGTAGCGGCTGCCGTCCACCCCGGCACGGGCGGTGACCTCGCGCCACACGGGGGCGAGCACGTCCAGCTCGGAAGGGAGCGGGTGCTGGAGCCGGAGCAGATGGCGGGCCAGGAACCGCTCGCTGGGGCGGTGGAACGTGAGGGCCCCGGATACGAGCCACAGCACCGTCGGCACCCAGGCGGGCAGCCCGAGCCAGGCTTCCACCAGCGTGGCCGTACCCAGGACGACGAGCAGGCTCGTCAGGAATCCGGGCAGGTGCAGGGCCAGCCGGCCGAGGGCGGTGGCGTCGGTGGTCCGCTGCCGGGCGCGGTAGTGGACGCGGGTGCCCGGTGGATGGCGGTAGCCGAGGTCGTCATGTTCAGGCTGGGCCTGGGAGGGGACGTACGCGGGCGCGGGAGCAGGGGCCTCCGGGTACCGGGGGTACTCGGGCGGGGGACCCGGCGGCTCGGCGGGCTTGCTCACGGCGCCCGCTCCGGTTCGACGGGCGGATGGGGGCGGCGCCCGTAACCGGGCGGCAGCTCGGGGAGCTCCGGCGTGGGGAGCGTGGCAGGGGGGTGGGGCGCGAGGGCCTCGTTGATCTGCTCGATCATGAGCTGCCGGGTGCGGTCCAGCTCGTGGGCCTCACCGCCGTCCCCGCCCAGCAGCGTCTTGACCTGGTCGAGCTGTGCGCGGAGGAGCGCGAGGTGGTGCTTCTCCATGCTGTCCAGTGCGAGCCGGGTGTCCTCGGGGTGCCGGGCCAGGTGCAGGGCCCAGGCCTGAACGCCGCCCCGGGCGAAGTGCTGCTGGTAGAAGGCGATCTTCTGGGCCTCGTACCGCTGGAGCTCGAGTTCGTGACGGGCCGCCTGGAGACGACGCTCGTGCTCGATGTTGTCGGCGTCGCGGCGCAGGCGTACCGTCCAGTCGACGCGGAGCCCGACGCTCTCACCCAGTGGCTTGCCGACGTGTACCGTGGCGAGCAGTTCTTCCTCGGCGGCCGCGCTGCGGGTGATGTGGAAGCCGCGGGTCACCGGGCGGCAGGACTGTTCCAGCTCGCCGAGCAGGAGCCGGGGGACGTCACGGCAGCCGCTCCGGACGTACCCGGCCGGGTCGGTGACCTGCCAGGCGAGCTCGACGGCCGCCGTGAACTCGTGGGCGTCGTTGTCGCTGGGCAGCGGGATCTCCGCGCTGACGGGGTGCGACCCCATGTCGACCTCGTACACGGCGGTGTAGAGGCGCGCGGTGCTGGGGCGCGGCCGGTTCGGGGGCAGGTACGTCACGTAGGTGCCCTTCGGCGTCGCGTAGACCAGGGCGTGGTCGATGCGGGTCGCCGCCCGGCCGCCGAACTCGAAGCGGCCGATCTGCCGGACCGTGACGACGGGGTCGGTCAGCTTGGTGTGGCGTCGGGCGTGCTGGTCGTAGTCGTACATCGTGCGGGCCTTCCCTTCAGGCGGGCGTGGGGCGGGTGAGCGCGATGCGCAGACGGGTGGCGACCTCGGGATACGGGCCGCCGTCCACGCCCTGCGGATTGCGCAGCAGGTAGGTCAGGCGGGAGGTCTCGCGGGGGGTCGCGGCCAGCCTGGTCAGCAGCGAGGCCAGTGCCCATTCCGTCTTCTCGTCCTGGTCGGCGGCCCGGATCCAGCCGCGCAGCACCTGCTCGGCGTCCTCCGTATGGGTCCGGTCGTCGAGGGCCTCGCGCAGGAGCCGCACGATCGCGGGCGCCGTCGTGGTGTCGTCGTGGTCGGCGCGCGCGTACCAGTCGAGGACGAGCGGGCGGCCGTGCCCGGCCTCCTCGTCCCGCCGGCTGCAGGCGGTGAGGAAGCCGCGCACGGCGAGTTCGTGGGCCGACCGGTGGTCGGGGAGGGTCCGCAGCAGCTCGGCGAGGACGGTGTCCGCTTCGGGCGACAGCAGGAGGAGGGCGACGGATTTCGGGAGTTCGTCGTGCACCTGCTGGTCGGGCTTCGTCTTGCCGTGCTGCCGGTGTGCCTGTGCACGGAGGGCGGCCAGGGCGGCCTGCGGGCGCTCGGTCCCGATGAGCCCCTGCGCCCGCACCGCGACCCAGCAGGGGCGGGGGTCGTCGGCGTCCGCGCTCCAGGCGTCGACGATGCGGGGGATGTTGGGCGCGTCGATCTGGTGGGCGAGGGTGAGGGCGCTGACGGCCGTCGTCCGTCTCCGAGCCCTCTCCGAGCGGGCCCAGGGCTCGATGATCAGGGCCATGGCGGACGGCAGGTCCGTGTGTGCGAGTACGGCGGCGGTGGCCGCGGCGCGGGTGCGCACCAGGGGCCGGCCGTCGTCCGCCAACTCGTTCAGCCACTTCACCAGGGCGGGCCGGGCGGCGGGATGGCCGGTCCACACCTCCGGCAGCAGGACGAGGGCCGTCCGGTCGTCGCGAAAGGCCGCCTTGAGCTGGGTGACCTCGCCCCACTCGGTGTCCTCGTGCTCGGCGTACGTGTCCGCCCGGGCGAGCTGGAGCCGTTTGCCGATGTGGGTGCTGAAGACGGGGATGGCTTCGTAGCGCTTGGGGTCGCCGACGCGCTGGAGCTGGGAGTACAGCAGGTCGCTGAGCTCTGCCGTCAGGGCGTACGGGCCCCCGTCGAAGGCGGCCAGGGCGATGAGGAAGGCCTTCTCCCGCAGGTGGATGATCTCCTCGGGCTCCGCGAACCACTCGCGCACCTGCTGTTTCAGCGCGCGCAGTGAGTAGTCGGCCAGTTCGTCCGCGCCGCGCTGACCCACTGCGTACTGGCGCAACTCGGTCGCGTATCCGACGACCTCGCGGAGCTGGTGGTCGCGGGAGAGGAACTCGTCGACCGCAGGAAGGGCGAGCAGCCGGGAGGCAGCTTCGGCTCCGACGTCCACGGAGAGCCAGGCGGCCAGCACCGCACTCTGGCCTGGAGGCTCCCACTCTTCCGGGCGGACGGCATCCTCCAGGTACGAACCCACACCGGTGGTGATCACCAGGTGGGTCTTCCGTTCGTGCATCAGGTCGCGGAGGGCGTTGAACTGGGATTCGCGCAGGGGGTCGTCGCGGCTGGTGTTCAGGTCGCACAGCACGTAGCCGACTGCCTTGCCGGGCGTGTCGAACAGGCTCGCCAGCCTGCCCGGGGTCGTGGTGCCGTCCAGGGCGTGCACCGGTGTGGCGCCCACGGAGCGGAGGAGCATCAGGGCGGCGGCCCGACGTCCGGTGAAGGGGGTGCCCGTGAGGACGAGGACCTGCTCCTTCAGGAGGCGGTCGCGTAGCTGCGCGAATCGGGTGCCCTCGTCGACGAAGACGCCAGCCAGCCGGTCAAGGTAGGGAGGCGGGATCTCCCCCGATGCGGGGGCGCCGCTGCCGAGTCCGCCGAAGCTGTAGTGGATCTCGGTGGTGACGTTGCCGAAGATCCGCTCGGCCACGACGCCGTGGTTGGTGCCGTCGAACGCCATCGACTTCGGTGCGTGTGCGTGCAGCTCACGACGGGTGGCCCACGGCTGCTGGGCCTCCTCCTCGGTCTTCTTCTGCTGCTCGGCCGTACCCCCGTCTTCCGCTGCCGCGGACTCGGGCTCCTCGGCGGGGTCCGCCGACCGGTCCGGCTGATCGCTCACCGGCGGTCACCGAAGATGATGTCGCCGTGGACGACATCGGCCCGGACGGCGTTGCCGTCGATGTGGCCGGCGAGGATTCCGTTGTTGACGCCCTGGAAGCGGATGAGGGCGGGGTCCGGTCGGCCCTCTCCGCCGGACTCCGCCCCTTCTCCCGCTCGTCCGGGTCCGCGCGGGGCCTCCGGTGCGGGGGCCGCCGCGGGTTCGGCGGCCGCCCCCGTCGGCAGGGGTCCGTGCAGCCAGGCCTGGAGCGGGCCGTTCTTGCTGGCCACGGTGACCTCGTGGAACTCCTCCGCGGGGATGCCCGGATGGTTGTGCCGCACGATCCCGCTGTGGACCGAGGGGGAGACGCAGAGGGCGTAGTCGTCCGTCCGCTCGCGGAGCGCAGCCCGCAGCGGTTCGCCGTCCAGGAGCCGACAGGCTTCGTTGAGGTCGGTGCCCACCCAGCCCTCGTGTTCGTCGATCATCACCATGCCGCTCGCGAGCACCACCCGCAGCCGGAGCTGCGCCGAGCTGGCCGCCAATCGGTTGATCGCGCGGAGCTGGGCGGGGACCTCCGTCAGCAGCGTGCGGAGCAGGACGTTCAAGGGGACGTGCGGGTCGATCAGCTCCATGACCGAGTCGCCCCGGTCGGCGCGCAGCCGTAACGTCCGGTCGACCCCGGCGGCCTGCAGGGTCCGGTCGACGACGTCGTACAGCATCCGGCGCAGGTAGGTCTGCTGGACGTCGTCACGGTCACTGAACCGCTCCGTGTCGACGAGGAGGAAGTTCCGCGGCAGTGGGTTGCTCATGATCGCCTCTCGTGGTGGTTTCCTGCGGTGACACCCGGGGATGACAGGAGACTGGCGCAGGCGGGCGCACCGTGGAGAGGGCGGATGACGCACTCGGAGTGTGACGGCCTGCACTGAACGGGACGGCTCAGCTTTCGCCCTGCGCCTGCGCGATCCGGCGCAGTACGTCCGGCCGTGCGATCAACGTCGTGCGGCGTCCCGTGATGACGACCCCGCGGTCGCGCAGGCTCTTGAGTTCGCGCTGGACCATTTCGCGGGAGGCTCCGACGGCTCCGGCGATCTCCTGCTTGCTGAGGGGGACGGTGATCTCGATCCCGTCCTCCGTGCGCCGGCCGTGCGTCCGGACCAGGTCCTGGAGCAGGACCGCCAGGCGCTCGCGCACGCTCAGCGAAGCGAACTCCAGCCGCCTCTGGTCGCCGGCCCGGGCGCGGTCCGAGGTGAGGGCCAGGAGCTGGAAGGCTGCGGAGGGGACATGGGCGAGGAAGGCGCGGAAGTGCCCGGGGTCGACGGCCACGGCGCGAACCGGTTCGAGCGCGGTCACGGTGGCGGAGCGGGCCCGTCCCGTGAGAGCGGCGGACTCGCCGATGATGTCGCCCGGCCCCCGCAGGGCGAGCAGGGCCTCCTTGCCGTTGGCGGCGGCGCTGGTGACCTTGGTCCAGCCGTCGAGGATCAGCAGGACGTGGGCGGCGGGCTCGTTCTGGTGGATGAGGTGCGTCCGGGGCGCGAACCGCAGCTCGCGGCCCAGTGCCCGTAACGCGGCGCCTTCCTCGTCCTCCAGGCGGGCCAGGAAGGGGACCCGGTCGTCCAGTCCTCCGCCGCCCGCCACGTGCTCCGCTCCCATGCGCGCCCCCTGGTCGTCAGGGCGGTCAATGTACTGGCCACCGGGGACGCGCGGCGGTGGATCAGCGGATTTGGCGGCGGCGCCTGAAGTAGGCGGCCGTCGTGACCGACGCCAGGGTGAGGAGGGCCAGGGCGGCGGCTGCGAGGCCCGGGGGGAGGCCCTTCGGGGTGAAGGTGCAGGAGAGGTTGCGGGTGCTCGGGGTGACCGGGAGGGCGAGCAGGCCGTGGAAGTCGCGGATCGGGGCCGAGCACTGCCAGCCGGGGATGTTGGTGACGGCGAGGACCGCGGTGCCGGTGGTGTTCGGGGGGAGGGTGGCTTCGAGGGTGTGGCCGCCGATGCGGACGGAGGTGGCGCCCGTGGCCTTCAGGGCGGCGGTCCTGGCGTCCAGGGCGGCGCGGTTCAGGCAGCCGATGGGGTGCTCGCCGGCCGTGGCGTTCTCCGTGCGGGTCTCCACCGTCGCGGTGACCTCGCCCGAGGCGGGGACCGGGCCCAGGGGGACGACGCCCGTCATGCGGTCCGTGAGGGGGAGCTCGGAGGCCGGGGTGCGGAGGGTGCCGTAGAGGGAGGGGGAGTACCAGTAGGCCTCGGAGCCCGGGGTGCACCGGGCCGTGTACGTCTGGGTCGTGGGGGTGCCCGTACGGGTGGTGCGGGGGACCTCGTAGACCGTGGCGCCCAGGACGTTCTCCTGGTGGGCGTAGACCGAGTCCGCGGGGTTGGGGGAGGTGTACGGGGTGGTGCGGAGGGTCACCAGGGGCGGGGCGGGCTGCTTGGTGGCCGTCCAGCTGCCCGGGGTGGGGCCCGGGTGGACGCGGGCGCCGATCGAGAAGATCGCGTCGAGCACCGGGTTGTCGGCGCCGAAGAAGGTCCGGCCGTCGTTCTTGAAGCCGTAGCCGAGGGGTTCCAGGGCCCGGTAGGTCGCTTCCGGGAGGTAGCTGCTGTAGTACTGCGGGCCCTCCGCCTGCAGGGCGAGGGCGTCGTTGTACGAGGTCTGCGGCGCGCCCGAGTCCGTCCGGTAGGCGGGCCAGCCGTCCACGCTCCGGACCGCGTCGAAGTGGTTCGTGATCGAGCGGTTCGAGGTCGGGACAGGGGCCGCCCAGCGCTCGCGGGAGCGGCGGGCGTCCGCGTTGGCCGCGGCGACCGTCGATTCGGCGAAGACGACCCCGACCATCAGGAGGGCCGCCAGGGGGAGCAGGGCCCGGTGCCGGCCCGACTGGGTGAGCAGGAGCAGGGCCAGCAGGGAGGCGGCGCCGCCGGCGAGCACGGCCGGCCAGGTCCAGCCGCCGAAGTCGTTCGTGTGGCGCAGGACGAAGGTGGCCACGAGCAGCAGGGCCGCCGACAGGGCCAGGTGGAGGGGGCGGGGGCGGTTGGCCAGGGCGAGCCAGGCCAGGACGACGACCATCCCGCTGAACACGAACGCCTCGCGGTACGGGTTGCCGTTCGGCACCGCCAGGCCGTGCCACACGTACTGCGTCGGGGGGAACTGGAAGGAGGCGAGGACGAGGAGGGTGGCCGCCGCCCACGTCAGGCGGGTACGGGCCGCGATGCGGGTGTTGAGGAGGAAGCTGCCCGCCAGGATCAGGCCCAGCGAGGCCACGTACAGGCGCGGGCGGCCGCCCCAGAGGTGGGTGGCCGGGAGCATGCCGGACAGGAAGATCTCGATGCGGACCGGGTCGAAGGCGCCGGCCTTGGTGGGCTGCGCCGCCCCGCTGGACAGGAACGACGGCAGGAGGAGGGGGAGGGTGAGGAGGATGCCCACCCCCGCCGCGGTGGCCGCGCGCCACAGGGCGCGCAGGCGCTGGGCGCCGGTCAGGTCCAGGGTGATCAGGCGGATGGCCAGCAGTACGCAGGCGGCCATCGTGGCCATCATGGCGGTGTAGAAGTTCCCGAACCAGGCGAGGGCGACCAGCAGCGCCGCACCCGTCCAGCGGCGTCCTTCCAGGCACCACTCGACGGCGATGCCGAGCAGGGGGAGGGCCACCAGGCCCCAGAGCCACATGGGGATGTACGAGGCGTCGCTGAGCGCCCAGCCGCACAGGCCGTACGTGGCCCCGAGCACCCCGCGCTGCCACCACGGGCCCGGGTGCAGCTTGCCCAGGTAGACCGTCATCACGGCGGCCGCGGTGCCCATGGTGACCGGGGTGATCACGAAGACGGCCAGGTCGACGTGCTCGCGGGGCACGAGGACGGCCAGCCAGGAGAAGGGGTTGCCCAGGTAGGTGTAGTAGTCGGACAGGAACTGTTGTCCGAATCCTCCCCGCCAGGTGAACAGCACGTCGCCGGCGGCCTGGCCGTGGACCAGGTCCCACAGGGCGCGGTGGAAGGGCACGTACTGGTTGGCCTGGTCGTTGATGGCCCGGCCCTTGTTCCCGAAGGGGAAGGTGCCCCGGGCCGCCCAGGCCGCGCAGAAGGCGCCCGAGGTGACGAGGAAGGCGAGCAGGGGCCCGTAGAGCCGGGAGAGGGCGGCGCGCCGCCGTGACGTGGGGGTTCGGCCGCCGTCGGGGGGCGGGTTCTCCGCCGTCGTCGGCTGCGGTGTGACCGTCCCCAATGTCCTGCTCCTGGCGCTCGTACGTTTTGGACTGACTCGCTGGGATTCGCTGGGCAGTGTAGTTCGCCCTCCCTACCACGCCGGTGCGCGGTACGCGCGCCCGCCCCGTCCCGGGCCGTCCCGCCCGTGCGGCGCCTGAGCTGTGCGGTCGTCGCCGCGGTGGCGGGGCGGCTTATGTTTTGACCGGAGTGGATGCGGTGGGTACGCTCAGACCTTGTGCCTGGGGTGTGCCTGGGCTCCCGTGCGTGTCCATCAACCGCACGTGAGAGTCAACGGCCACCGCGATCCATGCGTCTCCGCGCTTTGCGGGGAGGTCCGCCGGATCCGACACACCCGACCGCGTGGGTCGGCAAAGTTCCAGGTTAGCTTCACTACACGGCACACAGAAACCGGAGAAGTAGTGCCTACGATCCAGCAGCTGGTCCGTAAGGGCCGGCAGGACAAGGTCGAGAAGACAAAGACCCCCGCGCTCGAGGCCTCGCCCCAGCGTCGCGGCGTCTGCACGCGTGTGTTCACGACCACCCCGAAGAAGCCGAACTCGGCGCTCCGTAAGGTCGCGCGTGTGCGTCTGACCTCCGGCATCGAGGTCACCGCTTACATTCCGGGTGAGGGACACAACCTGCAGGAGCACTCGATCGTGCTCGTGCGTGGTGGCCGTGTGAAGGACCTGCCGGGTGTTCGTTACAAGATCATCCGCGGTGCGCTTGACACCCAGGCTGTCAAGAACCGCAAGCAGGCCCGCAGCCGCTACGGCGCCAAGAAGGAGAAGTAAGAATGCCTCGTAAGGGCCCCGCCCCGAAGCGCCCGGTCATCATCGACCCGGTCTACGCATCTCCTCTGGTGACCTCGCTCATCAACAAGATCCTGCTGAACGGCAAGCGCTCCACCGCCGAGCGCATCGTCTACGGCGCCATGGAAGGCCTCCGCGAGAAGACCGGCAACGACCCGGTCATCACGCTGAAGCGCGCGCTGGAGAACGTCAAGCCGTCCCTCGAGGTCAAGTCCCGCCGTGTCGGTGGCGCGACCTACCAGGTCCCCGTCGAGGTCAAGCCGGGTCGCCAGTCGACCCTGGCCCTCCGCTGGCTCGTGGGTTACTCCCGCGCCCGCCGCGAGAAGACCATGACCGAGCGCCTGATGAACGAGCTGCTCGACGCCTCGAACGGTCTTGGCGCTGCCGTCAAGAAGCGTGAGGACACGCACAAGATGGCCGAGTCCAACAAGGCCTTCGCGCACTACCGCTGGTAGTCCCAACCCACATCGAGACCGAGAGAAGACTGAGCCGATATGGCTACCACTTCGCTTGACCTGGCCAAGGTGCGCAACATCGGCATCATGGCCCACATCGACGCGGGCAAGACGACCACCACCGAGCGCATCCTGTTCTACACCGGTGTGTCGTACAAGATCGGTGAGGTCCACGACGGCGCCGCCACGATGGACTGGATGGAGCAGGAGCAGGAGCGTGGTATCACCATCACGTCTGCCGCCACCACCTGCCACTGGCCGCTCGAAGATGTTGACCACACCATCAACATCATCGACACCCCGGGTCACGTCGACTTCACCGTCGAGGTGGAGCGTTCGCTCCGCGTCCTCGACGGCGCCGTCACCGTGTTCGACGGTGTGGCCGGCGTAGAGCCGCAGTCCGAGACCGTTTGGCGTCAGGCGGACCGCTACGGCGTGCCGCGCATCTGCTTCGTCAACAAGCTCGACCGCACCGGCGCCGAGTTCATGCGCTGCGTCGACATGATCAAGGACCGCCTCGGTGCGGTTCCGATCGTCATGCAGCTCCCGATCGGTGCCGAGGCCGACTTCCAGGGTGTCGTCGACCTCGTCCAGATGAAGGCCCTCGTGTGGTCCGCCGAGGCCACCAAGGGCGAGATGTACGACGTCGTCGACATCCCGGCCTCGCACACCGAGCTGGCCGAGGAGTGGCGCGCCACCCTCGTCGAGCAGGTCGCCGAGAACGACGAAGAGATGATGGAGCTCTTCCTCGAGGGCGTCGAGCCCACCGAGGAGCAGCTGCACGCGGCCGTGCGCCGCATCATCCTCGGCTCCGGCAAGGGCAAGGGCGAGCCCACGATCACCGCGGTGTTCTGCGGTACGGCGTTCAAGAACAAGGGCGTCCAGCCCCTGCTCGACGCCGTCGTGCGCTACCTCCCGTCGCCGCTCGACATCGAGGCCATCGAGGGCCACGACGTCAAGGACGCCGAGCTCGTCGTCAAGCGCAAGCCGTCGGACGAGGAGCCCCTCGCCGCGCTCGCGTTCAAGATCATGAGCGACCCGCACCTCGGCAAGCTCACCTTCGTCCGGGTTTACTCGGGCCGCCTGGAGGCCGGCACCGCGGTGCTGAACTCCGTCAAGGGCAAGAAGGAGCGCATCGGCAAGATCTACCGCATGCACGCGAACAAGCGTGAGGAGATCGACGCGGTGGGCGCCGGCGACATCGTCGCCGTCATGGGCCTGAAGCAGACCACCACCGGTGAGACGCTTTGCGACGACAAGGCCCCCGTGATCCTGGAGTCCATGGACTTCCCGGCTCCGGTCATCCAGGTCGCCATCGAGCCCGCCTCGAAGGGTGACCAGGAGAAGCTGGGCGTCGCGATCCAGCGCCTCGCGGAAGAGGACCCGTCGTTCCACGTCCACTCGGACGAGGAGACCGGCCAGACCATCCTCGGCGGTATGGGCGAGCTGCACCTCGAGGTGCTGGTCGACCGTATGAAGCGCGAGTTCAAGGTCGTCGCCAACGTCGGCAAGCCGCAGGTCGCGTACCGCGAGACGATCCGCAAGGCCGTCGAGCGTCACGACTACACCCACAAGAAGCAGACCGGTGGTACCGGTCAGTTCGCCAAGGTGCAGATCGCGATCGAGCCGATCACGGACGCCGATGGTCCGGCGTACGAGTTCGTCAACAAGGTCACCGGTGGCCGCGTGCCGAAGGAGTACATCCCTTCGGTCGACGCCGGTGCGCAGGAAGCCATGCAGTTCGGCATCCTGGCCGGCTACGAGATGACTGGCGTCCGCGTCACGCTTCTCGACGGTGGCTACCACGAGGTCGACTCCTCCGAGCTCGCCTTCAAGATCGCCGGTTCGCAGGCCTTCAAGGAGGCCGCGCGCAAGGCTTCTCCCGTGCTCCTCGAGCCGATGATGGCCGTCGAGGTCACCACGCCGGAGGAGTCCATGGGTGACGTCATCGGCGACATCAACTCCCGCCGTGGCCAGATCCAGGCCATGGAGGACCGTCACGGAGCCAAGATCGTCAGGGGCCTCGTGCCGCTCTCGGAGATGTTCGGCTACGTCGGCGACCTCCGCAGCAAGACCTCGGGTCGCGCCAGCTACTCGATGCAGTTCGACTCCTACGCCGAGGTTCCCCGGAACGTCGCTGAGGAGATCATCGCGAAGGCCAAGGGCGAGTAACTCTTCCGAGTTCACGTTTTAGGCTTGTCACCGGAGCCTCTGGGGCAACAGGAGCAACCCTCCCGTTGCCCCGGGGGAGCCGGCTTTCCAGCAAAGATCACCTGGCGCCGACGATTCAAGGCGTACAGAACCACTCTCAGGAGGACCCCGTGGCGAAGGCGAAGTTCGAGCGGACTAAGCCGCACGTCAACATCGGCACCATCGGTCACATTGACCACGGTAAGACGACCCTCACGGCCGCCATTACCAAGGTGCTGCACGACAAGTACCCGGACCTGAACGCGGCGTCGGCGTTCGACCAGATCGACAAGGCTCCTGAGGAGCGCCAGCGCGGTATCACCATCTCCATCGCGCACGTCGAGTACCAGACCGAGGCGCGTCACTACGCCCACGTCGACTGCCCGGGTCACGCTGACTACATCAAGAACATGATCACCGGTGCCGCGCAGATGGACGGCGCGATCCTCGTGGTCGCCGCCACCGACGGCCCGATGCCGCAGACCAAGGAGCACGTGCTCCTGGCCCGCCAGGTCGGCGTTCCGTACATCGTCGTCGCCCTGAACAAGGCCGACATGGTGGACGACGAGGAGATCCTGGAGCTCGTCGAGCTCGAGGTCCGTGAGCTCCTCTCCGAGTACGACTTCCCGGGCGACGACCTGCCGGTCGTCCAGGTCTCCGCGCTGAAGGCGCTCGAGGGCGACAAGGAGTGGGGTGACAAGCTCCTCGGCCTGATGGACGCCGTGGACGAGGCCATCCCGACCCCGCCGCGTGACACCGAGAAGCCGTTCCTGATGCCCGTCGAGGACGTCTTCACGATCACCGGTCGTGGCACCGTCGTCACCGGCCGCATCGAGCGTGGTGTCCTGAAGGTCAACGAGACCGTTGACATCATCGGCATCAAGCAGGAGAAGACCACCACCACGGTCACCGGCATCGAGATGTTCCGCAAGCTGCTCGACGAGGGCCAGGCCGGTGAGAACGTCGGTCTGCTCCTGCGTGGCATCAAGCGCGAGGACGTCGAGCGCGGCCAGGTCATCATCAAGCCCGGTTCGGTCACGCCGCACACCGAGTTCGAGGCCGCCGCGTACATCCTGTCGAAGGACGAGGGTGGCCGTCACACCCCGTTCTTCAACAACTACCGCCCGCAGTTCTACTTCCGTACCACGGACGTGACCGGCGTCGTGACCCTCCCCGAGGGCACCGAGATGGTCATGCCGGGCGACAACACCGACATGACGGTCGCGCTGATCCAGCCGGTCGCCATGGAGGAGGGCCTGAAGTTCGCCATCCGTGAGGGTGGTCGCACCGTCGGCGCCGGCCAGGTCACCAAGATCACGAAGTAATTCGTGTTCTGACCTGGTAGCTCGCACCAGCGGGCACCATGTTTGAGGCGAGGGCCCCTTTCCCACCGCTCCGGCGGCGGGGGAGGGGCCCTTGTCGTACCCCCCGGTAATGATGGGACGACGGGGCCGTGAGAGGCTCCGGCGCGGATCGACGTACGGACGTTCGGGGTGGGGAGCATGGGGCGGCAGGACGCCGGGGGATCGGGGATCTCCGACGAGGAATGGCGGCGGTTCGGCGAGCAGGTCGCGCGGGAGAGCGCGGACGCGCCGAAGGAGCCGTCGGCGCGGGCGCGGATGGTCACCGAGCGGCTGCGGCGCGAGGAGCAGGAGCGGGCCGCGGCGGCCGGGCGGCGCGGAGCCTTCGGGCGCCGGGGGCGGCCCGCGCCGAGCGACCCGCCGGGCTGGCGCACGGGCCCGTCCCGGCAGGAGGCGGAGGACCGCAGGCGGCGCCGGCGGGGCCTCGGGGCCGCCGCCGCAATCGTGGGCGTCGCGGCCCTGGCGCTGGTCGTCGTACGGCCGGAGCTGCTCATCGACCGGCTGACCGGGAAGACGGAAGCCCGTGAGGCGGCCGCTGGGGCCTCGCCGCTGCCCGGCGAGTCCGTACGTCCGACCGCGGCCCCGGATGCCGTGTACCCGGACCGTCCGACCCTGAAGGAGCCCTTCCGGGGTTCGCCGGCCGCCCAGTGGGCCGATGGCGCCGCCGGCATCGAGGTCCCGGAGGCGGCGGCCGTCGGCGGCTGGTCCCGGGAGGCGGTGGCGGACGCCCTGTCGAAGGCCAAGCGGTTCCTGGTCGCGGCCAACCTGGACCCCGGGACCCAGCGGGGGGAGCGTCCGGAGGCCGCGATGGCGCTGCTCGATCCCCGGCAGCCCGAGGTTCCCGAGCGCGTCGAGCGCTCCCTGGCGCAGCCCGGCGGCGGCGAGAACAGCCCCGCGATCCTGTTCACCCGCTTCGACCTCGCCGAGGTCCAGCCGGTGGGCGACGTGGTCAAGGTGCGCGGGAGCATGCGCGCGGAGGCGGGGGACCCCGGCGAGCTGCTGGTGGTGACCGACTACACCTTCGTGCACCCGATGGCGAGGGCGGACCACAGCGTGCAGCGGACGATCGTGCGCCGGCAGATCACCTTCTCGGTGCTGGACCCGGCGCGCTGGCGGGCCACCGCGGGGCGGCTGCAGCTGCACACGTACAAGGCGGAGTGGTCGAACGTGCGGTGCGAGCCGACCGGCGGGTTCCTGCACCCGGACTTCCCGCACGACCGTGCGGGCGGAAGCCGGCCCTCCGGGCCGGCCACCGATCCCTACGACCGCAGCGGGGACATTCAGGGCGGAGGGTGCGGGACCGTGACAAGGTCCTGACCAGGGATCCCCGCCGCGTGGCGCGGTTTGACGTGTTCGCGCGGCGGGGTATTCTCTTCGGCCCGATTGGCCAGGTACGTGTCTCGTATGGCAGACTACTCAAGTTGCTCGGTTGAGTGCCGATGCTGTGCGCCTCCCGCCGGGAGGACCGGAAGCGAGTCCCACAGTACTCGTCGTCCTTAATCTGCCTTTCGGGGCAGCAATGAGGACGGACGTACGGGAATCTTCTGGGAAGTGTCAGCACGGTGCCCACCAGGCACTCGGTGGGTGTTTCTCCCCCGAGACGCGGTCAGGACCGCATCCCCTTGGACGAGGGAATTTCCGTATGGGAATTTTCTGTAGAGGGTATGCGACACGCCCGACCGCGTGGGTCGGAGAGAAGCCGCGGAACCCCGTTCCGCAGCCTCCCGGGAGCCAGAGCGTTTCCACACAGAGACAGGACTACGGAGTAGCCATGGCGGGACAGAAGATCCGCATCCGGCTCAAGGCCTACGACCACGAGGTCATCGACTCCTCGGCGAAGAAGATCGTCGAGACGGTGACCCGCACTGGTGCGTCGGTCGCGGGCCCGGTGCCGCTGCCCACTGAGAAGAACGTGTACTGCGTCATCAAGTCGCCGCACAAGTACAAGGACTCGCGCGAGCACTTCGAGATGCGCACGCACAAGCGCCTGATCGACATCCTCGACCCGACGCCCAAGACCGTTGACTCGCTGATGCGCCTGGACCTTCCGGCCGGCGTTGACATCGAGATCAAGCTCTGAGAGGCGTCGAGAAGATGGCAAAGCAGATCAAGGGCGTCCTGGGCGAGAAGCTCGGCATGACCCAGGTCTGGGACGAGAACAACCGTGTCGTCCCGGTGACCGTCGTCAAGGCCGGACCCTGCGTCGTGACCCAGGTCCGTACGAACGACATCGACGGCTACGAGTCGGTCCAGATCGCCTTCGGCGAGATCGACCCGCGCAAGGTGAACAAGCCCCTCAAGGGCCACTTCGCCAAGGCCGACGTGACCCCCCGCCGCCACCTGGTGGAGCTCCGCACCTCCGACGCCAGCGAGTACACGCTCGGCCAGGAGATCACTGCTGAGGTGTTCGAGTCCGGCGTCAAGGTTGACGTCACGGGCAACAGCAAGGGCAAGGGCTTCGCCGGTGTCATGAAGCGGCACAACTTCCGGGGCCTCGGCGCCGGTCACGGTGTGCAGCGCAAGCACCGCTCCCCCGGTTCGATCGGTGGCTGCGCCACCCCTGGGCGTGTCTTCAAGGGCATGCGCATGGCCGGTCGCATGGGTAACGAGCGCGTCACCACCCAGAACCTGACCATCCACGCGGTTGACGCGGAGAAGGGTCTGCTCCTCATCAAGGGTGCGGTCCCCGGTCCGAACGGCGGCCTCGTCCTGGTCCGTACCGCGGCCAAGGGGGCTTGAGGTAATGAGCACCATTGACATCCTTTCGCCGGCAGGCGACAAGGCCGGTACCGTCGAGCTCCCCGCGGAGATCTTCGACGCGAAGACCAGCGTTCCGCTGATCCACCAGGTCGTCGTCGCGCAGCTGGCTGCTGCCCGTCAGGGCACGCACAAGACCAAGACCCGTGGCGAAGTCCGTGGTGGTGGCAAGAAGCCTTACCGCCAGAAGGGCACCGGCCGCGCCCGTCAGGGTTCGACCCGCGCTCCGCAGTTCGCCGGCGGTGGCGTCGTCCACGGCCCGCAGCCGCGTGACTACTCGCAGCGGACCCCCAAGAAGATGAAGGCCGCCGCCCTCCGCGGTGCCCTCTCGGACCGTGCGCGTCACTCCCGCATCCACGTCGTCACCGGCGTGGTCGAGGGTTCCGCCTCCACCAAGGCCGCCAAGACGCTGTTCGGCAAGATCTCGGAGCGCAAGAACCTGCTCCTGGTCGCCGAGCGCTCTGACGAGCTGGCGTGGCTGTCCGCCCGCAACCTGCCCCAGGTTCACATCCTGGAGCCGGGCCAGCTGAACACGTACGACGTGATCGTCTCTGACGACGTGGTCTTCACCCAGGCCGCGCTCGAGTCCTTCGTGTCTGGCCCCAAGGCCGATGAGACCGAAGGGAACGAGGCCTGATGTCTGAGGCGACCGTTACCAGCAAGACCTTCACCGACCCGCGCGACCTGCTGATCAAGCCGGTCGTCTCGGAGAAGAGCTACGCGCTGCTGGACGAGAACAAGTACACGTTCATCGTCGCGCCCGGCGCCAACAAGACCCAGATCAAGCAGGCCGTCGAGGCGGTCTTCTCGGTCAAGGTCACCGGGGTCAACACGATCAACCGTCAGGGTAAGCGCAAGCGCACCAAGACCGGTTTCGGCAAGCGCGCCAACACCAAGCGCGCCATCGTGACCCTTGCCGAGGGCAACCGTATCGACATCTTCGGCGGCCAGGCCTCCTAACGGAGGTCTAGTCGTCCGGAATCGGACGAGGACTGAGAAATGGGTATCCGCAAGTACAAGCCGACGACCCCGGGCCGTCGTGGCTCCAGCGTCGCCGACTTTGTCGAGATCACGCGGTCCACGCCGGAGAAGTCGCTGGTCCGCCCCCTGCACAGCAAGGGCGGCCGTAACAACACCGGTCGTGTGACCGTTCGCCACCAGGGTGGCGGACACAAGCGCGCCTACCGCGTGATCGACTTCCGTCGTCACGACAAGGACGGCGTGCCGGCCAAGGTCGCGCACATCGAGTACGACCCCAACCGCACCGCGCGCATCGCGCTGCTGCACTACGCCGACGGCGAGAAGCGCTACATCATCGCGCCGCGCGGTCTGCAGCAGGGTGACCGGATCGAGAACGGCCCCACGGCCGACATCAAGCCGGGCAACAACCTCGCGCTCCGCAACATCCCGGTCGGTACCACGATCCACGCGATCGAGCTCCGTCCCGGTGGCGGCGCCAAGTTCGCCCGCTCCGCCGGTGCCTCCGTGCAGCTGCTCGCGAAGGAGGGCGTGATGGCCCACCTCCGCATGCCGTCCGGTGAGATCCGTCTCGTCGACGCGCGCTGCCGCGCCACCGTCGGTGAGGTCGGCAACGCCGAGCAGTCGAACATCAACTGGGGCAAGGCCGGCCGCATGCGCTGGAAGGGCGTTCGCCCGACCGTCCGCGGTGTCGCGATGAACCCGGTTGACCACCCGCACGGTGGTGGTGAGGGCAAGACCAGCGGTGGTCGCCACCCGGTCTCCCCGTGGGGTCAGAAGGAGGGTCGTACTCGCTCGCCGAAGAAGGCTTCGAGCAAGTACATCGTCCGCCGCCGCAAGACGAACAAGAAGCGCTAGGAGCGGGTTTAGATGCCGCGCAGTCTCAAGAAGGGGCCCTTCGTCGACGACCACCTCGTAAAGAAGGTGGACGCCCAGAACGAAGCCGGCACCAAGAACGTCATCAAGACCTGGTCCCGTCGCTCGATGATCATCCCCAGCATGCTGGGTCACACGATCGCGGTGCACAACGGCAAGACCCACGTCCCGGTGTTCGTCACCGAGTCGATGGTCGGCCACAAGCTCGGCGAGTTCTCGCCGACTCGCACCTTCCGCGGCCACGTCAAGGACGACCGGAAGTCGAAGCGCCGCTAGTAGCGGGGTGGTTACGACTATGACTAACACCGAAGGGACAACCATGGAAGCCAGGGCCCAGGCGCGGTACATCCGCGTCACGCCCATGAAGGCCCGCCGCGTGGTGGACCTCATCCGTGGCATGGATGCCACGGAGGCTCAGGCGGTCCTGCGTTTCGCCCCGCAGGCCGCGAGCGTGCCGGTCGGCAAGGTGCTGGACAGCGCCATTGCCAACGCCGCGCACAACTACAACCACCCGGACGCCTCCACGCTGGTCATCAGCGAGGCGTACGTGGACGAGGGCCCGACCCTGAAGCGGTTCCGTCCGCGTGCCCAGGGCCGTGCCTACCGGATCCGCAAGCGGACCAGCCACATCACCGTGGTCGTCAGCAGCAAGGAAGGTTCCCGGTAATGGGCCAGAAGGTAAACCCGCACGGGTTCCGACTCGGCATCACCACGGACTTCAAGTCCCGCTGGTACGCCGACAAGCTGTACAAGGACTACGTCAAGGAAGACGTCGCCATCCGTCGGATGATGACGTCCGGCATGGAGCGCGCCGGCATCTCGAAGGTTGAGATCGAGCGCACCCGTGACCGCGTGCGTGTGGACATCCACACCGCCCGTCCCGGCATCGTCATCGGCCGCCGTGGCGCCGAGGCCGACCGCATCCGCGGTGACCTCGAGAAGCTCACGGGCAAGCAGGTCCAGCTGAACATCCTCGAGGTCAAGAACCCCGAGCTCGACGCTCAGCTCGTTGCCCAGGCCGTTGCCGAGCAGCTCTCCTCCCGCGTCTCCTTCCGTCGTGCCATGCGCAAGAGCATGCAGGGCACCATGAAGGCCGGCGCCAAGGGCATCAAGATCCAGTGCGGCGGCCGTCTCGGCGGCGCCGAGATGTCCCGCTCCGAGTTCTACCGCGAGGGTCGTGTGCCGCTGCACACGCTGCGCGCGAACGTGGACTACGGCTTCTTCGAGGCCAAGACCACCTTCGGCCGTATCGGCGTGAAGGTCTGGATCTACAAGGGCGACGTCAAGAACATCGCCGAGGTTCGCGCCGAGAACGCTGCGGCCCGTGCGGGTAACCGCCCGGCCCGTGGTGCCGGCGCTGGCGACCGTCCCGCCGGCCGTGGTGGCCGTGGTGGCGAGCGCGGCGGCCGTGGTGGCCGCAAGCCGCAGCAGGCTGCTGGTGCCGAGGCCCCCAAGGCCGACGCTCCCGCCGCCGCTCCGGCTGAGAGCACCGGAACGGAGGCCTGACCGACATGCTGATCCCTCGTAGGGTCAAGCACCGCAAGCAGCACCACCCGAAGCGCAGCGGTATGGCCAAGGGCGGTACTGAGGTCTCGTTCGGCGAGTACGGCATCCAGGCGCTCACCCCCGCCTACGTGACGAACCGCCAGATCGAGGCGGCTCGTATCGCGATGACCCGCCACATCAAGCGTGGCGGCAAGGTCTGGATCAACATCTACCCGGACCGTCCGCTGACGAAGAAGCCTGCCGAGACCCGCATGGGTTCCGGTAAGGGTTCCCCGGAGTGGTGGATCGCGAACGTGCACCCGGGCCGGGTCATGTTCGAGCTGTCCTACCCGAACGAAAAGATTGCGCGTGAGGCTCTCACTCGTGCGGCCCACAAGCTGCCGATGAAGTGCCGCATCGTCAAGCGCGAGGCAGGTGAGTCGTGATGGCGACGGGAACCAAGGCGTCCGAGCTCCGCGAGCTCGGCAACGAGGAGCTCGTTGCCAAGCTGCGCGAGGCCAAGGAGGAGCTGTTCAAGCTCCGTTTCCAGGCGGCCACCGGCCAGCTGGAGAACAACGGCCGGCTCAAGTCCGTCCGTAAGGACATCGCTCGCATCTACACCCTGATGCACGAGCGTGAGCTCGGTATCGAGACGGTGGAGAACGCCTGATGAGCGAGAACAACGTGACTGAGAAGACCGAGCGCGGTTTCCGCAAGACCCGCGAGGGTCTGGTCGTCAGCGACAAGATGGACAAGACCGTCGTCGTCGCCGTCGAGGACCGCGTGAAGCACGCGCTGTACGGCAAGGTCATCCGCCGTACGAACAAGCTCAAGGCGCACGACGAGCAGAACGCTGCCGGCGTCGGCGACCGCGTCCTCATCATGGAGACGCGTCCGCTGTCGGCGACGAAGCGCTGGCGCATCGTCGAGATCCTCGAGAAGGCCAAGTAATCACTTGAAGGGGTAACCCTTCAGGTTCGTTCCGCCAGGCTCGGCCGGGGCTTCTGTGAAGCCCCGGCCGGGAACCGGCAGACAAACAGGAGATAGACGTGATCCAGCAGGAGTCGCGACTGCGTGTCGCCGACAACACTGGTGCCAAGGAGATCCTTTGCATCCGTGTTCTCGGTGGCTCCGGTCGCCGCTACGCGGGCATCGGTGACGTCATCGTCGCCACCGTCAAGGATGCGATCCCCGGTGGCAACGTGAAGAAGGGTGACGTCGTCAAGGCGGTCATCGTTCGCACCGTCAAGGAGCGCCGCCGCCAGGACGGCTCGTACATCCGCTTCGACGAGAACGCCGCCGTCATTCTGAAGAACGACGGCGACCCTCGCGGCACCCGTATCTTCGGCCCCGTGGGCCGTGAGCTGCGCGAGAAGAAGTTCATGAAGATCATCTCGCTCGCGCCGGAGGTGCTGTAAGCATGAAGATCAAGAAGGGCGACCTGGTCCAGGTCATCACCGGTAAGGACAAGGGCAAGCAGGGCAAGGTCATCGCGGCCTTCCCGACCGAGTCCCGCGTTCTGGTCGAGGGTGTCAACCGGGTCAAGAAGCACACCAAGGCTGGGCAGAACCAGGCCGGCGGCATCGTGATCACCGAGGCCCCCGTCCACGTGTCCAACGTCCAGCTGGTCGTGGAGAAGGACGGCAAGAAGGTCGTCACCCGCGTCGGTTTCCGCTTCGACGACGAGGGCAACAAGATCCGCGTTGCCAAGCGCACGGGTGAGGACATCTGATGGCTACCACTCCGCGTCTGAAGACGAAGTACCGCGAGGACATCGCGGGCAAGCTGCGTGAGGAGTTCTCCTACGAGAACGTCATGCAGATCCCCGGCCTCGTCAAGATCGTCGTGAACATGGGTGTCGGCGACGCCGCCCGTGACTCGAAGCTGATCGACGGCGCCATCCGCGACCTCACGACGATCACCGGTCAGAAGCCGGCCGTCACGAAGGCCCGCAAGTCCATCGCGCAGTTCAAGCTGCGCGAGGGTCAGCCGATCGGCTGCCACGTCACCCTCCGTGGTGACCGCATGTGGGAGTTCCTGGACCGTACGCTGTCGCTCGCGCTGCCGCGTATCCGTGACTTCCGTGGTCTGTCGCCGAAGCAGTTCGACGGCCGTGGCAACTACACCTTCGGTCTCACGGAGCAGGTCATGTTCCACGAGATCGACCAGGACAAGATCGACCGTACCCGGGGTATGGACATCACCGTGGTCACCACGGCGACCAACGACGACGAGGGCCGCGCGCTCCTTCGTCACCTCGGCTTCCCCTTCAAGGAGGCGTAAGCGAGATGGCGAAGAAGGCTCTCATCGCGAAGGCTGCCCGCAAGCCCAAGTTCGGTGTGCGTGCGTACACCCGCTGCCAGCGCTGCGGTCGCCCCCACTCCGTGTACCGCAAGTTCGGCCTGTGCCGCGTCTGCCTTCGTGAGATGGCTCACCGTGGCGAGCTGCCGGGCGTGACCAAGAGCTCCTGGTAATTCCCTCCCGTCCGTAAGGACTTGGGGAAGTTCCAGAGACTCTCGGTAAGCATCTGGTCGGCGGATGCCCGGCCGCGCATGCCTTAGGCTTGTGTGGTTGGGCGTCCGCCGCCCATAACGACTTACTACGCCGTAGGTCCCCGCACCGCACCCGTCCCGCCTCTGAGCGGGGAGAGGGATGGCGCATACAGGAAACCCCGGCGAGAGAGGCCGAAGGCCACTTCATGACCATGACTGACCCGATCGCAGACATGCTGACCCGTCTGCGTAACGCTAACTCGGCGTACCACGACACCGTCGTGATGCCGCACAGCAAGATCAAGTCGCACATCGCGGAGATCCTCAAGCAGGAGGGTTTCATCACCGGCTGGAAGGTCGAGGACGCCGAGGTCGGCAAGAACCTCGTCCTCGAGCTGAAGTTCGGGCCGAACCGTGAGCGCTCCATCGCGGGCATCAAGCGGATCTCGAAGCCCGGTCTGCGCGTGTACGCGAAGTCCACCAACCTGCCCAAGGTCCTCGGCGGCCTCGGCGTGGCGATCATCTCCACGTCGCACGGTCTCCTGACCGGCCAGCAGGCAGGCAAGAAGGGCGTAGGTGGGGAAGTCCTCGCCTACGTCTGGTAGTCGGGAACGGAGGAAAAGCAATGTCGCGAATCGGCAAGCTCCCCATCCAGGTTCCCGCCGGTGTGGACGTCACCATCGATGGCCGCACGGTTGCGGTGAAGGGCCCCAAGGGTCTCCTTTCGCACACCGTCGCCGCGCCGATCGAGATCGTCAAGGGTGAGGACGGCGTTCTGAACGTCACCCGTCCGAACGACGAGCGTCAGAACAAGGCCCTGCACGGCCTGTCCCGCACGCTGGTGGCGAACATGATCACCGGCGTGACCCAGGGATACGCCAAGGCCCTCGAGATCAGCGGTGTCGGTTACCGCGTGGCCGCGAAGGGCTCCGACCTGGAGTTCCAGCTCGGCTACAGCCACCCGATCCTGGTCACGGCGCCCGACGGCATCTCGTTCAAGGTCGAGTCCCCGACCAAGTTCTCGGTCGAGGGCATCGACAAGCAGAAGGTCGGCGAGGTCGCCGCCAACATCCGCAAGCTGCGGAAGCCCGACCCGTACAAGGCCAAGGGTGTCAAGTACGCCGGCGAGGTCATCCGCCGCAAGGTCGGAAAGGCTGGTAAGTAGCCATGGCATACGGTGTGAAGATCGCCAAGGGCGACGCGTACAAGCGCGCTGCCAAGGCTCGCCGCCACATCCGCATCCGCAAGAACGTCTCGGGTACGGCGGAGCGTCCGCGCCTCGTCGTGACGCGTTCGAACCGCAACATCGTTGCTCAGGTCATCGACGACCTCAAGGGTCACACCCTTGCGTCGGCGTCGACCCTGGACGCTTCGATCCGCGGTGGCGAGGGCGACAAGAGCTCGCAGGCCCAGGCTGTCGGCGCGCTCGTCGCCGAGCGTGCCAAGGCTGCGGGTGTCGAGACCGTCGTCTTCGACCGCGGTGGCAACCGATACGCCGGGCGCATTGCCGCTCTGGCTGACGCCGCCCGCGAAGCCGGGCTGAAGTTCTAAGCCCCGGTTCCGGGACTCACGGACGTAACAGAGAGAGGTAATCCAATGGCTGGACCCCAGCGCCGCGGCAGCGGTGCCGGTGGCGGCGAGCGGCGGGACCGGAAGGGTCGCGACGGTGGCGCTGCCGCCGAGAAGACCGCTTACGTTGAGCGCGTTGTCGCGATCAACCGTGTCGCCAAGGTTGTCAAGGGTGGTCGTCGCTTCAGCTTCACCGCGCTCGTCGTGGTGGGTGACGGTGACGGCACCGTAGGTGTCGGTTACGGCAAGGCCAAGGAAGTTCCCGCGGCCATCGCCAAGGGCGTCGAGGAAGCCAAGAAGAACTTCTTCAAGGTTCCCCGCATCCAGGGCACCATCCCGCACCCGATCCAGGGCGAGAAGGCGGCCGGCGTTGTCCTGCTGAAGCCTGCTTCCCCCGGTACCGGTGTTATCGCCGGTGGCCCGGTGCGCGCCGTTCTGGAGTGCGCCGGCGTTCACGACATCCTGTCGAAGTCGCTCGGCTCCGACAACGCGATCAACATCGTGCACGCGACCGTGGAGGCCCTGAAGGGCCTGCAGCGTCCCGAGGAGATCGCGGCTCGCCGTGGTCTGCCGCTCGAGGACGTCGCCCCCGCGGCTCTGCTTCGTGCGCGCGCTGGGGCGGGTGTCTGATGGCCCGCCTCAAGATCACGCAGACGAAGTCGTACATCGGCAGCAAGCAGAACCACCGCGACACCCTTCGTTCGCTCGGGCTCAAGCGCCTGAACGACGTGGTCGTCAAGGAGGACCGCCCCGAGTTCCGCGGCATGGTGCACACCGTCCGCCACCTCGTGACGGTTGAGGAGGTTGACTAATGGCTGAGACCAACCCGCTGAAGGCCCACAACCTCCGTCCCGCCCCCGGTGCCAAGACCGCGAAGACCCGTGTGGGTCGCGGTGAGGCGTCGAAGGGTAAGACGGCTGGTCGTGGTACCAAGGGCACGAAGGCCCGCTACCAGGTTCCGCAGCGCTTCGAGGGTGGGCAGATGCCCCTCCACATGCGCCTGCCGAAGCTGAAGGGCTTCAAGAACCCGTTCCGCACCGAGTTCCAGGTTGTCAACCTGGACAAGCTCGGTGCCCTCTACCCCGAGGGTGGAGAGGTCACGGTGGCCGACCTGGTCGCCAAGGGCGCGGTTCGCAAGAACAGCCTCGTCAAGGTCCTGGGCCAGGGCGAGATCTCCGTGGCGCTGACGGTTTCGGTTGACGCCGTCTCCGCCTCCGCCAAGGAGAAGATTGCCGCCGCCGGCGGCTCCGTCACCGAGCTCGTCTAAGACGAAACTCTTGTGACAAATAGCTAGAAACCCGACCGGGGATGCCTCACAAAAGGGGCATCCCCGGTTGGTCGTTCCACGGGGGGTGCACTCGCCGGTAAGGTGGCGTGCACCTTTGCTTGTACGTATTCGTCGATCCTTCAGACCGTCACCTCTGACGCAGTAGCGCGGGGGTCGCAGGAGGCACCGTGCTCACCGCGTTCGCCCGGGCGTTCAAGACGCCCGACCTGCGCAAGAAGCTGCTCTTCACACTCGGCATCATCGTGCTGTATCGGCTCGGGTCCCACATCCCGGTACCCGGCGTGAGCTACAAGAACGTCCAGATCTGTGTGGACCAGATGGGGAGCAGCAACAGCCTCTTCGGTCTGGTCAACATGTTCAGTGGCGGTGCGCTGCTGCAGATCACGATCTTCGCGCTCGGCATCATGCCGTACATCACGGCGAGCATCATCCTGCAGCTGCTGACCGTGGTCATCCCGAAGCTGGAGAACCTCAAAAAAGAGGGCCAGTCCGGCACGGCGAAGATCACGCAGTACACGCGCTATCTGACGGTCGCGCTCGCGATCCTCCAGGGCACCGGCCTGGTCGCCACCGCGCGCACCGGCGCCCTCTTCGGCAGCTGCCCGGTCGCTCGCGAGATCGTCCCGAACCACTCGATCTTCACCACGATCACCATGGTGATCACCATGACCGCCGGTACCTGTGTCGTCATGTGGCTCGGTGAGCTCATCACCGACCGCGGCATCGGCAACGGCATGTCCATCCTGATGTTCATCTCGATCGCGGCCGGCTTCGTCGGCGCCCTCTGGACCATCAAGCTCCAGGGCAAGATCGCTGATGGCTGGGTGGAGTTCGCGGTCGTCATCCTGGTGGGCCTCGCGATGGTGGCCCTGGTGGTCTTCGTCGAACAGGCGCAGCGCCGGATCCCGGTCCAGTACGCGAAGCGCATGATCGGCCGCCGGGCTTACGGCGGTACGTCCACCTACATCCCGCTCAAGGTGAACCAGGCCGGTGTCATCCCGGTCATCTTCGCCTCGTCGCTGCTGTACATCCCGGCGCTTATCGTGCAGTTCAGCGGTTCGACGGCGGGCTGGGCGACCTGGATCCAGAAGCACTTCGTCAAGGGCGACCACCCGTACTACATCGCCGCCTACTTCCTCCTGATCGTTTTCTTCGCGTTCTTCTACGTGGCGATCTCGTTCAACCCCGAGGAAGTTGCGGACAACATGAAGAAGTATGGTGGGTTCATCCCGGGCATCCGCGCCGGCCGGCCTACCGCCGAGTACCTGAGCTACGTACTCAACCGGATCACTTGGCCGGGGTCGCTGTACCTGGGTCTGATCGCTCTTGTGCCGACAATGGCGTTGGCCGGCTTCGGAGCGAACCAGAACTTCCCGTTCGGCGGGACGAGCATCCTCATCATCGTGGGTGTGGGTCTGGAAACCGTGAAGCAGATCGAGAGCCAGCTCCAGCAGCGCAACTACGAAGGGTTCCTCCGCTGATGCGAATCGTCCTCGTCGGGCCTCCCGGTGCGGGCAAGGGAACGCAGGCCGCGTTCCTTGCCAAGAACCTGTCGATCCCGCACATCTCCACGGGTGACCTCTTCCGCGCCAACATCAGCCAGAACACCGAGCTGGGCCGCCGCGCGAAGGCGTTCATGGACGCCGGTGAGCTCGTCCCCGACGAGATCACCATCGGCATGGCCAAGGACCGGATGGAGCAGCCGGACGCCAAGGGCGGGTTCCTGCTCGACGGCTTCCCGCGCAACGTGGCCCAGGCCGAGGCGCTCGACGCCATGCTCAAGGAAGCGGGCATGAAGCTCGACGCCATCCTCGACCTGGAGGTCGAGGAGGACGAGGTCGTCAAGCGGATCGCCGGCCGGCGCATCTGCCGCAAGGACTCCGCGCACGTCTTCCACGTGATCTACGCGGCGCCGAAGGTCGACGGCGTCTGCGACAAGTGCGAGGGCGAGCTCTACCAGCGCGACGACGACTCCGAGGCCACGGTCCGCAACCGGCTGGAGGTCTACCACACGCAGACCGAGCCGATCATCGACTACTACAAGGCCCAGGGCCTGCTGGTGACCATCTCCGCCCTCGGCGAGGTGCACGAGATCACCAAGCGGGCGATGGACGCCCTCAAGAAGTAGTCACTCCAGTTCGTGACCGACAGTACGGCCGCGGTGTCCCTCGGGCATCGCGGCCTTACTGTTGATGAAGACCCGTTTTCGAAGGTGGAAGGTCCCCGTTCATGGTTCAGCTGAAGACCCCCGAGCAGATCGCGAAGATGCGGGAGGCAGGGCTGGTCGTCGCCGCGATCCACGCGGCGACCCGTGAGGCGGCAGTGCCGGGCTCCACGACGCGCGACCTGGACATGGTGGCCCGGAAGGTGATCGCCGACGCCGGCGCGAAGTCGAACTTCCTCGGGTACGGCGGTTTCCCCGCGACCATCTGCACCTCGGTGAACGAGGTCGTCGTCCACGGCATCCCGGACGACAAGACGGTCCTGAAGGACGGCGACGTCATCTCCATCGACGCCGGCGCGATCGTGGACGGCTGGCACGGCGACGCGGCGTACACCGCCTTCGTGGGCACCGGTCACGCTCCGGAGCTGATCGAGCTCTCCCGCGTCACCGAGGAGTCGATGTGGGCCGGCATCGCGGCCATGAAGCTCGGCAACCGCCTGGTGGACATCTCGAAGGCGATCGAGGGCTACATCAAGCGCCAGCCGCGGCCGTCGACCGGTGAGCACAGCCTCGGCAAGTTCGGGATCATCGAGGACTACGGCGGCCACGGCATCGGTTCCGAGATGCACATGGACCCGCACCTGCTGAACTACGTCTCGCGCAAGCGGGGCAAGGGCATCAAGCTGGTCCCGGGCCTGTGCCTGGCGATCGAGCCGATGGTCTCCCTGGGCACCGCCCAGACAGAGGTCCTGGCGGACGACTGGACGGTCATCACCACGGACGGCACCTGGTCCTCGCACTGGGAGCACTCGGTCGCCCTGACCGAGGCCGGCCCGATCGTCCTGACCAGCCCGGACTGCGGCAAGGCGAAGCTGGCGGAGTACGGCATCACGACAGCCCCGGACCCGCTCGGGTAGCCGTCGCTTAATGATCTAGACTCGTGGGCAAACTTTCCGGATTCGTCTTTCTGGGTGCCCTGACGTAGACTGACTCGTCGGCTCACGTGCATTTCCATGCCCTGCATGGGGCACAGCGCCGATCAAGGTAGCCGATTCGAAAGGCGAAGCGTGGCCAAGAAGCAAGGTGCCATCGAGATCGAGGGCACCGTGATCGAGTCCCTCCCGAACGCCATGTTCAAGGTGGAACTCCAGAACGGTCACAAGGTCCTCGCGCACATCAGCGGCAAGATGCGTATGCACTACATCCGCATCCTTCCCGATGACCGGGTCGTTGTGGAGCTGTCTCCGTACGACCTGACGCGTGGCCGGATCGTCTACCGATACAAGTAGATCTTGTCCTCACTCCTGCCTGGGCATCCGTCCCGGTGCGGGTGGTGGCACTGACCCGGAGAACCTCACCAACATGAAGGTCAAGCCGAGCGTCAAGAAGATCTGCGACAAGTGCAAGGTGATCCGCCGTCACGGTCGGGTCATGGTCATCTGCGACAACCTGCGCCACAAGCAGCGCCAGGGCTGACGCACGCCGACCGACCTGCACTACGCAGTTCTTCGCGCGACGTAAGAAAACGTACATAAGCAGAACCCGCCCAGCCCTCAGGGGCCGGCGGCACCTCCGGCGGGGGCCGGGGACCCGGACGTACCACCGCCCATTCGGGTGGTCGGCGGTCGGGAGCGGTTCTGTTGCAGACCCCCGAACACACAGGAGCCATTGAATGGCACGCGTTTCCGGTGTTGACATCCCGCGCGAAAAGCGTGTGGAGATCGCACTCACCTACGTCTTCGGTATCGGGCGCACCCGGTCCAAGGAGATCCTCGCCTCCACCGGCGTGAACCCGAACACCCGCGTTCGTGACCTGGCCGAAGAGGACCTCGTCAAGATCCGCGAGTACGTGGACGCCAACCTCCGTACCGAGGGTGACCTCCGCCGCGAGATCCAGGGCGACATCCGCCGCAAGATCGAGATCCAGTGCTACCAGGGCATCCGCCACCGTCGTGGCCTGCCGGTGCACGGTCAGCGCACCAGCACGAACGCGCGTACCCGCAAGGGCCCGCGTCGCGCGATCGCCGGTAAGAAGAAGCCGGGCAAGAAGTAGTCCTGTTCAGCGGTCTTGCGCTGTAGGACCGACCACCTCCCGTAGGAGTAAGAGATGCCCCCCAAGGGTCGTCAGGGCGCTGCCAAGAAGGTGCGCCGCAAGGAAAAGAAGAACGTCGCTCACGGGCACGCCCACATCAAGAGCACGTTCAACAACACCATCGTTTCGATCACCGACCCCTCGGGCAACGTGATCTCCTGGGCCTCCGCCGGCCACGTCGGCTTCAAGGGCTCGCGCAAGTCCACCCCCTTCGCCGCGCAGATGGCCGCCGAGTCGGCCGCCCGCCGCGCGCAGGAGCACGGCATGCGCAAGGTCGACGTCTTCGTCAAGGGTCCCGGCTCCGGCCGTGAGACCGCGATCCGCTCCCTCCAGGCCACCGGCCTCGAGGTCGGCTCGATCCAGGACGTCACCCCCACCCCGCACAACGGCTGCCGCCCGCCGAAGCGCCGCCGCGTCTGACGCAGCGGACGCACCTGTGCGTTCTTGAGTGTCCGGGCGGTACGTACCCCTTCGGGGGGCCGTACCGCCCGTACCCTTGCTGTACCTGGCTTTACCCGTCGGGCGTCAAATAGTGGGCGTCCACGACTGAAGGAACACAGACATGCTTATCGCTCAGCGTCCTTCGCTGACCGAAGAGGTCGTCGACGAGTACCGCTCGCGGTTCGTGATCGAGCCGCTGGAGCCGGGCTTCGGCTACACCCTCGGCAACTCCCTGCGCCGTACCCTCCTGTCCTCCATCCCGGGTGCCGCTGTCACCAGCATCCGCGTGGACGGCGTCCTGCACGAGTTCACCACCGTGCCGGGCGTCAAGGAAGACGTCACGGACATCATCCTCAACATCAAGCAGCTGGTCGTCTCCTCGGAGCACGACGAGCCGGTCGTGATGTACCTGCGCAAGCAGGGTCCCGGCCTGGTCACCGCTGCCGACATCGCGCCCCCGGCCGGTGTCGAGGTGCACAACCCGGACCTGGTCCTCGCCACGCTCAACGGCAAGGGCAAGCTGGAGATGGAGCTGACCGTCGAGCGCGGTCGCGGCTACGTCTCCGCCGTCCAGAACAAGCAGCTGGGCCAGGAGATCGGCCGCATCCCGGTCGACTCCATCTACAGCCCGGTCCTCAAGGTCACCTACAAGGTCGAGGCGACCCGAGTCGAGCAGCGCACCGACTTCGACAAGCTGATCGTCGACGTCGAGACCAAGCAGGCCATGCGCCCGCGCGACGCCATGGCGTCCGCCGGCAAGACCCTGGTCGAGCTGTTCGGTCTGGCCCGCGAGCTCAACATCGACGCCGAGGGCATCGACATGGGCCCGTCCCCGACGGACGCCGCCCTGGCCGCCGACCTGGCGCTGCCGATCGAGGAGCTGGAGCTCACCGTTCGGTCGTACAACTGCCTCAAGCGCGAGGGCATCCACTCCGTGGGTGAGCTCGTCGCCCGCTCCGAGGCCGACCTGCTCGACATCCGCAACTTCGGTGCGAAGTCGATCGACGAGGTCAAGGCGAAGCTGGCCGGCATGGGCCTGGCCCTCAAGGACAGCCCGCCCGGATTCGACCCGACCGCCGCCGCCGACGCCTTCGGCGCCGACGACGACGCGGACGCCGGTTTCGTCGAGACCGAGCAGTACTAGAAAGCTTGCGGGGGGCTAGCGCCCCCCGCACCCACCCCCTCGCGACCGCTTGGGGGAACTGACACCGGTACCTGACACGGCCGGTGCAGATTTGAAGGAGTAACAATGCCGCGTCCCGCAAAGGGTGCCCGCCTGGGCGGCTCCGCCGCGCACGAGAAGCACCTCCTCGCGAACCTCGCGAAGGCCCTCTTCGAGCACGGCCGCATCACCACCACCGAGGCCAAGGCCCGCCGCCTGCGTCCCTACGCCGAGCGTCTGGTCACCAAGGCCAAGAAGGGCGACATCCACAACCGTCGCCTGGTGCTGCAGACGATCACGGACAAGAGCATCGTGCACACGCTGTTCACCGAGATCGCCCCGCGCTACGAGAACCGCCCCGGTGGTTACACGCGCATCACCAAGATCGGCAACCGTCGTGGCGACAACGCCCCGATGGCCGTGATCGAGCTGGTCGAGGCCCTGACCGTGGCCCAGCAGGCCACCGGTGAGGCCGAGGCCGCCACCAAGCGCGCCGCGAAGGACGCCGAGGCCGTGGCCGAGGCTCCCGCCGCCGAGGAGACCAAGGAGGCCTGATCCCGTCCCGGGATCGAGCTTGCTTGATCGGCTCTGAACGGGCCCGCCCCTTCCCGGGGGCGGGCCCGTTCTGCATTGCTGTGCTTCTGAGAGGATCTGTCACGTGAGTGACGAGGTGGAGCCCGGGCACGTCCGGGTACGGCTGGACCTGAGCTACGACGGCAAGGACTTCTCCGGCTGGGCGAAGCAGCGCACGCTGCGGACCGTCCAGGGCGAGCTGGAGAGCGCCCTGCAGACCGTGATGCGGCTCAAGGAACCGGTCGAGCTGACCGTGGCCGGCCGGACCGACGCCGGGGTGCACGCGCGCGGGCAGGTCGCGCAGTTCGACCTGGCCGAGGAGGTGTGGGCCGAGCACCACGACAAGCTGCTGCGCCGCCTCGCGGGGCGCCTCCCGCACGACATCCGGGTGTGGAAGGCCGCCGAGGCCCCCGAGGGCTTCAACGCCCGCTTCTCCGCGATCTGGCGCCGCTACGCCTACCGCGTCGGCGACCACCAGGCGGGCGTGGACCCGCTGCGCCGCGGGCACGTGCTGTGGCACCAGTGGCCGCTGGACGTGGACGCCATGAACCGGGCCGCCGCCGCCCTCGTCGGCGAGCACGACTTCGCCGCGTACTGCAAGAGGCGCGAGGGCGCCACCACCATCCGCACGCTCCAGCAGCTCAGCTGGGAGCGCGGTGAGGACGGGGTCATCACGGCGACGGTCCGCGCGGACGCGTTCTGCCACAACATGGTCCGCTCGCTGGTCGGGGCCCTGCTCCACGTCGGCGACGGGCACCGGCCCGTCGAGTGGCCCGGGCAGGTGCTGGCCGCCGCCGTACGGGACTCCTCGGTGCACGTGGTCAAGCCGCACGGGCTGACCCTGGAGGAGGTCGGCTACCCGGCGGACGAGCTGCTGGCCGCACGCAGCAAGGAGGCCCGGAACATGCGGACGCTGCCGGGTGCGGGCGGCGGCTGCGCGGGCTGCTGAGCCCGCCGCGGGGCCGGGACGCGGCAAACCGGTTGGGCGGATCAGCGCCCGACCGGGACAATGCCCGGCATGGGACATCTCGAAGCCGGCCACCTGGAGTACTACCTTCCCGACGGGCGGGTCCTGCTCCCCGACGTCTCCTTCCGCGTGGGGGAGGGGTCGGTGGTGGCCCTGGTGGGCGCGAACGGCGCCGGCAAGACCACTCTGCTGAAGCTGATCTCGGGCGAGCTCCAGCCGCACGGCGGCGGCGTCGCCATCAGCGGCGGCCTCGGGGTGATGTCGCAGTTCGTGGGCTCGGTCCGGGACGAGACGACCGTACGGGACCTGCTGGTCTCGGTGGCGCAGCCGCGGATCCGGGAAGCGGCGAAGGCCGTGGACCACGCCGAGCACCTGATCCTCACGGTCGACGACGAGGCCGCGCAGATGGCGTACGCGCAGGCGCTCAGCGACTGGGCCGACGTGCAGGGCTACGAGGCGGAGACCCTGTGGGACGTGTGCACCACGGCCGCGCTGGACATCCCCTTCGACCGGGCCCAGTACCGCGAGGTGCGCACGCTGTCGGGCGGTGAGCAGAAGCGGCTGGTGCTGGAGGCGCTGCTGCGCGGGCCGGACGAGGTGCTGCTGCTCGACGAGCCGGACAACTACCTCGACGTCCCGGGCAAGCGGTGGCTGGAGGAGCAGCTGAAGGCCACCCGCAAGACGGTGCTCTTCGTGTCGCACGACCGGGAGCTGCTGTCCCGGGCCGCCGAGAAGATCATCAGCCTGGAGCCGAGCCCGACGGGTACGGACGTCTGGGTGCACGGCGCGGGCTTCGACACCTACCACGAGGCCCGCAAGGAGCGCTTCGCCCGCTTCGAGGAGCTCAAGCGCCGCTGGGACGAGGAGCACGCCCGCCTGAAGGCGCTGGTCCTGCGGCTGCGGAACCAGGCCGCGAGCAGCCCGGACATGGCCTCGCGGTACCGGGCGATGCAGACCCGCTTCCAGAAGTTCGAGGAGGCCGGCCCGCCGCCGGAGCCGCCGCGCGAGCAGGAGATCAAGATGCGGCTCAAGGGCGGCCGCACGGGCGTGCGCGCGCTGACCGTGGAGAACCTGGAGCTGACCGGCCTGATGAAGCCGTTCTCGCTGGAGGTCTTCTACGGCGAGCGGGTCGCGGTGCTCGGCTCGAACGGCTCCGGCAAGTCGCACTTCCTGCGGCTGCTCGCGGGCGAGGACGTCAAGCACACCGGTGACTGGAAGCTGGGCGCGCGGGTGCTGCCCGGCCATTTCGCGCAGACGCACGCGCACCCGGAGCTGTTCGGGCGCACGCTCGTCGACATCCTGTGGACGGAGGCGGCGAAGCCGCTGGGCCCGGCGATGGCGGTGCTGCGCCGGTACGAGCTGGATCGCCAGGGCGAGCAGAAGTTCGAGAAGCTCTCGGGCGGCCAGCAGGCGCGCTTCCAGATCCTGCTGCTGGAGCTGGCGGGGACGACGGCGCTGCTGCTGGACGAGCCGACGGACAACCTGGACCTGGAGTCGGCGGAGGCCCTGCAGGACGGCCTGGAGTCGTACGAGGGGACCGTGCTGTGCGTGACGCACGACCGCTGGTTCGCCCGGACCTTCGACCGCTACCTGGTCTTCGGTTCGGACGGCGTCGTGAGGGAAACTCAGGAGCCCGTCTGGGACGAACGCAGGGTCGACCGCAAGCGCTGAGGGGGACTGCCGTGGGGCTGCGGCCGAGCATCTGGCTCATGCGGTGGCGGCAGCCGTCCACGGGGGTGCGGTTGACCGCCTGGCTGCTGGGGCCGGCCCCGCGGCCCTGGCGGGTGGTGTCGGCCGGGGTCCTGGTGTTCCTGGCCGTCTCCACGAGCCTGCGGGCGAACTGGGGCTCCGACAACGCCTTCGTGGTCAAGGCCGCGCGGACGCTGCTGGACGGCGGCTCCCCGTACGAGGACAAGCGGTTCCTGTACCTGCCCAGCGCGGTGCTGATGGCGGTGCCCGAGGCGCTGCTGCCGCGGGAGGCGCTGCGGTGGCTGCTTCCGGCGGGGATGACGGGGCTGCTGGGCGCCGGCTGGCTGGCGGCGCTGAGGCTGTTCTCGGTGCCGCTGCGCTCGCGGCTGGCGGTGGGCGGGTTCGCGGTGCTGGCGCTGGCCTACAAGCCGTACGCGAACCTGGTGCTGATCGGGAACTGGACGGCGGTCTCGGCGGCCGCGCTGCCCTTGGCGCTGCTGCTCGCGCACCGGGGGCGGTGGGGGTCGGCCGGGCTGGTGGTGGGGCTGGCGATCGCGTGCAAGCCGATGCTGGTGCCGGTCGGGCTGCTGTTCGTGCTGGCCCGGCGGTGGCGGGGGCTGGCGGTGGCGGTGCTGGTGCCGCTGGGGACGTCGCTGGCGGGGGCGCTGGTGATGCCGAGCCCGTCGCTGTTCTTCACCAAGACGCTGCCGTTCCTCTTCCAGGGGCAGGACGCGTACGCGCTGCCCTGGGACGCCTCGCCGATCGCGGTGCTGCCGCGGCTGGGGCTGCCCCAGCCGGTGGCGGTGGCGGTGGCCTTCGCGGGGGCCGGGGCCGGGCTGTGGGCGGCGTGGACCCGCTGGCGCCGGCCGGATCCCGAGGGTGACGGGGGCGAGCTGAGGCTCGTGGAGACGGCCTGCGGCGTGATGCTCACCGCATTCCTGGTCTCGCGCCCCTCCTTCGACCACTACCTGCTGGTGGTGCTGCCGCTGCTGCTCGCGTCGGGGGTGCGGGCGGGCTCGATGCCCCGCTCGCCCTGGTTCTGGCTGGCCCTGACGCCGCAGGCGGCGCTGGTTCCGTGGCCGGACGAGCTGGCCGGCAAGCGGCGCGCCTTCAAGGACATGGCGACCCTGTGCGGGCTCGCGGGTCTGCTGGCACGTCGTGCAGTGGTCTCCGGTCGGGTTACCCTGGGACGAGTAACAACTGCGGGGTCCCCATCCAGGACCGAACCGGAGTGCGCCGCGACGCCAGCAGAATCGGCATCGCGGACCGCGTTTTGACCCGTACGGGTCTACTTGGGTATCCTGCTGGTTTGTTATGCGTATTGGCTTTCTCATTCTCACGTGAAAGGGCCTTACGCCGGTCCACCGGACCGATGACCAGCGGTTTTCACTCGGGTGCGTCCCCGATGTGAACGAGGGCTGTCGTGATCGTCCGTGGTGACCCTGTCAGGACCCTTCCCGCGGGGCTAGCGCCCTATGGGATGACCCACCACTGAAGAAGCGAAGGCATACGCGTGCGTACGTACAGCCCCAAGCCCGGCGACATCTCGCGCCAGTGGCTCGTCATTGACGCCCAGGACGTCGTCCTCGGCCGTCTGGCGACCCAGGCCGCTGCCCTCCTGAAGGGCAAGCACAAGCCGACCTACGCCCCCCACATGGACATGGGCGACTTCGTCATCGTCATCAACGCCGACAAGGTCCACCTGTCCGGCAACAAGGCGACCCAGAAGATGGCGTACCGCCACTCCGGCTTCCCGGGCGGTCTCCGCTCCGTGCGCTACGACGACCTCCTGGCGAACAACCCGGAGAAGGCCGTCGAGAAGGCCGTCAAGGGCATGCTCCCCAAGAACACCCTGGGCCGTCAGATGCTCTCGAAGCTGAAGGTCTACTCGGGCGACCAGCACCCCCACGCTGCCCAGCAGCCGGTGCCGTTCGAGATCACCCAGGTCGCGCAGTAGTTCCGGCCACCCCCTAAGACGTAGAGAATTCTGAGGAGCATCGTGGCCGAGACCACCGCCGAGACCCCCATCGACGAGTTCGAGGGCGTCGAGGAGTACACCACCGAGTCGGACGTCGTCGTCGAGGGCGACTACACCTCCGAGTCGCTTGCCGGTCGCTTCGGTGACCCCCAGCCGGCCGCCGGCCTGGGCCGTCGCAAGAACGCCATCGCCCGCGTCCGGATCGTTCCGGGCACCGGCAAGTGGAAGATCAACGGTCGCACCCTTGAGGACTACTTCCCCAACAAGGTGCACCAGCAGGAAGTCAACGAGCCCTTCAAGCTCCTGGAGCTTGACGGCCGTTACGACGTCATCGCCCGCATCTCGGGTGGCGGCGTCTCCGGTCAGGCCGGCGCCCTGCGCCTCGGCGTGGCCCGCGCGCTGAACGAGGCGGACGTGGACAACAACCGCCCGGCGCTGAAGAAGGCCGGCTTCCTCTCCCGCGACGACCGTGCGGTCGAGCGCAAGAAGGCCGGTCTCAAGAAGGCCCGTAAGGCTCCGCAGTACAGCAAGCGTTAATCTTCGCCTGCTGTTCAGCAACGAAACCGCCCCGGCAGCACTCTCTGTGCTGCCGGGGCGGTTCGTTTACCGCCAAAAGCGGCAAACAACTGTCACTAGCGGTCACCAAGCGAAGCTTGAACTCGGGAGGACAACAGTGGGACGACTCTTCGGGACGGACGGTGTACGAGGCGTCGCCAACGCGGATCTGACGGCTGAGCTCGCGCTCGGCCTCTCCGTGGCGGCCGCACATGTACTGGCCGAGGCGGGCACCTTCGAGGGCCACCGGCCCACGGCCGTCGTCGGCCGCGACCCGCGCGCGTCGGGCGAGTTCCTGGAGGCCGCGGTGGTCGCCGGCCTCGCCAGCGCCGGCGTGGACGTCCTGCGCGTCGGTGTGCTGCCCACCCCGGCGGTGGCGTATCTCACCGGTGCGCTGGGTGCCGACCTCGGCGTCATGCTCTCCGCGAGCCACAACGCCATGCCCGACAACGGAATCAAGTTCTTCGCGCGCGGCGGCCACAAGCTCGCCGACGAGCTGGAGGACAGCATCGAGTCCGTGTACGAGGAGCACCGCACGGGCGCGCCCTGGGAGCGTCCCACCGGCGCCGGCGTCGGCCGCGTCTCCGACTACGACGAGGGCTTCGACAAGTACGTCGCCCACCTCATCGGCGTCCTCCCCAACCGCCTCGACGGCCTGAAGGTCGTCCTGGACGAGGCCCACGGCGCGGCCGCGTACGTCTCGCCCGAGGCCTTCACCCGGGCCGGCGCGGAGGTCGTCACGATCGGCGCCGAGCCCGACGGCCTGAACATCAACGACGGCTGCGGCTCCACCCACCTGGAGCTGCTGAAGCAGGCCGTGGTCGAGCACGGCGCCGCCTTCGGCATCGCCCACGACGGCGACGCGGACCGCTGCCTGGCGGTGGACGGCACCGGCGCCGAGGTCGACGGCGACCAGATCCTCGCGGTCCTGGCGCTGGCCATGCGCGAGGCCGGACAGCTGCGCGGGAACACCGTGGTCGGCACCGTCATGTCCAACCTGGGCTTCAAGCTCGCCATGGAGGCCGAGGGCATCGCGGTCGTGCAGACCGGTGTCGGCGACCGGTACGTCCTGGAGGCCATGAAGGAGCACGGCTACGCCCTGGGCGGCGAGCAGTCCGGCCACGTGATCATCCTCGACCACGCGACGACCGGCGACGGCACCCTGACCGGCCTGATGCTGGCGGCGCGCGTCGCGGCCACCGGCCGCTCGCTGGCCGAGCTGGCCGGGGTCATGCAGCGGCTGCCGCAGATCCTGATCAACGTCCCGGACGTGGACAAGTCCCGCGTCGCCACCTCGGGCGAGCTCGCCGCGGCCGTCGCCGACGCCGAGCGCGAGCTGGGTTCCACCGGCCGGGTGCTGCTGCGCCCCTCCGGCACCGAGCCCCTCGTCCGGGTGATGGTGGAGGCCGCCGACATCGAGCAGGCCCGCACGATCGCCGGTCGGCTCGCGGACGCGGTGAAGTCGGCGCTCGGCTAGGCGCTGCCCGTCCCCTGCCCCCGTGGCGCACCCGGCTTCCGGAGCATCCGGCCCGCCTGGGTGCGCCACAGCAGTTTCCAGGCGATGAGGGTGAGCGTCCCGGACAGCATGATGCCGCCGAGGTTCAGCAGCAGCTGTTCGGCCGAGCCCCACATCTGGCCGAAGTCGCCGTAGCTGAGCGCGACGGCGGCGTTGGCGCCCGCCGGGACGGTGGTCACCGAGATCGCCACGCCGACCAGGGCGCCGGCCCTCGCCGAGGTCAGCGAGAGCATGCCCGCGACACCGGCGAGCAGTGCCACCACGAACGAGAAGGGGTCGGGCTGCCAGATGAAGCTGGTGTTCGGCCGCGGGCTGTCGAGCACCCCCGGGTGGAAGAGGCCCAGCCCGTCCATGGCCAGGCTGAACACCGTGGTCGCCACGATCGCCGCCGCGAACCCGACGAGCAGCGCGACCAGCGAGCGCCCCGCGAGCCTCGGCTTGCGCTCCACCAGCCCCGTGCAGACCCCGGCGAGCGGGCCGAACTCCGGGCCGACCGCCATGGCGCCCACGATCAGGATCGCGTTGTCCAGGACCACGCCGCAGGCCGCGATCATCGTCGCCACGATCATGAAGGCGCTGTAGGTGATCGTCAGGGTGGATTCCTCGTGGGTCGCCTCGGCGAGCTGTTCCCAGATCACCGCGTCGGCGCCCTCACCGGGGGCCTCCTCCTCGGCCGCGTCGGCGCGGGTGGAGATCGACAGGTCGATGTTCTCGACGGCGATCGAGCCGTCGCGGTCGATGCCGAGGCCGCGCATCTCCTGGAGCAGCTCGTCGGCCGACTCGCGGGCCACGTCGCACAGGACCAGGTCGCCCTCCGGGTCGCGGCCGGCACCCGCCAGGACGACCACGTGGGTGGTCCCGACCGTCCCGTCGATGAGCGCGAGCGCGTCCTTCGTGCGGTGGGACGGGACGATCATCCGCAGATGCAGCATGCCCGCACCATAGCCACTACAGCTTGCGCAGGCTCAGCTTCTGGACCTTGTGGTCGGGTCCCTTGCGCACGACGAGCGTGGCGCGGCCGCGGGTGGGGGCCACGTTCTCCAGCAGGTTGGGCTTGTTGATGGTCCGCCACATGGTCTGCGCGTACTCCATGGCCTCCTCCTCGGAGACCTGGGTGTACTTGCGGAAGTAGGAGAAAGGATTCTGGAACGCGGTCTCGCGCAGCTTCCGGAACCGGTTGAGGTACCAGCGCTCGATGTCCTCGGGGCGCGCGTCCACGTACACGCTGAAGTCGAAGTAGTCGGCGAGGCCGACGCGGGTGCGGCCGTCCTTGCCCGGCAGCGCGGGCTGCAGCACGTTGAGGCCCTCGACGATGAGGATGTCCGGGCGGCGTACGACGAGCTGCTCGCCCGGCACGATGTCGTAGATCAGGTGCGAGTAGACCGGGGCCTTGACCTCGTCCTTGCCCGCCTTGATGTCGGCGACGAAGCGGGTCAGCGCCCGGCGGTCGTAGGACTCCGGGAAGCCCTTGCGGGAGGTCAGGCCGCGCCGCTGGAGCTCCTTCATCGGGTACAGGAAGCCGTCCGTGGTGACCAGCTCGACGCGCGGGTGCTCGGGCCAGCGGGCCAGGAGCGCCTGGAGCAGACGGGCCACGGTGGACTTGCCGACGGCTACGGAGCCGGCGACCCCTATGACGAAGGGGGTGCCCTGCTGGGCGCCGTGGCCGTTGCCGGCGTCGCCGAGGAAGGTGTTCAGGGTGCCGCGGAGGTTGCTGGTGGCGCCGACGTACAGGTTCAGCAGGCGGGAGAGCGGCAGGTACACGTCCCGCACCTCGTCGAGGTCGATGACGTCGCCCAGGCCCCGCAGCCGCTCCACCTCCTCCGCGGTCAGCGGCAGCGGGGTCCGCTCGCGCAGGGCGCTCCACTCGGCCCGGGTGAGTTCGACGTACGGAGACGGGTCCTGGGCCCGGCGGGGACCCGGTCGCTCCGTTGCGCGGTCCGGTGTACAACGCGTCGGCGAGGTGATCACACCGCCATTGTCGGGGCTGCGGGGCCCCCGTGGGTGGTGGGGTCGGTCACGTGGCGGGTGGCTGCCGGGAAAACAGGGGGTGGCGGGGGTCGGTCGGGGGCGCGGCGGGGTTGTGCACGAGTGCGTATCGATCGGAAGCCCGGCCGGTCTCGTGCGCATCACGATTCGGCCGGTTCACCCGAAAACCCGTTCGCGTGATCGATTGAACGCCTTACATTGTTCGTCGCCGTGGCGCCGACCTGCGCCCTGACGGCCTTCGTTTCCTGGGGGAGATTCTTCGTGCGTACCGCGTTCGTCCGTCGTGCCGTCCTTACCGCCTCGGCCGTTTCCCTGAGCCTGCTGGCCACCGCCTGCGGTTCCGACTCCGGTGACTCGGGCAAGAAGGACGACGCCAAGGCGAGCCCCCGGCAGTCCGCCCCCGCGGCCGCCGCGGCCAAGGGCAAGTCGGCCGCCGAGCTGGCGCCGCTGCTGGTCGCCCAGGCCGACCTGCCCGAGCACAAGGTCGAGGCGGACGCGGCGGCGAAGGCCGCGACCGGGGCGAACGCCGACGCCGACAAGCCCGAGTGCAAGCCGCTGGTCCAGCTCCAGACCCTGGTCCCGGTCGGCAAGCCGGCCGGCACCGCGACGATCGCCGCGACGGAGAAGCCGAAGAAGCCGTCCGAGGGCGCGAGCCTCGACGACAAGCTCGACGCGCTCAAGGGCGGCCTGGCCGTCACCCGCACCTCGGTGGGCCTCGCCTCGTACGACGGCAAGGGCGCCGAGGAGGCCTTCGGCGCGCTGAAGGCCGCCGGCACGGCCTGCGCGGCCGGCTACACGGTCACCCAGGACGCCGAGAAGACCAAGATCGAGAAGGTCGCCCCCTCCGCCGCGGTCACCGCCGGTGACGAGGCCCTGGCCTACAACACCGTGATGGACCTGAAGGACGGCGACAAGGCCACGATGCAGTTCGTGGTCGTGCGCAAGGGCAACACCCTGGCCACCTTCTACGCGATGAACCTGACGGGTGCGGCCGCCCAGCCGAAGGCGGTCGTGGAGGCGCAGGTCAAGAAGCTCGGATGAGAGGCGTCCGCGCGCGGCGCGCGGCCGCACTGGGAGCCTCGGCGGTCTCCGGTCTGACGCTGGCCCTGCTGGCCACCGGCTGCGGGACCGCCCGGCCCGGCATGGTGGTGGAGATCGTCCCGGCGGAGCTGCCCGCCGACGCGGCCGACCACGCCTCGAAGGAGAAGGGGCAGGAGCCCCCGGCCCGGCTGATCGTGGCGCAGGGCGACCTCGTGGACCACAGGGTCAGCCCCGAGGGGGCGGACAGCCCCCTGGTGAGCGTGGACCGGCCGGAGTGCAGGGAGCTGGCCTTCGCGGCCACCGGTTTCCTGCCGACGGGCCGGACCGGCTGGGCCAAGGCGTCGGTGGTCGCCGTACCGGCGCCGCTGCCGCAGGACGCCACGGAACGGCAGAAGCGGGCGGCCGCCCAGGACGCAGTCAGCTCGACCGTGACGGTGGTGACCCTCGGTTCGTACGCGGGCAACGCGGCCGGCCGGCACTTCGCCGAGGTCCGGGCCGCGGGCGAGGCCTGCACGGACGGCTACTCCGCGACGGCCAACGGGGAGACCGTCAGGGTGACGCGGGTCGTCCCGCACGCCGCGCACGGCGGCGACGAGGCGGTCGGCTACACGGTGGAGGCCGAGCAGGACGGCGTGCACCACGCCACCGAACTCGTGGTGGTGCGCAAGGGCGGCACGCTCGCGAACTTCGTGGCGGGCCGGACCTCCGGCGCGGCGGAACTCGCGGCTCCGGTGGTCGAGGCGCAGCTGCTCAAGCTGGGCTGAAGGCCGTCGAACGACCGAATCGAAAACATCGTCAACCCCGCTCCGGTGGATTCGCCGGGGCGGGGTTTTCGTCTTGTTCGGGTACGGGGCAGACGGGCGGCCACGGCGTACGCTGCCGCCTATGTGCGGAATTGTGGGTTACGTAGGGGCGCAGTCTGCGCTCGATGTGGTCATCGCCGGACTGAAGCGGCTGGAGTACCGCGGCTACGACTCGGCCGGTGTCGCCGTCCTCGCCGACGGGGCGCTCGCCAACGTCAAGAAGGCCGGGAAACTCGTCAACCTGGAGAAGGAACTGGTCAGTCGGCCCCTGCCGGCCGGCTCCACGGGCCTCGGACACACCCGGTGGGCGACCCACGGCGGGCCCACCGACGTCAACGCCCACCCCCACCTGGACAACTCCGGCCGGGTGGCGGTCGTGCACAACGGCATCATCGAGAACTTCGCCGAGCTGCGCGCCGAACTCGCCGAACGCGGACACCGGCTGGAGTCCGAGACGGACACCGAGGTGGTGGCGCACCTGCTCGCCGAGCGCTTCGAGGCGGCCGGGGGCGCCGGGGGAGGGGGGCTCGCGGAGGCGATGCGGCAGGTGTGCCGGCGGCTGGAGGGCGCCTTCACCCTGGTCGCGGTGCACGCCGACGAGCCGGACGTGGTCGTCGGCGCGCGCCGGAACTCCCCCCTGGTGGTGGGCGTTGGAGAGGGTGAGAACTTCCTCGCCTCGGACGTGGCCGCGTTCATCGCCCACACCCGGTCCGCGATCGAGCTGGGGCAGGACCAGGTCGTCGAACTCCGCCGCGACGGGGTCACGGTGACCGGCTTCGACGGTGCGCCCGCGACCGTGCGGGCGTACCACGTGGACTGGGACGCCTCGGCGGCCGAGAAGGGGGGCTACGACTACTTCATGCTCAAGGAGATCGCCGAGCAGCCGAAGGCCGTCGCCGACACGCTGCTGGGCAGGATCGACGCGAGCGGCCTGCTGACCCTGGACGAGGTGCGCATCCCCGCCTCGGTGCTCCGGGAGGTCGACAAGGTCGTGATCGTGGCCTGCGGTACGGCCTACCACGCGGGCATGATCGCGAAGCTGGCCATCGAGCACTGGACCCGCATCCCGTGCGAGACGGAGCTGGCCAGCGAGTTCCGCTACCGCGACCCGATCCTCGACCAGCGCACGCTGGTGATCGCGATCTCGCAGTCCGGCGAGACCATGGACACCCTGATGGCGCTGCGGCACGCGCGCGAGCAGGGCGCCAGGGTGCTGGCCGTCTGCAACACGAACGGCTCGACCATCCCCCGCGAATCGGACGCCGTGCTCTACACGCACGCCGGTCCGGAGGTGGCCGTCGCCTCCACCAAGGCGTTCCTGACGCAGCTGGTCGCCTGCTACCTCGTCGCGCTGTACCTCGGGCAGGTGCGGGGCACGAAGTGGGGCGACGAGATCCGGGCGGTGGTCCGGGAGCTGTCGGACATCGCCGCGGCGGTGGACAGGGTGCTGGAGACGATGGAGCCGGTACGGGCCCTGGCGCGCTCCCTCGCCGACAAGGACACCGTGCTGTTCCTCGGCCGCCACGTCGGCTACCCGGTGGCGCTGGAGGGTGCGCTCAAGCTCAAGGAGCTGGCGTACATGCACGCCGAGGGCTTCGCGGCGGGCGAGCTCAAGCACGGGCCGATCGCGCTGATCGAGAAGGACCTGCCGGTGGTGGTCGTCGTACCGTCGCCGCGCGGGCGCTCGGTCCTGCACGACAAGATCGTCTCGAACATCCAGGAGATCCGGGCGCGCGGGGCGCGGACCATCGTGATCGCGGAGGAGGGCGACGAGGCCGTGGTCCCGTACGCCGACCACCTGATCCGGATCCCGGCCACCCCGACGCTGCTCCAGCCGCTGGTGGCGACGGTGCCGCTCCAGGTGTTCGCGTGCGAGCTGGCGACCGCGCGGGGGAACGAGGTGGACCAGCCGCGTAACCTCGCCAAGTCCGTGACCGTGGAGTAGTTGGGGTTGTCGTCGTGATTGTCGGTGTGGGGATTGACGTTGCCGAGATCGAGCGGTTCGGTGCGGCGCTGGAGCGGACGCCGCAGATGGCCCGGCGGCTCTTCCTCGAATCCGAGCTGACGCTGCCGAGCGGCGAGCGGCGCGGTACCGCCTCGCTCGCCGCCCGGTTCGCGGCCAAGGAAGCCCTGGCCAAGGCCCTGGGGGCGCCCGCCGGGCTGCTGTGGACCGACGCCGAGGTGTACGTCGAGGACACCGGGCAGCCCCGGCTGCGGGTGTCCGGCACGGTCGAGGCCCGGGCGCGGGCCCTCGGGGTGAAGTCCTGGCACATCTCCCTCAGCCACGACGCCGGCGTCGCGTCGGCGGTGGTGATCGCCGAAGGTTAGTGCATGCGTACTGCCTACAGCGTGGAGACCGTACGGGCCGCCGAGCGCGAGTTGATGGCCCGTCTGCCGGAAGGCGCCCTGATGGCGCGGGCGGCGGCCGGGCTGGCCGCCGTGTGCGCGCAGTTGCTGACGCGGCGCCGGGGGCGGGTCTACGGGTCCCGGGTCGTGCTGCTGGCCGGCCCCGGGGACAACGGTGGTGACGCCCTGTACGCCGGAGCCCGGCTGGCGCGGCGCGGAGCCGGGGTGACGGCGGTGCCGATGGACCCCGAGCGGATGCACCCCGGCGCCCTGGCCGCGCTGCGGGCCGCCGGGGGACGGGTCGCCGAGTCGGTGCCGGCGCGGGCGGACCTCGTACTGGACGGGCTCACCGGGATCGGCGGCCGGGGCGGGCTGCGGCCGGCGGCGGCCGCGCTGGTCGAGCGGATCCCGGCCGGGGCGCTCGTGGTCGCCGTGGACCTGCCGAGCGGGGTCGACGCGGACACCGGGGAGGTCGCCGGCCCGGCGGTGTCGGCCGACGTGACGGTCACGTTCGGCGCGTACAAGTCCGGGCTGCTGATCGACCCCGGGGCCTCGCGGGCGGGCGCGGTGCGGCTCGTCCCGATCGGGCTGGAACTGCCGGACCGGGCGGAGCTGGAGGCCCTCCAGCACGCCGACGTGGCACGGCTGCTCCCGCTGCCGGGGGCGTCGAGCGACAAGTACCGGCGGGGCGTCGTCGGCGTCGTCGCCGGGTCGGAGCAGTACCCGGGCGCGGCCGTGCTCGCCGTGGCGGGGGCGCTGCGGGGCGGCGCGGGCGCGGTGCGGTACGTGGGCCCGGCGGCGGAGGCGGTGCTGGCGCGGTACCCGGAGGTGCTGGTCGGGCCGGGGCGGGTGCAGGCCTGGGTGGTCGGCCCGGGGCTGGGCTCCGGGCGGGCCGCCGAGGTCGAACGGGCCCTGGCGGACCGGGACGTACCGGTGCTGGTCGACGCGGACGGGCTGCGCGGGCTGGACCCGGAGGCGGTGCGCGCACGCCGGGCGGCGACCCTGCTGACCCCGCACGCGGGGGAGGCGGCGGCGCTGCTGGGGGTGGCGCGGGAGGAGGTCGAGGCGGGGCGGCTGGCCGCCGTGCGGGGGCTCGCGGGGCGGTACGGGGCGGCGGTGCTGCTGAAGGGGTCGACGACGCTGGTCGCCTCCGGCGGGGGAGGCGGCGGCGGTGCCGGTGGCGTCGTGCGGGTCAACCCGACGGGGACGCCGTGGCTGGCGACCGCCGGGAGCGGGGACGTGCTGTCCGGGCTGGCGGGGGCGCTGCTCGCCGGCGGGCTGTCGGGGGTCGACGCGGGGGCGGTGGCCGCCTATCTGCACGGGCTGGCGGGGCGGTTCGCCGCCGGGGCGCTGGCCGCTGGTGCGCCGGGCGCTGGTGGGTTGGCCGCCGGGGGTGCGCCGGTGGTGGCGCAGGAGGTCGCCGCCGCGCTGCCGGAGGCTTGGCGGTCGGTGCGGGCCTGACCCGGCCGGGGGCGGCCCTGCGGGGCTGTCCCCTACCCTCCCTTCCACCGTTCCCCGGGGGCTCCGCCCCCGGACCCCCGCGCCTCAAACACCGGCGGGGCTGGGGTGGGCAAACGCCGGCGGGGCTGGGGTGGGTAAACGGCGGTGGGGCTTGGGGCTGGGGTGGGGTGGGGCAAACGGTGGTGGGGGTGTGTAAAGGGGGTATGGCGGGCGAAGCATGCCCGATCACCGGTCCGTACAGGTTCTGAGAGACTGTGGGCGATGAACGAGACACCGATGCGCGTGTACGCCGAGATCGATCTTGACGCGGTACGGGAGAACGTGCGCGCCCTGCGCGCGCGGGCGCCCCGGGCCGAGCTGATGGCCGTCGTCAAGTCGAATGCCTACGGGCACGGTGCCGTCCAGTGCGCCCGCGCAGCCCAGGAGGCCGGTGCCACCTGGCTCGGCACCGCCACCCCCGAGGAGGCGCTCGCCCTGCGCGACGCCGGGATCCGGGGGCGGATCATGTGCTGGCTCTGGACCCCCGGCGGGCCCTGGCGGGAGGCCGTCGAGGCCGACCTCGACGTGTCCGTCAGCGGGATGTGGGCCCTGGACGAGGTCCGGGCCGCCGCCCGCGCGGCTGGCCGTCCCGCCCGCATCCAGCTCAAGGCCGACACCGGCCTCGGCCGCAACGGCTGCCAGCCCGCCGACTGGGCCGAGCTGGTCGGCGCGGCCGTCGCCGCGCAGGCCGAGGGCACCGTCCAGGTCACCGGCGTCTGGTCCCACTTCGCCTGCGCCGACGAGCCCGGCCACCCCTCCATCCGGCTCCAGCTCGACGCCTTCCGCGACATGCTGGCCTACGCGGAGAAGGAGGGCGTCGACCCCGAGGTCCGGCACATCGCCAACTCGCCCGCGACGCTGACCCTCCCCGAGACCCACTTCGACCTCGTGCGCACCGGCATCGCCGTCTACGGCGTCTCCCCCTCGCCCGAACTCGGCACCCCCGCCCAGCTCGGGCTGCGCCCCGCCATGACCCTCAGGGCCTCCCTCGCGCTGGTCAAGACGGTCCCCGCCGGGCACGGCGTCAGCTACGGCCACCACTACGTCACCGAGTCCGAGACGCACCTCGCCCTCGTCCCCGCCGGTTACGCCGACGGCGTCCCGCGCAACGCCTCCGGCCGCGGCCCGGTGCTCGTGGCCGGCAAGGTCCGCCGCGCCGCCGGGCGGATCGCCATGGACCAGTTCGTCGTGGACCTCGGCGAGGACCTCGCCGAAGCAGGCGACGAGGCAGTCATCTTCGGCGACGCCGAGCGCGGCGAACCGACCGCCGAGGACTGGGCCCAGGCCGCCGGCACCATCGCGTATGAGATCGTCACCCGTATCGGAGGCAGGGTGCCGCGGGTCTACCTCGGCGGCTGAGCGGGCCGGGCGGGCCTGACGGGGAGGACGGCGACGTCGTGAGCGAGAACTGGCGCAAGGCCGGCTGGGCCGGCGCCGCCATCGGTGTGCTGGCGGCGGGCGCCGCGGCCGGTGTCGCGGTCGAACGGATCACCGTGGGGCGCGGCATCCGGATGAAGGCGCGCCTCGCCCTCGACGCCGCCGGGGACTTCGGCTCGCTGCGCGGGACCGAGGGCGGCTGCCGGGCCGAGGACGGCACCGAGCTCTACTACGAGGTCGACGAACCGCCCGCGGACGGCAAGAAGCGCCGCCTGCGGCGCAAGAACCCGGCGGAGGGCGCCACCGTGGTCTTCTGCCACGGCTACTGCCTCTCCCAGGACTCCTGGCACTTCCAGCGCGCCGCCCTGCGGGGTGTCGTCCGCTCCGTGTACTGGGACCAGCGCAGCCACGGCCGCAGCGCCCGGGGCCTGGCCCAGGCCGACGGCGTACCGGTGACCATCGACCAGCTCGGCCGCGACCTGAAGGCCGTCATCGACGCGGCCGCGCCCGAGGGCCCGCTCGTCCTCGTCGGCCACTCCATGGGCGGCATGACCGTCATGGCCCTCGCCGAGCAGTTCCCGGAGCTGGTCCGGGACCGGGTGCTGGGCGTGGCCCTCGTCGGCACCTCCAGCGGCGGGCTCGACGAGGTGACGTACGGGCTGCCGTCCGTCGGGCTGGGCGCGGTGCGCCGCATCCTGCCCGGGGTGCTGAAGGCGCTCGGCTCCCAGGTCGAGCTGGTGGAGAAGGGCCGCCGGGCCACCGCCGACCTCTTCGCCGGCATGATCAAGATGTACTCGTTCGGCTCCCGCGACGTCGATCCCGGCGTCGCGCGCTTCGCCGAGCGGCTGATCGAGGCGACCCCGATCGACGTGGTCGCGGAGTTCTACCCGGCCTTCCAGACCCACGACAAGAGCGCCGCCCTCCAGCGGTTCGCGGACATCCCCGTCACCGTCGTCGCCGGGGACCGGGACATGATCACCCCGGCCGTGCACAGCGTGACCATCAAAGAGGAGCTGCCGGCCGCCGAGCTGGTGGTGCTGGAGGACACCGGGCACCTGATGATGCTGGAGCGCCCCGACATCGTGACCGGGCTGCTGACCGGCCTGCTGGCACGCACCGGAGCCGTCCCCGCAGCGGCTAACGTTGGGGGACATGGAAGAAGTACCGCGGGAAGCACCGCGCAGCCCGGCGGCTGAGGCCCTGGCCGAGGCCGCCGCAGAAACCCTGATCACCGTCGACTCGCCCGCCTCCATGCAGGAGCTGGGCCGCAGGATCGCCGGCCTGCTGCGTCCCGGCGACCTGGTCCTGCTGACCGGCGAGCTCGGCGCGGGCAAGACCACGCTGACCCGCGGGCTGGGCGAGGGCCTGGGCGTGCGCGGGGCCGTGACCTCGCCGACCTTCGTGATCGCCCGGGTGCACCCGTCGCTGGGCGACGGTCCGCCGCTGGTGCACGTGGACGCGTACCGCCTCGGCGGCGGGCTCGACGAGATGGAGGACCTGGACCTCGACGTCTCGCTGCCCGATTCCGTGGTCGTCGTGGAGTGGGGCGACGGCAAGGTCGAGGAGCTCTCCGACGACCGGCTGCACGTGGTGATCGGCCGTGCCGTCGGGCACGAGGAGGTCCTGGACGACGTGCGCGAGGTCGCGCTGCGCGGCGTCGGCGAGCGCTGGGCCGGCGCGGAGCTGGCAGGGCTGGCGGGGCGGTAGCCGCCGGGACGCCGTGGTTCCGGCCACCGCTGCGACAACGTACCGACAACTCGTCGGGAAAATATTGCGTTGGCGCAGGCTCGCGTGATGACATGGTACCGAGCGCTGGTTAGGTGTACCTAAGTACGGCGTCCCGGGGTCTCAGGAGGCAGCCATGTCGGCAGCAGGAGCAGAGCGAGCGCCCGTCGTGTCCATGCGGGCCCTGCTCGCGGCGGGCGCGGCCGCCACGGCGGTGTCCACGCCGCCCGCGCGCGCCGAGGCCGAACCCGAAACCGAACCCGAAATCGGATCCGGGCCGGGGGCCGGGCCCGGGACCGACGCCGAACGGGCCGCCCCGGAGCCCGAGGCGGCCTGATACCCACGTTCGGGTGAACCGCGCCGCGCGTCCCCGCACGGGGGACGCCGTGGAGAGGGGCGCCGTCAGGCGACGACGACGACCTTCGTGTCGCGCGTCGCGAACGCCCACATCGCGTCGCCGTCCGCGCGCGCCATGCGGATCCCGCCGGTCTTCTTCGCCGCGTCCGGCTCCGGCATCGTGCCGTCCACGCGGGCGCTGAAGCCGATCGCGATCCCGTCGGTGGTGGTGAACCGTACGACGTGCTCGATCGGCACCCCGTCCGTGCCGGTGACCGTCGCCGAACGCGAGACGACCAGGTAGCTGCCGGGCACCGGGTGCACCGTGCTCGGCATCACCGTGAACGTCTTCGGCTCCTTGCCGTCCTCCTGGACCAGCCACACCCGCTTCTGCGACACCGAGTACACGACCCGCGTGCCCGTACCCGACTCGGCCGGCGCCGCCGTCGGCTTCGCCGGCTCCTGCTTGGCCGGGGGCTGGTTCTGCGCCGCTGCCGGGGCCTGCCCGGCGGGCTTCGCGGGATGCGCCGGCGCGGTCGCGGAAGCCTGGTAGCCCAGGAAGCCGATCGCGGCGAGCGCCGCCACGGTGAGCCCGGCCACGATTCCCGAGCTGCTGCGTGCCACCTTGCTCCACCTCTCCGCGCCTCGGGCCGTCGAACTCTCGGGCGACCCGCGTGTGTACCCGGTCGAAAGGTAGCAGCCGGGCCCCGCACCGACCGGCCGCAAGGCCCTGGGGCCGGGGAGTCGTAGGCTGTTCGCGTGCTCTTGCTCGCCGTAGATACCGCCACGCCCGCCGTCACCGTCGCCCTGCACGACGGGAAATCCGTCCTCGCCGAGTCGAACCAGGTCGACGCCCGCCGCCACGGGGAGCTCCTGCTGCCCTCCGTCGACCAGGTCCTCACCGAGGCCGGGATCAAGCTCGAAGCCGTCACCGGCATCGTCGTCGGCGTCGGCCCCGGCCCCTACACCGGGCTCCGCGTCGGCCTCGTCACCGCCTCCACCTTCGCCGCCGTCCTCGGCGTCCCCGTGCACGGCCTGTGCACCCTCGACGGCCTCGCCTACGCGGCCGGCGCCGCCGGGATCGAGGGCCCCTTCACCGTCGCCACCGACGCACGGCGCAAGGAGGTCTACTGGGCGCGCTACGAGGACCCGCGCACCCGCGTCGGCGAGCCCGCCGTCGACCGCCCCGCCGACATCGCCGAGCAGGTCGCGGGCCTCCCCGCCGTCGGGCAGGGCGCCACCCTCTACCCGGACGTCTTCCCGGACGCCCGCGGCCCCGTGCACCAGTCGGCCGCTTCCCTGGCCGCCCTGGCCGCCGAACGCCTCGCGGCGGGGGAGGCCTTCCTGCCCCCGACGCCGCTCTACCTGCGCCGCCCCGACGCGCAGGTGCCCAAGAACTACAAGGTGGTCACCCCGCAGTGACGGCCCCGACCGCAGTGCTCCGCGAGATGCGCTGGTGGGACATCGAACCGGTGCTGGAACTGGAACACGAGCTGTTCCCCGACGACGCCTGGTCGGCCGGGATGTTCTGGTCCGAACTCGCCCACGCGCGCGGCCCGCAGGCCACCCGCCGCTACGTCGTCGCCGAAGAGCCCGCCACCGGCCGCATCGTCGGCTACGCCGGACTGGCCGCCGCCGGCGACCTGGGCGACGTACAGACCATCGCGGCCGCCAAGGACCAGTGGGGCACGGGCCTCGGAGCCCGGCTCCTCACCGACCTGCTGGGCGCCGCCACCGCCTTCGAGTGCGCCGAGGTGCTGCTGGAGGTACGGGTGGACAACACCCGCGCCCAGCGGCTCTACGAGCGGTTCGGCTTCGAGCCGATCGGCTTCCGGCGCGGCTACTACCAGCCCGGGAACGTCGACGCGCTCGTGATGCGCCTGACCGACCCGGCACAGACCCGAAACGAAAACCCTGAGAGCAGTGAGAGCAATGGCTGACGAACCGCTCGTCCTCGGCATCGAGACCTCCTGCGACGAGACCGGCGTCGGCGTCGTCCGCGGCACCACCCTGCTGGCCGACGCGGTCGCGTCGAGCGTCGACGAGCACGCCCGCTTCGGCGGGGTCGTGCCCGAAGTGGCCTCCCGCGCCCACCTGGAGGCGATGGTCCCCACCATCGAGCGCGCCCTGAAGGAAGCCGGGGTCAGCGCCCGGGACCTCGACGGCATCGCCGTCACGGCCGGCCCTGGCCTCGCGGGGGCGCTGCTGGTGGGCGTCTCGGCGGCGAAGGCGTACGCGTACGCGCTGGGCAAGCCGCTGTACGGGGTCAACCACCTCGCCTCCCACATCTGCGTCGACCAGCTGGAGCACGGGCCGCTGCCCGAGCCCACCATGGCGCTGCTGGTCTCCGGCGGGCACTCCTCGCTGCTCCTCGCCCCGGACATCACCAGCGACGTCCGGCCGCTGGGCGCGACCATCGACGACGCGGCGGGCGAGGCCTTCGACAAGATCGCACGCGTGCTGCAGCTCGGCTTCCCCGGCGGTCCCGTCATCGACCGGCTGGCGAAGGAGGGCGACCCGAAGGCGATCAGCTTCCCGCGGGGCTTGACGGGCCCGCGCGACCCGGCGTACGACTTCTCCTTCTCCGGCCTGAAGACGGCGGTCGCCCGCTGGATCGAGGCCAAGCGCAACGCGGGCGAGGAGGTGCCGGTGCGCGACGTGGCCGCGTCCTTCCAGGAGGCCGTGGTGGACGTGCTGACGCGCAAGGCGATCCGCGCCTGCAAGGACGAGGGCGTCGACCACCTGATGATCGGCGGCGGCGTGGCGGCCAACTCCCGGCTGCGCTCGCTCGCGCAGGAGCGCTGCGACGACGCGGGGATCATCCTGCGGGTGCCGCGGCCGAAGCTGTGCACCGACAACGGCGCGATGGTGGCGGCGCTGGGCGCGGAGATGGTCAAGCGCAACCGGCCGGCCTCCGACTGGGACCTGTCGGCGGACTCCTCGCTGCCGGTGACGGACCCGCACGTCCCGGGCACGTCGCACGACGGCGACCACGACCACGATCACGGCCATGACCACGGTCACGGTCACGGCCACGGGCACTCCCACTCCCACGACCACGTGCACGAACTCAGCAAGGACAACCTCTACTCGTGAGCACCGTCGCGCTGATGTGGGAGGCCCGGGCCGTCGGGGGCCGGGGCAACGAACTCATGGAGTGGGCCCGGGCGCAGGTACTGGCCCGGGAGCCCGTGCGCCGCGAGGTGCTGCGCGCCCCGCAGGACCGGGTGCTCGTGATCACCTGGTGGGAGGCCCCCGAGGGACTGGCGGCGGACCTGCCCGAGCTGCCCGAGCCGGCCGCGGACCTGATCACCCGGGCGGTGCACCGCTGGCGCTTCGAGTCGGTGGAGGCCACGGGCGCCGGCTGAGGCCCTGGTCGGGGCGGTGGTCGAGGAGTGCTGCGGCGAAGCTCGAACGGCCGCGGTTAGGGTCATGCCCATGCCGAGACTCCCCGCGCGTGAGCTACCGCCCCCGCCGCCGCCCGCGCACCTGCGCGAGTGGCTGGACGAGGGCGTCGTACGGGCGGACCGCGCGCGTTTCCTCGCGGACCTGAGCCGGCGCAGCCTGGGCCTGGGGCGGCTGCTGTCGCTCTGGTGCGTCGCGGGGGCCTTCGCGCTGGGCTGGACCCTGGCCGGCCTGGCCGTGACGGCCTTCGCCGCGGGCGGCGGGCCGGGCGGGCTCGGCGGCGTCACGTGCTCCGCGGCGGGGGCGGCGGTGCTGCTGTACGCCGGGCTCTGCCTCGCGCGGGGCGCCCGGCAGGAGCGGCGGGTACGCCGGCTGCTGTGCGCCTGGGTCATGGCGGGCCACGACCCCGAGGCCGACGCCCGCCTGCGCGCCCCGGCCCGCAGCGCGGTGTGGCTGACGGCCTCCCTGGCCCTGGGCGGCTTCGGCCTCTGGCTGGCGTTCGCGTCGGCGTCCGGGGCCCGGCCGGGCACGGACACGTACGGGGAGGTCGCGTACTTCACCGGATTCGGCATGATCCTGTGGATCACCGCCCTCCTGGGCCTGGCCAAAGCCGCGGCCTACCACCGCTGGACCCGCACCCCACCCGTCCCGGCCCCCACGCCCCACCCGACCCTGGCAGCCTGACGCCGGCCAAATCCAGCCTCGCCGGCGTTTGAGGCGCGGGGGCCCGGGGGCGGAGCCCCCGGAAAGCCCGGGCGCAGCCCGGGGCCGCCTGCGCGGCGGCGCGGCACGGCCCCCCGTTACCCCGGCCAGGGGAAGGGCGGCACGGAACCCCCGCTACCCCCGGCCAGGCGCAGGGCACCCGATGAGCATCGCCGGCGCCCCCGCCACCCGCGTCAGGAACACCGTCGCCGAGTTCGGCCCCTGCGGCTTGACCTTCTTGCGCAGCTCCTCCGGCTCGATCGCGGACCCCCGCTTCTTCACCGTCAGGATCCCGACCCCCCGCTCCCGCAGCAGCGCCTTCAGCTTCTTCAGCCCGAACGGCAGCACGTCCGTGATCTCGTACGCCGTCGCGTACGGCGTCTCCCGCAGCTCGTCGGCCGTGATGTACGCGATGGTCGGGTCGATGAGCCGCCCGTCCAGCCGCGCGGCCACCTCCGCGACGAGGTGCGCCCGGATCACCGCCCCGTCGGGCTCGTACAGCCAGCGCCCGACCGGTCCCGCCTCCGGGTCCGGCAGCGGGTCGGCGGTCTCCAGCCCGACCGGTCCCGGCAGCAGGGTGGCCCGTACCGTGCCGGGGGCGGTGCCGAACCACAGCACGGCCTCCTTCACGTCCCCGTGGTCGGAGATCCACTCGGCCTCGGCCTCCGCCGGCACCGCCTCGTGCGGGATCCCGGGGGCGATCTTGATGGCGGCGAACTTCGCCGCCCGCGCCGCCTCCACCGCCCACGACAGCGGCGGCGAGTACGACTCGGGGTCGAAGATCCGCCCGCGCCCGCCGCGCCGCGCGGGGTCGAGGAAGACGGCGTCGTACGCGGACACGTCGACGGCCGTCACGTCCGCCTCCCGGACCTCGATCAGGTCCGCCAGCCCCAGGGCCTCGGCGTTGGCCCGCGCGACGGCCACCGTCAGCGGGTCGAGGTCCACCGCCAGCACCCGGATCCCGCGCCGCGCGAGCGCCAGCGCGTCCCCGCCGATCCCGCAGCACAGGTCCGCGACGCTCCGTACGCCGAGCGCGTGGAGCCGTTCCGCCCGGTACGCGGCCACCGGCGCGCGGGTGGCCATCTCCCCGCCGCCGGGCGTGAAGTACATCCGGAAGGCGTCCTCGGCCCCGAACTTCGCCACCGCCCGCTGCCTCAGCCGGGCCTGCCCCAGTGCGGCCGACACCAGCCCGGCGGGGTGCTCGCGGCGCAGCCGGGTGGCCACGGCCAGCTCCTGTGCGGGGTCGTAGTCGCGGAGGGAGTCCAGGAGGGCGCGGCCCTCGGGGGTGAGGAGCGCGGCGAAGTCTTCGGGGGTCACCGGTTCATTGTGGGCCAGCCGGTGGAAGGCGGGCGTCCGGCCGTGGTGTCGCCCGGGACGCGGAGCCGGGTGGTGAAAACATCCGCTGCTATGCAGCTTGTACGACAAAACGGAAATAGTTCGCAGTTTGGTCACCGACCCGCGCGGCACCCGCGCGGCCGGTACGGGGTGGCCCTGGCCGCACTGCTGGTCGCCGCCCTGGGTACGGGGTGCGGGGCCACGGAGCCCGAGAAGCCGGCCAAGGGCAAGCCCGGCCAGGGAGCGGAGGCCGGCGGCGCGGCCGGTGCGCTCGCCAACTCCGCCGAGAAGCTCAAGGCCGCCCAGCAGGCCCGGATCGCCGCCGCGAAGAAGTGGCGGCTGGCCAAGACGCCGCTCCTGGCCCCGGCCGCCCCGAAGACGAAGCCCGAGATCACCACGCGCGAGGGCTTCGAGGTCGAGGACCAGGACGAACTGCCCCCGGTCTTCACCACCGTCCCGACCGAGGACAAGGTCGTCTTCCTGACCGTGGACGACGGGGCCGAGAAGGACCCCGAGTTCATCAGGATGATGAGCGAGCTGAAGATCCCCTACACGGCGTTCCTCAGCGACTACCTCGTCCGCGACAACTACCCCTACTTCAAGGAGATGCAGGCCGCGGGCGTCACCCTGAACAACCACACCCTCAACCACCGCTACATGCCCGGCCTCTCGTACGAGCAGCAGCGCGAGGAGATCTGCGGCCAGCAGGACACCATCCAGAAGCAGTTCGGCAAGCGGCCCTCCCTCTTCCGCCCGCCGTACGGCAACTACAACCAGGACACGCTGAAGGCCGCCAAGTCCTGCGGCATCAAGGCGGTTCCGCTGTGGAACGCCGAAGCGTTCGTGAACCGGATGGACTACCGCGAATGGGACCGCGACCTCCACCCCGGCGACATCATCCTCACGCACTTCCGGGGCCGGGAGGACTGGAAGGGCACGATGCCTGACATGATCCGTCATGTCATGAAGACCGTCACGGACAAGGGATACGCCGTGGCCCGCCTGGAGGACTACTTGTGAGGTACGCGCGCCGGTTGGTAGCCGGGACGCTGACGGCCGGCGCGCTCGCGCTGTCCCTGACGGGATGCGGTAACAGCGTGGACCCCATCGAACGGCTGGGCCGCAAGACCGCGCCGGACAGCGCGTCCCCGTCGACCTCCCCGTCCGCGCCGGCCCCCGCGGCGAGCTCCGCGCAGGCCGGTGCGCCGGGGGACGAGGCGTACCGGAAGTGGGGCCTGAAGGCCCCCCTCCAGTACGCCCCCAAGCCGGCGCAGAAGCCCCAACTCCCCAAGACCGCCCCGGGCAAGGCGGCCGTGCTGGACCGAATACCCGTCGCACCGACGGAGAAGGTCGTCTTCCTGACCTTCGACGACGGTGCCGAGAAGGACCCCGAGTTCCTGAAGATGGCGGCCGACCTGAAGCTGCCGATCAGCATGTTCCTGACGGACAACGTGGCCTCCTCGGACTACGGCTACTTCGAGAAGCTCCGCGACAACGGCTCCGGCAGCACGGTCAACAACCACACCCTGACCCACCCGAACCTCCGCACCCTGCCCTTCGCGGCGCAGAAGAAGGAGATATGCGGGCAGCAGGACCACCTGGAGAAGCGCTTCGGCAAGCGGCCCCCGCTCTTCCGCCCGCCCTTCGGGAACTACAACGACGACACCCTCAAGGCCGCCGCCGAATGCGGCGCCCCGACGGTGGTCCTGTGGCGGGCGTCGATGCAGATAAACGACTTCCAGTACGCGGAGGGCTCCGCCCTCAAGCCGGGCGACATCATCCTGGCCCACTTCCGCGGCCCGTCGGAGCTCAAGGGCGCGACGGAAACCCAGATGACGACCCGCATGCTCCAGCGGATACAGGACCAGGGCTACAGGATCGGCCGCCTGGAGGACTACCTGTAGGGGCCCGCCATCTCCCCCTCGAGGGGGAGATGGCGGGGCGGGAGTTGCCCACCCGCCCCCGGGTGCGGGTGGGTGGGGTGGAGAGCGGGATCCCCTGGGCCCTCAGATGTCGGCATTCCGGGCCAGGGGCGCGACGACCCGCACGCGAGGTCGATCAGGGCCCCCTGGGAAGCCCCCAGACGCGACAGATCGCTACGCGCTCCTCTTTTCCGGCGTCTTCCGCCGGTCTTGGGCTGATATCCGCACGAGAGGCAATCGGGCGCCTGGCGGGCGCTTCAGCGTTCTGCGCCCTCCGGCCACAGCACGCGTACCGGTACCCCCACCTTCTCGGCGTACGCGACGACGTCGGCCGTCCCGCCGAAACCCCACGCCGGCTTTCCGTCCCACACAGCGAACAGCACGTCGGCCAGGCCCACGAGGATCTCGCTGCCCGCCATGTGGGCGGCAGAGTCGGACGCGGCCATGCCGGTGCGGTGCACGTCGGAGGCCCGGTGCAGGAGATCGTCGTACACGGGCCAGTGAGTGTCCGGCAGGCCTTCGCGGTACTCCTCGGCGGGAATGACGACCTCCAGCCGTCCCCCGTGATCAAGTACCACTTGGGCGAACCAGGCATCGGGGCCGTCCGCGATGCAGGAGACCCCTGTCAGCTCCGCCGCGTCCAGGTCTCCGACGGCCGCCGCCAGAAGGCCGTGCACGCGCTTCTCCACTTCGGGGCTCAACCCACGGTGACCTGTGATGCCCACACGCATTTCGTGCTCCTCTTACAGGTAGACGTCTTGAAGCCGTTCATCGAATTCACGCACCACTCTGGGGGGCGACGTCAAGGCCAACGAACGGCGTAGGGCACGGGCCCGTTCCACGATCCGGCCGGAGCGGTAGGCCACGCCGGTCTCGACAGCCTTTGATGCGAAGGCGAACGCCGCGTCGATGCGCCCGGCGGACAGATGTCCGGCAGCCACGTCCAGCACCACGAGGGCGCGCTGTTTGGTGTGTCCTGTGGCCAATGCCTCCGTGTCACCCGCCAGCACCCAGTCCGAGAGCCCGAGCCGCGCCCCGCACGTCACCCGGCACGCCGCGACCTTTGCCCCGTCGAACCGGAACACCCAGGGCCACGGAGGTGGTTCCTCGACGCACAGCGACTCCGCCACGGCGCGGCTGCGGTTGAGCGCCCGGTCGGTCTCCCGTTGGTCCCCGTCTGCCGCATGGGCGAGCGCTTCGACCGAGGACAGCCACGCGTCAGCGACTGCCGGTCTCTGCGTTCCCAGGAATCTTCGCGCCCTGTGCGCGAGGGCGACGGCCTGTGCCCCGTTGCCGGCGTGCGCCTCGAACTGGGCCAGACTGCCGGTCTGGTAAGCGGCCAATAGCGGGTCATCCGCCGAGCGTGCGGCGCGGATTGCCGCCCCGTACCAGGACCGTGCCGATCCATGGTCACCCATGTCCCATGCCAGCCACCCGGCCAGGCTGGCCGCTTCACTGCCCACGGCCGCAAGGCGGCTGCGCATCCGGTCTGTGTCGGCGCTGCGGGTCACGCTCTGGATCAGACGGATATGGGACTCCACCGCAGCCGAAAGGTCTCGGGAAGGGGTGGTGCTGTCCAGGCGCCGGTATCCAGCGGTGTTCATCCTCAAGGCCGCCACCTGGCCCCCATCACTGTCGCCCTGTGGCAGGGCGCCGAGGAGTGGTGAAGCCGCTACTGCGGCCACACCACCAAGGAACTCACGTCGTTCCACTCGTTCCGATCCGTCCCGTAAGGCGTGGTGCTCGGCGAGGCCGACAAGCCCTGTCGGGATCTCCAGGTACGCGGCCACGGCCGCCAACAGATCCGTCCCGTAGGACCCTGCCCCGTGATTCTCCAGACGTGACACCGCCGACTGCGAAAGCCCGCATGCCTGGCCCACCTGCTTCTGCGTGAGCCCGGCCGCCTTACGGCACAGCTCGATGACCTTGCCGTAGTTCCCCGCCCGGGAAGCTTCTCGGACCTTTGGCGCCTGCCAGCCCACCAGATCACCCACGTTACGAGTTTCGATCGCGAATACCGCATGCCCGTACCCGCCTTCCGCATATGTGCATGCGGAGAGCGGGTCCCCGATGGTCCCACTGTGCGGACGGTCGTTGACTGGTCGTCAGCAGGCCTGGGCGTCTCTTCGCCCTCCCACCTGGCTGCCAACCCCTCTCCGTCCCTCCACCTACCCGGACGGCGAATTTCATCCCTCTGCCCAGGAATGGCACGCATGAGCGAAATCACTCTCGTCGACAACGTAACCGCGTCCTTCGCGAGGGTCGCCACAACGGTCACACCCAGTACGGAACTGCTTGACCGTGCACTGGCCGGCTGGGAGCGCTTCCTCAGCACCTTCGAGAAGGTGTCCGATGAGTGAGCGGTACGAATACGTCCCTCATCGCTTTCTACGCCGTCGAGTGCGCGACGTTGCGTCCGGTGTGGAGGGCGAGCTGATGGCCGTGATCAACGAGAACGTCTCCGACACCGGAATTGACCGCTGGATGGAGCTCGCCTATATCCGAGGGGCCTCCGGCCGTGAGTTCACCACCGCCATCGCCAACGTCGTACCCGCCTACGACCAGCCCAAGACGGCCGACGGTCGCCGAGATCAGAGAAGCGCGTAGCGATCTGCTGCGCCTGGGGGCCTGCCAGGTCGCTCTGATCGGCCTCTCGTGTACGTAGCCGGCGCCCGGCCCCTCGTCTCCGACGGGGCCGTTTCTCGTCTGTCTCCCCCTGTGACCGTTCCTTTTGGGGGTTTCCCGGCAGTCTTTCGGCTTTCCGGTTCGGGTCGGTCGGTCAAGGGTGGCCGAAGGCCATCGCGAAGCGACGCGACCGGAGGGAGCGCCCTTGAGGGACCGGGCCGAAGCGGAAGGACGATGGGACTGACGGGAAACCCCCAAGCCTTCTCCGACTACCGCCCAGGGGGATCCCGCCCCCAGCCCACCGGCCCGCAGACGAGGGGGCGGGTGGGCAAACACCGACCCGCCCCCACCCCCTCGCGGGGGAGATAGCCGGCCCCCGCGTGCACAGCCGTCAGCGGCTCAGCGGGGTTTCGTGCTCCATGCGCGTCAGCTTCTGGGGGTTGCGGACGGTGTAGAGGCCGGTGACGAGGCCGTCGTCGATCCGCATCGCCACGACCATCTCGACCTCCCCGCCGATCCGCATCAGGAGCGCCGGGTGGCCGTTCACCCGGGTCGGCTCCGCGGTCACCAGCGGGCCGAAGGCGGCGACGCCGGCGGCCAGCGCGCGGGCCACCTTCTCCGCGCCGATGACCGGCCGGGGCATGGCCTGCTTGATGCCCCCGCCGTCGCTCAGGGCGACCACGTCCGGGGCGAGGAGGTCGAGCAGGCCCTGGAGGTCGCCCGTCTCCAGCGCCCGCCGGAAGGCGTCGAGGGCGGCCCGGGTCTCGGTCGCGGAGACGACCCCGCGCGGCCGGCGCGCGGCGACGTGCGAGCGCGCCCGGTGCGCGATCTGGCGGACCGCCGCCGGACTCTTCTCCACCGCCTCCGCGATCTCCTCGTACCCCAGGTCGAACACCTCGCGCAGGACGAACACCGCTCGCTCGGTCGGCGCCAGCGTCTCCAGCACCAGCATCATCGCCATCGAGACGCTGTCGGCCAGCTCGACGTCCTCGGCCACGTCCGGCGCGGTGAGCAGCGGCTCCGGGAGCCAGGGGCCCACGTACGTCTCCTTGCGGCGGCTCAGCGCACGCAGCCGCCCGAGGGCCTGCCGGGTCGCGATCCGGACGAGGTACGCGCGCGGCTCCCGCACCGTGCCGAGGTCGACCCCCGACCAGCGCAGCCACGTCTCCTGGAGGACGTCCTCCGCGTCCGCGGCCGAGCCGAGCATCTCGTAGGCGACGGTGAACAGCAGCTTGCGGTGCCTGACGAACGCCTCGGTGGCGGGGTCGGGACGCTCGTCCTCGCTCATGTGCGGGTCTCCTCTGCCTTCGTTCGTTTTCCTCGTGCGTGACCGTGCGCCCATACGACGCCGGACCCCGGCGCTTTGTGACAGGCCGGACCGCCCCACGGCCCGTGACGCGCGTCACAGCGGCCCGCCTGTCACAGGAGCCGGCCGGCCGGCATCTCATGTCCGACCAGTCGCGTTGACGAGGAGGACGACATGAAGGTCGTGGTGGTGGGCGCCGGCTACGCGGGGATGCTCGCGGCGAACCGGATCGCCAAGAAGGTGAAGGGCGCGGAGATCACGGTGGTGAACCCGCGCGCCGATTTCGTGGAACGCGTACGGCTCCACCAGCAGATCGCCGGGACCGCCGCCGTGACGACCCCCCTCGCGTCGATGCTGCGCCCCGGGATCGGCGTCCGCGTCGCCACCGTCGAGAAGGTGGGCGACGGGCACGTCGCCCTCGCGGGCGGGGAGACCCTCGACTTCGACCACGCGTTCCTGGCCGTCGGCAGCACGGTCCGGGCCATGGCGGGAACGGTCCCGGTCGGGACCTGGGAAGGCGCCGAACAGGCCCGCGCGGAACTCGACGCCCTGCCCGCGGGCAGCACCGTCACCGTGATCGGCGGCGGCGCGACCGGCATCGAGACGGCCGCCGAGGTCGCCGAGGCCCGGCCCGGCCTGCGCGTACGGATCATCGGCCCGTCGGTCGCCGACGGCTTCTCCGACCGGGCGCGGACCATGGCCCGCACCGGACTGGAGCGCCTGGGGGTCGAGGTGGTGGACGACACCGTCACCGACGTCGTCGACGGCACGGTGCACCTGCGCTCCGGGGCGGCGGCCGCCTCCGACCTGACCCTGTGGGCGATCGTGTCCGACGTACCCGACCTGGCCGCGCGCAGCGGCCTCACGGTCGACGCCCGCGGGCGGGCGCTCGTGGACGACTGCCTGCGCAGCGTCGACGACGGACGGATCTTCGTCGTGGGCGACTGCGCGGCGGTGCCCGGCGCCCGCTTCGCCTGCGCCCTCGCCGGCCCGCAGGCCGCCCACGCCGCCGACACCCTGGTCCGCCTGATCGGCGGCCGCGAGCCCGAACCGTACGCACCGCGGTACGTGGCCCGGGCCGTCACGCTCGGACGCAAGGGCGCGGTGGCCCAGTTCACCCGCCCCGACGACACCCTGCGCCGCACCTGCCTCACCGGACGCACCGCCGTGGTGCTCAAGGAACTGGCCTCCCGGGGAGGCAAGTACGGCGCCCGCACGGGCACCGGGGGGTGAACGCCTCAGCGCGTACGGGCCCGGCGCGCCGCGAGGTCGCGCCACTCGCAGTACACCTCCGCCGGTTCGGTCCAGTACCTCCACGGCAACGCGCCCACGTACCCGTCGACGAGGCGGAACTGGGCCAGCGCCAGGTCGTACCGCTTCTGCCGGGTCAGGAAGAAGGCCAGCAGGTGGCGCACCTCGGCGACGTTCGGGTGGTCCGGCCGGGCCGCGCCGACATCGGCCATGGCGGCGTCCACCAGGGAGACCACGTGGGGCGAGCGGTAGGCCGCGTCGGGGTCCTTCCGGTCACGGTGCGGGTGGGGGGGGCGGGATCCCCTGGGGCGGTAGCCAGGGAGGGTTTGGGGGTTTCCCGTCAGTCCCATCGTCCTTCCGTGTCGGGCCGTCCTGTCAAGGGCGCTCCCTTCGGTCGCGTCGCTTCGCGAT